>JADGNR010000356.1 GCA_017883415.1 Bryobacteraceae bacterium | reverse complement strand
GGAACCAGGCCGATGAGGGCGTAGTCCTCGGCGATGGGCACGGTCTTGGAGCCAATGAACGTCTTCTCCTCTCCCGCGCGGGGAGAGAGGTTGACGATTTCCAAATCGCCTTTGCGGGGGCCGGAGTCCGCCAACCGGAAAACAAAGTCCTGGGTAGTGGGCAACTCGCGGAGGGTGAGATTCTCCGAGGGCGATCCGACGAAAACAAGGTCGTTGTTCTGGGCGTCGTCGAGGGACAGAAGGCGGCCGCGTTTCACGCGAATGCCATGTTGCAGCGAGGTGAAGACCCGATCCAGCTCGTGAATGCCGAGCACCTCTCCGACCCCGGTGTAGTGATCCAGGATGGCATTGCGCGAATCGCGGGAGGGATCGAAATAGCGCATACCGGTTTCCGGGCGGCCGACGAATTCAGCGTTGCTGAACACCACTAGGGGATCTTCCGGCTTGTCGACGAATCCATGCCAGAAGGCCTGGACGGCCGCCGGGGCGGCGCTGGCGGGGGCGGCGACCTGCGTCCGCGAACGCTGGGTGACGGCGTAGATGAGCGCCGCCAGCAATCCCAGACAGGTGATCGAAAGCACGATCAAGGCCATGCCGGGGGATTTGGCGGGCGCCGCCGGTGCAGGGCCCGGCGCCGATTCGAGTGCGGGAGCGGGTGGAGCGGCGGGCGGTCCGGCTTCGATCGCGGGGCGTGCGTGAATGCTCAGCGAGTAGGCTCCCTTGGGGATATCGAGAATCATCCCGTCCTCGGTGCCTTCGAGCGCGTAGTACTCCGCCAGCTTGGCGCGTAGCCGGCCGGTCTGCACGCGAACCGTGGCGTCCAGCCGGGGATCGAAGTCGCCGGGCCGCCCGAATACCTCGGTAGCGATCTGATACTCTTTGATGGTCTCGCCGGGATGATCGATGGACCGTTCCGCCAGATACCGCAGCAGCTTGCAAAGCGACTCGGAACCTTTCAGAACGTGACTGTTCACCAGCCGGTCTACGTGAGAGAAAAGCACCTCACGAGGCACGGACGGTACCCCTGTAACCGCCATTGGAACAAAGCGTAACAGTTTCTCGAATCGATTGCAAGCAAGGAGCTTAACCTTTGAAACATAATGATACATGGCGAGGGCAGGTAAGGCGGGGCGACGCGGCGTCAGAATACGGAGCGCAGGCGGAAGCGCCTGCGCCACCAAACGGTTTTGCTCGCGGCGAGGAAAAGCTCTAAGATAAACGTGAACGGGATGCTCCGCGGGAAGATCGTTAGCGGTATAGTTATCGGCTGCTCGCTTGCCGCCGCGCAAGGTCTGGGCGAGTGGGTAAGCCAGGGCCGCGCTCTAAAGGCCAAGGGCGATGCCGCCAACGCCCTGCTGGCTTTCGAGAAGGCGGCGGCGCTGGATCCGAAGTCCGCCGAGATTCAGGACGAGATCGGATTTCTACTGGCGGCGACGGAGCGCAAGGCGGAAGCCTTACCGTATTTCCAGAGAGCAATCCAGCTGGATCCCGGTTTTGCCCCCGCGCATTACCACTTGGGGGTGGCGTACTGGCTGGCGCAAGATCCGAATCAAAGCATTCCCGAGCTACAAGCGGCGGTGCGACTGCGGCCCAAAGAGGCGGAATACCGGTATCGTCTGGGGCAGGCGTACAACGCCGTCAGCCATCATGCGGAAGCGGCCCGCGAGTTAGACGAGGCGGTGGTGTTGCAGCCGATGAACGCCGCCATGTGGAACGAACTCGGTCTGGCGCGGCAGTCGTCGGGCGATGTGGGGCGGGCGGTAGAAGCGTACCGCCGCGCCGTGGAACTCGACCCCAAGAACCTGGACGCGCGCAACAACCTGGGCATCAACCTGGTGAACACGCGGCAGGCCGATGCCGCCCTGGTGCAGTTCCACAAGGTGCTGGCGCTCGACCCTTCCAATGTGATGGCGCGCATTAACATCGGGTTCGCCTACCTGCAAAAAGCGGAGTTGGACAAGGCTGTCAGCCAGTTCCGCGGCATCCTCGCCGATCATCCGAATCTGCCCATTGCGCATTACGATCTGGGGGTGGCGCTCAAGGAGAAGGACGATCTGGAGGGGGCGGAAACGGAGTTGGCGCGCGCGCTCGCACTCGATCCGAATCTTGCCGAAGCGCATTATACGTTGGGAATCACCCGCTGGCAGAGCGGCGATTTCGAAGGGGCCGCCGCGCATATGCAGGCGGCGGTGAAACTGCGCCCGGATTACGCGGAAGCGTACTTCATGCTCGGTACCGCCCTGAAGCAGAAAGGCGATCTCGAAGGAGCGGTGCCCGCTCTCAGGGAAGCGATTCGCCTGAATCCCACCGACCCCGGACCGTTCAACACTCTGGGACAGGTCTTGCGCCAAAAAGGCGATCTGGAAGGGAGCAAAGCGGCCTTCGCCGATGGTGCGCGCGCCAAAGCCGCCAAAGACGCGCAACAGGTCGACCTGCTGCGCCGCGGCAAGTAGCCCGGGCCGGCCACCGCCGCGCGCTACGTAAATCCATATTGTCAAAGGGATTACGGACCTACTCCGCAAAGCGTACTTATGGATACATTATGAGTTTACAAGTCGGGACCGGGGTAATGTAAAGATACTAGGGTTAATGGTCTGGTAACTGCCTGTTTCAGCCGGTAACAACGGCCGTAACCCGTTGAACTGGCTTGGATTTTCAGGTTTAACCGTATCTAACCCAAAAAGACCTTGCGTAACTGTCGAAAAGATTTCAAAATGGCCCGAGCTTTCAGAGGGGGGAACTACATGTTCACGTCAGGACACAAAGCCAATCGATTTATGTTACCGCTCGCTTGCCTGGTGGTGCTGTTCTTCGGAACTGCAAGCGCCTTCGGCCAGCAGGTTTTCGGAAGCATCTTCGGTACGGTGACCGACGCTAGCGGCGGCGCCGTGCCTAACGCAAAAGTAACGATTACGGACCAGGAAAAAGGTACCAAGTCCGAAGTCACCACCAATGAATCCGGGAATTTTCAGAAGAACCAGCTGATACCGGGCATCTATACGGTAGAGGTGGAGGTGCCCGCCTTCCGGAAGTCGATCAGCAAAGACGTCCGCGTGAGCGTAGACCAGTCGGCCCGCCTGGATTTCGGGTTGCAGGTAGGCGAGGTGACACAACAGGTTGAGGTGACGGCTGTCGCTCCGCTCCTGCAGTCGGACCGGGCGGATGTGGCCACTACGTACAGTTCGCAACAGCTCACCAACCTGCCTTCCTTCGACCGCAACTTCCAGGCGTTTGAGTTGCTGGCGCCGGGCGCCCAGCGGCTCGGCTGGAATCACGCCTCGAGCGAAAACCCCCAAGGCAGCGAGCAGATCCAGGTTAACGGCCAGCCTTTCAGTGCGACGGGATACGAACTGGACGGCACCACCAACCAGGACCCGATCCTGGGAATCATCGTGATCAACCCCAACATCGACGCCGTGACTGAGGCCAAGATCTCGGGCACCAATTACGACGCGGAGTATGCGTATACCGGCGCGGGAGTGGTGAATGCCTCTACCAAGAGCGGCACCAACGAACTGCACGGCTCAGCTTTCGAATTCCTCCGCAATAATTCTCCGGGTTTTCAGGACTTTGCCCGCAACCCGTTTACGCAGAATACCGGATCGGTGCCGCCCACCAAGTGGAACCAGTTCGGCGGCTCGCTGGGCGGGCATATCATCAAGAACAAGCTGTTCTTCTTTGGCGATACGCAGTTGACGCGGCGGCGCGACGGATCGACGGTGAAAACCTCGGTGCCTACGGCTTTGGCGCGCCAAGGCAATCTCAGCGAATATCTCAACGGCGGCAACAACCAACTCTTTGACCCGACCAGCGGCGACCCGGTAACTGGCCTCGGCCGCCATCCCTTCGCCGGCAACATCATTACGCCCAGTCTGCTAAGCCCGCAGGCTTTGAAAATTCTGCAGCTGATCCCGGGCCCGAACGCCCCCGGCGACCCCGGCGCGGCGTACCGGAACAACTACATCGCCAGCGGTTCGCGATTGTTCGACGTGAACAACTGGGATACGCGGTGGGATTACTTCATTAACGAGAAGTCATCGTTGTTCGGCCGCTACAGCTACCAGGCGTTCAATCAACAGGCGGACGGGGCATTCGGAAGTCTCGCCGGCGGTCCGGCCCTGGACAACGTCAACTTCGCGGGTGTGTCGAACGTGAAGAATCAGAGCATCGCTTTGGGCTACAACCGAACGATTAGTCCCACCCTCATTACAGAGTTTCGCTTCGGTTTCATGCGCTACCGGGTAACCGTGACACCGAACGGCTTGGGCACCAGCCCGGCGAAGGACGCCGGCATTCCCAATCTGAACAACGATACCTTCTTCACGTCCGGTCTCCCTTACTTCGACCTGCAAGGCGACGCGGAAGAGAAGTTTGGCTATAGCTTAGGCGCCAACCAGTGCAACTGCCCGCTCAACGAACGGGAACAGCAGTTCCAATGGGTCAACAACACCACCAAGATCATAGGCAACCATACGATCAAGCTTGGGGCCGACCTTCGCTATGCTCTCAACCTTCGCGTTCCCAGTGACTCTCACCGCTCCGGGGAACTGTACTTCAGTCCCGGTATTACCGCGAATGTTCTGTCGACTAACGGCAACACGGCGGGTGGCTTGGGTCTGGCGAGTTTCCTGTTAGGCGACGTCAACAGCTTCAACCGCTACGTCAGCAGCAGTACCGACGCCCAGGAACGCCAGAAGCGTTTCTTCTGGTATGGCCAGGATACGTGGCGTATCACGCCCAAGTTGACGTTCAACTACGGCGTGCGCTGGGAAATGATCTTCCCCGAGACGGTCAACGCACCGGGTAACGGCGCGACTCTCAGCCTGGTTGACGGATTGCTGCACGTGTTCGGAGTCGGCCAGACTTCAAGCCACGGCATCCAGAATATGAACTGGAAGAATTTTGCCCCGCGCGCAGGTATCGCTTACCAACTGACTCCCAAGACGGTAGTACGCGCCGGCTACGGCTGGTCTTATTCCTTGGGCACATTCGGCACCAGCTTCGGGCACAACGTTACGCAGAATATTCCGGTGCTGGCGAATCAGCAGATCAATCCTCCCAACGGGTTTACCACCGTGTTCAATTTGGCGCAGGGGCCAGTGAGCCCGGTGATCCCGCCGGTCAATACCACCACGGGCACTCTACCGCTGCCCAAAGGCATCGATGGCAAGGTTCGTCCGGAAGACATGCGCCTGCCGCGCGCGGAAGCGTACAACCTGACCGTGGAACACCAGCTCACCAATCGGTTCGTGGTGTCGGCGGGATATGTGGGCAACGTGGGACGCCATGCCTTCAACCTGCCCAGCGGCCAGTTGATCAACGCGAACCAGGCCAACTTTGTACCCGGCGTTTCCAACTCGAACCTGCTGAAGCCTTTCTTCGGCAAGTTTGGCTGGGACCAGAATATCGACTTCTACTGCGACTGCGCCAACACGCGGTATGACTCCTTGCAGATACAAGCCACCATGCGCAATTACGAAGGATTGACTCTGCAATGGAATTACACCTACCAGAGAATGGTGGGCAACAATGGCGACAGTTACACCTTCCTGTATAACCGCCCGCTGGGTTACGGGAACAGCGATAGCTTGAGCCACCAGTTGATTACCGTGCCCGAAAACTGGGAGATCCCGTTTGGCAGAGGAAAGAAGCACGGCAGCGGTATGTCGAAAGGGATGGACCTTGCCTTGGGCGGGTGGGCGCTGAATGGCGTCACTTCGTACACCAGCGGCCGGCCCTTCACTCCCAACATCGGGAACTTCCCGGCTGGAGCCGCTCGTCCCAACCAGGGACCAGGAGGCCGTCCCGACGGAGGGTCTGCCGATCCATCATCGGTGGGCGGTGCCACCGGCGACCGCAACCACTTCTTCGGTGGGATCTACAAAATTCCAGGCGACCCCAGCAGCGGCCTGAGCGGAGCGTGGGCTTTCCCGGCCGACAACACCTTCGGCAATATCGGCTACAACAACTCCTACGGTCCCCATTTCATCCAGCAGGATCTCTCCCTGGCGAAGCGCTTCGCGATTCGCGAAAGAATGAACATGGAGTTGCGGGCCGAAGCGTTCAACGTGTTCAACCACACCAACCTGGGCGATCCGAACAACGATGTTACCAGCCCGCAGGTTGGACAGATCACGGGCATCTTCGGG
>JADGNR010000086.1 GCA_017883415.1 Bryobacteraceae bacterium | reverse complement strand
TGATGCCGATGCAGATGCGGCCCAACCCCTGCGCGAAAGCCGGCAGTCCGCCGGTAAGCTGGTTCCAGGTGGTGCCGCCGTCGGTCGATTTGTACAGGCCGCTCGCGGGCCCCGAGAATGCGCCGTTTTCCCACGGACCCTGCCGCGCCTGCCATAGCACCGCGTAGACGGTTTGCGGGTCGCGCGGATCGAAGGCCAGATCCACCGCGCCCGTGTGCTCGTCTTTATAGAGCACCTTCTGAAAGCTTTCGCCGCCATCCGTCGAGCGGAATACGCCGCGCTCCGCATTGGGCCCATACGGATGGCCGAGGACCGCCACCAACACGCGATTGGCGTTGCGCGGGTCCACCAGGATGGCCGCAATCTGCTGCCCGCCGCGCAGGCCCAGGTGGCGCCACGTCTGCCCGCTGTCGGTGGATTTGTACATCCCGTCGCCCACCGACAGGTCCGGACGCTGCAAGCCCTCCCCGCTGCCCACGTACACCACCTTGGGGTCCGAGGGCGCCACCGCCACCGCGCCGATGGAGCCGGTCGGTTGATCGTCGAAAATCGGCCGCCACGTGTGGCCGTAGTCGTCGGTCTTCCACACGCCGCCGTTGTTGACCCCGATGTAGAAGACGTTGGGCTGCCCGGCGATTCCCGCCGCGCCCACCGTGCGGCCGCCGCGAAACGGCCCGATCATACGCCACTCCAGCACGGAATCGAGTTTCGGAGGGAAGGTTTGCGCGGACAGAGCGGCCGCCAGGCCCGTCAAGACGAGAAGCAATCGACGCATAGCCTAAGAAGCATAGCAAAGTGGGGTAGGACAGGCTGAAGCCTGGCCACCGGCGAGGCCGGATTGAATCGATAGCCTGTGACCGCACACGCCTTGGCCGGAGCTTCGAGGGGGCCTTGACCGGGGGTCACAGGCCAGCCTGCCGCCGACAGGCTGAAGCATGTCCCACTTAGCCCGCCGGCGCCTTGCGCGAGTATTTCTTCACCACCGCCACGCCGGCGAAGATAATGGTCATGGCCAGCGCCTCGCGCGTGCCGAAAGGCTCGCGATAGAACAGCCAGCCCAGCCCCACGGCCACTACCGCATTCACATAGGGATAAATGGAGACAATCGCCACCGGCAGACGGTCCATGGCGTACGCATAGGCGCTGTACCCCACGATCGATCCGAAGCAGACCAGGTAGAGCAGGGCCGTGACGCCGCGCGTGCTCCAGTGGATGGGCGCTTCGTGGATGGCCAGCGCAAACGGCGCCAGGATCACCCCGGCCGCCAGTTGCTGCACGCCGCCGGCAATAATCGGATGGGCTTTGCCCGTCTGGCGCCGCTGGTAGATCGATCCGAACGACCATCCGGCCATGCCGATTTGCAGCATCAGGAAACCATGCAGGACGTTCCGATCGATGGCGTGCGCGTGCAGGTCCGGGGTGAACAGCAGCGACGCGCCGGCCAGGCCCACGGCCATGCCCGCGATGGTAGGCGCGTGGAGGCGCTCCCCGCCGGGCAGCAAGGCTTCCGCTCCCACCATCCAAAACGGCGAGATGGTGACGATCAGGCCGGCCATGCCGCTGGGAATGATGACTTCGGCGAAGACCAGCGCGCCGTTGCCGATGCCCAGCGTCAGAAACCCGCTGAAGCACGCCGCCAGCAACTCCCGCCCGCGCGGCAGATAGATGCCGCGCACGCGGGCAAACAAAAGCAGGGCGGAGCCGGACAAGATGTAGCGCAGCGACACCAGCACCAGCGGAGGAAACGATTCGAGCGACATGCGGATGCCCAGGTAGGTGGTGCCCCAGAAGAAACAAACCGCCACCAGCGCTACATAAGGCTTGAAGAGAGGATGCCGCAGCAATGCTTCAGCGTAACATCTGTCGGCAGGTTACACCGGCAGCGTCTGGGTCTGCGCCACCTGTGCGCCCGGCAGCCGGAAACTGAACCGCGCGCCGTGTCCGGCCACCGAGTCCACCCACATATCTCC
Source organism: Bryobacteraceae bacterium (assembly GCA_017883415.1). Classification (GTDB taxonomy): domain Bacteria; phylum Acidobacteriota; class Terriglobia; order Bryobacterales; family Bryobacteraceae; genus JADGNR01. Next base: position 14,229 of record JADGNR010000086.1, on the reverse strand, counting down.
GCCATGGTCCAGCACGGTCTGGCGCGACAGGGCCAGGCCCAGGCCGAGGCCGTTGCGCTTGCCGGCGGTCACGAAGGGCTGGAACAGCTTGGAGCGGATCTCGGGGGCGATGCCGGGGCCGTTATCCTCCACCTGCACCACCACCGACCCGTTTTCCAGGGCCGCGGAAATCCGCACTTCCCCGCCGTCCGGCATGGCTTCGAGCGCGTTGCCGATCAGGTTCATGAAGGTCCGCTCGACGCGGTTGCGCTCGAGCGGCAGCTCGATCTCCGGCGGAATCGAAAGCGTGAGGCTCACCGCCTGCGCCTCGGCCGCCACCCCCAGCGCTTCGCACGCCGCCGCCGCCACGTCCCGCAGACGGCACGGCTCCGGCTGCAGACTCTTGCCCCGCGATACGTTGAGCAGGTCCTGCAAGAGCTCCTGGATGCGCCGCGAAGCGCGGTAGATATTGCCGGCGAGCCGCTTGACGTGGGCCGGCGGCAGGTCGGCATCCACCAGCATTTCCGAGCCGCCGTAAATCGCCGCCAGGGGATTGCGCAGATCGTGGACGATCGAGCTCGACAGCCGCCCGATGGTGGAAATGCGCTCCTGGCGGATCAGGTCTTCGCGCGCCTGGCGGATGGAGGCGCACATGGTATTGAAGGTGCGCGCCAGGCGGCCGATTTCGTCGTCGCTGCGCACCTCCACGGAAATGGCGTAGTTCTGATGCGCCACTTCGGCCGCCGCGCGATCGAGCTGCTTCACCGGCTCCACGATGCGCCGCGCCAGCAGATACGTCAGCAGGAAGCCCGCCGACATGGCCACCAGCCACAGCAGGATGATCTTGGTGTAGAGCGCGGTAATGTGCCGGCTGGCATTGGCGAACGACCGCAGAATGTAAACCTTGCCCACCTCGGCGCCGGTGATATCGGTCAGCGGCGTCTCCAGGCGCGCATATTCCGCCACGCCGTCGCTTACCCGCTGATCGCCCCGCGCCTTCGCCAGATTGTCTCTTACCGTCTCGGTCGCGCGCGGATTCAGGGTGGAAGCGATTACCCTGCCCGGGGTGAGGAAGAGAAACTCGCTGCCGCCGGTGGACTTCTTGAGCTCCTGGGCCACCGACGCGTCCACCTGATAGCCCGCCACCAGCACGTCGATCAGTATGTCCTGGCGCCCCAGGGTCGACTGCACGTAAACCGGGGTAATGGAGATTTGGTACAGGTCGCCGTCTTGCAGGAAGAAGCCCGATGCCTGCTCTGGGAACGTCGCCTGGGCCTTGAGCACCACATCCATGTTCTTGAGCTGCGATAACGAAGAGGGGGTCACGCCGCTCAGCGACGCGCGCACTTCTCCTTGTGGATCGGCAACCAGAAAAATGGCGTTCAAATTGGAAATCTTCTTCCACAGCTCGCCCGCCGTGTCCTTAATGGTGGCCGTGTCGTTGCTGCTGAACGCGGCCCGCACATCGGACATGTTGCTGATGATCCGGCTTACGTTGGAGATCAACTCGGCGCGCGACTTCCACAGCGACTTGTATGCCTCGGAGCTGGCGCGCACCTCCTCGTCCAGGCTCGCCGACATGGTCTGGGTGATGCTCTTCAGGACAATCTCTCCGGTGAAGGCGAACAACGCCGTGACCGCCACCGACGTGGAGAGCATGATCTTCCACAGAAGCGACAGCTCCGAGAATCGCCAGCGCCTCATTTGGGGGCCCCCGGATACGTGCCGCCGTTCGGTACCGGCGGGTACTCCTTCCCGTATTTGTTCAGGTGCGGTGCGGGAATGAAACCGGTTTCGGTGATGGAAATCAGCGAGGACAGGGTGAGCCCTCCCTCCGGTACCGTAATCCGGCGTTCCAGACCCTGGAGGTTTTCCGGCAGCGCGCGCTCGTGATAAATGTGCAGATCGTAGTCCCCTGGGGGGACGCCGCCGATGCTGAAGCGGCCGGTGGCCTCGGTCACGGCGAACCAGGGCGTATCCACCACGGCGATAATCGCGCTCATGGTGGGGTGAATATTGCAGAAGACACGCACGATTCCCGCGCGCTTCAGAGCCACGTTCTTGGAAGTTCCCGGCGGATACAGTCCCACATCGAAAGGCTGCCCGCTGAAGTTGGAAAACGCGTTATGGTAGACCAGATCGTCATTGGGGAAGTCCACCGAACTACCTACCGAAATGGCCACCACATGGGGCACGAAGCGCTTGTCCCGCTGGACCATTCGCTCCCGCTTAGGGCCCATGGGCGGTACCGGCCGGTCCACCGGTTGCAGCCAGACGACCACCCCCGAGTAGTCCTTGTGCTTGCGCGCCGCCATGTCCTTGGAGTTGGTGATCTCGACCTCACCCTTCACGGTCCCGGCCCGGGCCGGCCGGGGCTGCGCCAGCCCCATCAGCAGGCTAAAAGAAATAACCAAGCGCCAGATCATAATGATTGTTCAACCGTGTTCCCTGCGCGATGCGCACGGTGCGCACCTGCGACGCCTCCAGCCCCAAAACCACGTTGGGCGCCAGGTGGTAATAAAGATTGCCTCCCCACATAAGATTCTTTCCGATGCTGCCCGCGACTAGTTCCCCGTTGGTATCGTCCTGTTGCCCGGTAAAGAGGTGGAAGTCCAGGCGCTTCACTGCGTGGATGGTGAACTGTCCCCATCCCCCGCGGCTGTGCACCGCCTCCGCAGCCCCGTTTTCGATGCCAAAGCCCTGCCGGACGGCCGTCCCCAGCTCCGCCACATTCCGGCCGGTAAAGAACGCCCCGCTAAACTCTACCCGCTGCCAGGGATTGAAGAACCAATCGAGCGAGAATACCTGGGAAGGAACCGCCATGCCGCCGATATGCGTGGTGCTGACGTGGAACCCCGGAGCGAATTCCAGCCGCCGCTCGTCGTCGAGATTATGGTAGAACTCGAAACGGCCTTCCAGCCCCGGACGAGCCCGTTCCAGGGCGCCCGCCGGTTCGCTTCCCTGGTAGGGGCCGACTTCGTTGGTTTGCACCACCCCCACCCGCGCCCGCAGTCCGGTGGCCGCCGCAAACGAAAAATCCTGCTCCACGCGGACCTGCGGCACCCAGAGCCATAGGTTGCCGGTGCTGGTGAGCGGGGAAAGGCCCATCTGCGCCAGCGAATTCGGCTCGCGCGGGTTGAAGATGGGCTTCTCCACGCCCACCATCACGTTGCGGGCTTTCCAATCGATTTCGAGCGAGGCGGTGCGCAGCCGCATAAACTGGTCCAGGGTGCTGGTGCCGTCAAAAAAATCCATGTAGATGTTGCCGTGCACGGTGCCGCCCCACAGGGTCTTCGGGCCGCGGAACTCCAGCCCCAGGATGGTCTGCCGCACGGTGGCGCCGGCTCGCGCCGCGCCCGGCTGCGCCGCCGCCAGGGTGGGGTAGTCGGCGGTGGGGCCGCTCTGCTTGGAATTCAGGAACGCGTTGAACAGCGCCAGCCCGGTGAAGCGCACCGGGAGCCGCTGCGATGTTTCGACCTTCGCCTGGGCCTGTTCGTCGATTCTCTGTTCGGCGATGTCGAGCCGCTCTTCCACAGTGGGCGCCTGGACGGCCGCCTCGGGCGCGACATTGGCGCCCACGGCGGCGCCCTCGCCCGCCCCCGTTTTCCCGCGCACCGACGCCAGCTCCGCGCGCAGGGCCTGCACCTGCTCCGCCAGAGTGCGGTTGGCCCGCTCCAGCCGGTCGAGGCGTTCGAGAACGCCGGCAAGTTCCGGAGAGGTTTGCGCGCCGAGCCACAGGGGCCACATCAGCAGCGCCAAGGAGGACAACTGATAAGGTCGCATCATCGGAGTATCTGCTCCAGTTTCCGTCGCACCTGGGCGGGTGAATACGGTTTCGGGAAAAATCCGCTTACGCCCAGTTGGGCGATCCTCTCCGGCGTCGCCGGATCCGTGTCGGCGCTGACCACGATGATCGGCGTGGCCGCGAGCCTGCGGTCCGCGCGCACGCGCCGGATCAGTTCGAACCCATCCATGCGCGGCATGTTCAGATCCGTCACGATCGCCCGGATGGCCGGGCCGGGGCCATTCAGAATGCGCAGGGCTTCCACCGCCGACGAGGCAATCAGCACGGTCAAACCCGGGATCCCCAGTAAGGCGATCTCGAGCGTCGCTGCGGTGTTTTCCGAGTCCTCGACAATCAGGACGGTGGGGGCGCCGTCCACCACATCAGGCATCATGTTAATTGTCCCTCATCGCACGGTTCCGCGGGCAGTGGGAAAACTACTGCTTCGGTGGAGCGGATGGTACCGCCGGGGGCCGTTGAAGGATTAATAAGTCCTTACGGCACAAAACGATAGCCAACTCCATGCACGGTTAGAAAATGGCGCGGCGAGTTGGGGTCCGGCTCCAGCTTCTGACGCAGTTTCACTACATGGGCATCCACCGTGCGGGTGTTGGGGAAGAATTCGTAACCCCACACCGAGTTCAGGATCATATCGCGGGTCAGCGGCCGGTCGGGATTATGCAGGAAGTAGCAGAGCAGGTTGTATTCCGCCGGCGTCAGCTTCAGTTCTTCGCCCTTGCGGCTCACAATGCGGCGTTCGAAATCGATCTCCGCATCGGAGAAGCGGGCCACCTTGCGCGCATCCGGCAAGGCGCGGCGCAGCACCGCGCGGATGCGCGCCATCAGTTCGCGCGTCCCGAACGGCTTGACCATATAATCGTCGGCGCCGATCTCGAGCAGAAGAACCTTGTCCAACTCGTCGCCCGCGGCGCTCAGCACGATAATCGGAGTGTCCACGTGAGCGTTGCGCAGTTGCTTGCAAATTTCGATACCGCTCATCCCCGGCAAGCGCAGATCCACCAGCACCAGGTCCGGTTTCATGGTCACTGCCTTATCGAAGCCGTCCCGGCCATCGCCCGAGAGGACCGCGCGGAAGCCTTCCTGCTCCAGCATCACCCCGATGGTGTCGCGGAGGCTTTCATCGTCGTCAATCACGAGAATCGTCTGCATCGGTTTTCTTGATTGTATCGAATTCGACAGGAAGCTACCGGCAAATTGCTATACTCAACGAAACAACGGCGAAGCGTCTCTATGCGAGTCACGGTAATTGGAACCGGCTATGTCGGAACGGTCACGGGCGCCTGCCTGGCCTATCTGGGCCACCATGTGACCTGCGTCGACACCGATGAGTCGAAAATCGCCACGCTGCAACGCGGCGAATCGCCCATTTATGAGCCCCACCTGGACACCTTGCTGCAAGTGGCCCCGCGCTCGGGCGCGCTCGACTTTACCGTGGAACTGGCGGAAGCGGCGGCGGCGAGCGACGTGATCTTCATCGCCGTCGGAACTCCGCCCCTGCCCAGCGGCGAAGCCAACCTGGCCTACCTGGAAGCGGCCGCTCGCAGTATTGGCGCCGCCATGGACAGCACCCGATTCCGCGTGGTGGTGAATAAATCGACGGTGCCGGTGGGGAGCGGCAACCTGGTGGAGACGCTGGTGCGGGAGGGACTCGCCGACGCGCAGCCGGCCGGCGGCGGCAAGGTCCGCTTCGGGGTCGCCAGCAATCCCGAGTTTCTCCGCGAGGGCTCCGCGGTAGCGGATTCCCTCTATCCCGACCGGATCGTGGTGGGGGCATCCGATGAAACCACCATGGGGATCATGCGGGAACTCTATCGGCCCGTAGTGGCGCAGAGCTTCGATCCGCCCCCCGGCGTGCCCCGGCCGCCTTCTCTGACCGCCGTGCCGCTGCTGACCACGTCGCTGACCAGCGCCGAGATGATCAAATACGCCGCCAATGCGTTCCTGACCATGAAGATCGGCTTCGCCAACGAGATCGCTAATATTTGCGAGCGGGTGGGCGCCGAGGCGACCGAGGTCATGGCCGGAATCGGACTCGATTCGCGCATCGGATCCAAGTTCCTCAATCCCGGAGTGGGCTGGGGCGGCAGTTGCTTTGGAAAGGATGTCCAGGCGCTCCTCCATACCGCGCGGGAATACGGCTACGACAGCAAACTGCTGCGCGCCTCGCTCGAAGTCAATACCGCCCAGCGCCAGATGGTGATCCAGAAGCTGCAAGAGAAGCTGTACATCCTGAAGGGCCGCGCCATCGGATTGCTGGGGCTCGCGTTCAAGCCCGACACCGACGATCTGCGCGACGCTCCCAGCCTGGACATCGCCGAACGCCTGCTGCACATGGGCGCGCGCGTAAAAGCCTACGATCCGGTGGCCATGAAGGCCTGCCGGGAACAACGGCCCGATCTCAAGATCCGCTACTGCGAATCGGTGCGGGAACTGGCGTCGGAATCCGATGCCCTGGTCGTGGTTACCGAGTGGCGCGAATTCCAGGCTCTCGATCTGGCGGATCTGGCGCGTATCATGACGACTCCGATCCTGGTGGACGGCCGCAATCTTTTTGCCGCCGAGGCGGCCATGGCCGCCGGTTTCGACTATACCGGCGTAGGGCGATGCCCGCGCCCGCGCTCCGGCGAGCAGCGCGAAACGGGCGCCCACACCCGGCGCACTACCTGACCTTGTGATGTTGCTCGCGGATGGCGGTGGCGACCGGCTGCCCCAGAATCTCCGCTCCTCCGATGACCCTTCCCGTCACGGTGACGCGCGACCCCTTGGAAGGCACCCCCGTGGTGGAGACCACGTAGATCTTGCCGGTATCGTCCTCAATCTGGTAACCGCCGGTACCCAACAGCCCGACGGAAGTAACCACCGTGCCCCTCACCTCGACCGTCCGGTTGCGGAATCGCGAGGGGTCCGCATTGATGCGGGCGATCTTCACCGCGCCGCACGCCGTAAGGAAAAGCACGGCCGCGAGCGCCGCCAGGAAACCTGCTGTCTGTTTCATGCACCCTCTGGGATGCCAGACGCACGCGCCCGGCCTTCCGGTTTCATTTTGCTCGCGACACACCACAGCTCACCGCCGAGACGCCGAGAACCTACGCGCCGAGCCAGCCAAGCGCGCGGAGAAGTCGAGTTGGTTTCCTCGGCGGCTCGGCGCCTCGGCGGTGAAAATTGCGCTTACGTACGGATTACGGTCTCGGGCCGAAGCGAAGGCCCATAGTGGTGATACCATGAGGAACTATTCCCTAGTGCCGCCTTATGGACCACATCCTCTCCATAGTTCTGTTCACGCCGCTGGCCGGGCTGCTGGTGCTGCTGTTCCTTCCGTCGTCGAAGCCCCTCGCCGTCAAATTGTGGGCCAACGCGATTTCCTTCGTGGGGTTCGTCGTATCGCTGCCGCTGGTCTTTAAGTTCGACCATACCAGGGATTTTCAATTCGTCGACAAGGCCTCGTGGATTCCCACCCTGGGCGCCAGCTACCACATCGGCATCGACGGCCTGGGACTGCTGCTGGTGATGCTCACCACCCTGCTCGGCTTCATCTCCATCCTCTCCAGTTGGAGCGCCGTCCATGAGCGGCTCAAGGAATATTACGCCTTCTTTCTGCTGCTCCAGACGGGCATGCTGGGCGTTTTCATGGCGCTCGATTTCCTGCTGTTTTTCGTCTTCTGGGAAACCGTGCTGGTGCCCATGTACTTCATCATCGGCATCTGGGGCGGCCCGCGGCGCGGGTATGCGGCCATCAAGTTCATGATTTACACGCTGATCGGCTCGGTGCTGATGCTGCTCGGCATTCTGATGCTCTACCGCGAGCATTATTTCCAGTTCCAGGTGTACAGCTTCGATATCGCGGACCTGATGCGCACGCAGCTTTCCCCCGGCGTGCAATGGTGGGTCTTCTGGGCCTTTTTCGTGGGCTTCGCGGTGAAGGTGCCGATGTGGCCGTTCCACACCTGGCTGCCGGACGCGCACGTGGAGGCGCCCACCGCCGGATCGGTGATTCTGGCGAGCGTCCTGCTGAAGATGGGGACGTACGGATTTCTGCGGTTTTCCCTCCCCCTGCTGCCCGCCGCCGCCCGGAACACGACCATCGTCAGCGTCATGGTATTTCTCTCCATCGTGGGGATTGTGTATGGCGCGCTGGCCTCGCTGATGCAGAAAGACTGGAAGAAGCTGGTGGCTTACTCCTCGGTGAGTCACCTGGGCTTCTGCACGCTGGGGATTTTCGCGCTCAACCCGGCCGGCATTTCGGGCTCCATCATCCAGCAGATCAACCACGGCATTTCGACCGGCATGCTCTTCCTGATCGTGGGCGTGGTCTACGAGCGGCGGCATACGCGCGAGATCGCCGAATATGGCGGCCTGCTGAAGGTGATGCCCATCTTCACCCTGGTGTTCGGCATTGCAGCGCTCAGCTCCATGGGAATGCCGCCGTTGAACGGGTTCATCGGCGAGCTGACCATCCTGGGCGGCGCCTATCAGGAGAAGATCATGTGGGCGTTCTGGGGGGCGGTGGGCATCGCGCTGGGCGCGGCGTACCTGCTGTGGCTGTTCCAGCGCACGATGCTGGGAGAGGTCAAGGAGAAGAACCGCACGCTGCAAGACCTGAACTGGAGGGAAATCGCCCTATTCGCGCCGCTGATCGCGTGGGCCTTCTGGATCGGGTTAAACCCGCAGCCGTACTTCCGCGTGCTGGAGCGGCCCGTGGCGAAAATTGTGGAGCGTGTGCGCCCCGGATACTACGCCGAGCACCGTCTGCCGAACCCGCTGGAGCAAACGGCGCCGAAGGCACAAGCGGCGCGGTGATCGCCCGCCACCGTTTACACTGAGAAATACCGATGGAAAAAGCGGCGATCGGGCTTCTGGTGGAGACCGTAGGCAGGACCGGCGTGCTGCACCAGTTATCGGGTGTCATGGCGCGCCATGACGGAGACATCACCTCGGTCGAGATCCTGGACAACACACCCGCCGGCTCGCGCATCTGTTTCGAGGTGGTGCTGCCCGACGACGCAGCGCCGCTGGTCGAAGACCTGCGCAAGCTGGCCATCGTACGGCGCGTGGAACTGGTGAAGACGCTCGACAAGATTTACGGCAAGCGCATTATCATCATGGGCGGCGGCGCGCAGGTGGGGCAGGTGGCCATTGGCGCGGTATCGGAAGCGGACCGGCACAACATCCGCGGGGAACATATTTCGGTGGACACGATTCCGCTGGTGGGCGAGCGGCAACTGGCGGACGCCGTGCGCGCCGTGGCGCGGCTGCCGCGCGCCAAGGCGCTGGTGCTGGCCGGATCGCTCATGGGCGGCGAGATCGAGACGGCGGTTCGCGAAGTGCGCCAGACGGGGCTGCTGGTGGTCAGCCTCAACATGGCCGGCAGCGTCCCGGACGCGGCCGACCTGGTGGTCAGCGACCCCGTGCAAGCCGGCGTGATGGCGGTCATGGCGGTGGCGGACACGGCGAAATTCACCGTGGAGCGGCTGAAGCGAAGAGTGTTTTAATCACTCAGGAGCATGGTCATGGAGATCGCCGGACACAATCCGCCCGATTGGGAGGACTTCGAGGCCGCGGCCAGGAGACCGATCGAGCAACACATACGCAATTCGTTCATCCATACCTACAAGCCTGGATTGGACGACGCCCGATACCGCTCGTTCGACACGATGGAACAGTATCGCCAGTGGTGTAAAGACAACCTGCCGGACTGGCTCGGCTATAACCGGGACTAACCGCCTGCATGGCTACATTTGAATTCAAGAACGCACAAGACGTTGGCAGGGTCTTCGAGCATCATGGAGTGAAGTATCTGTTCTTCAGAAACTCCGGGGCGATTCTGTTGGGTTACTCGGACACCACGCAGGACGTCGATCTGTACGTGGAGAAGCGCGTTGCCAACTGCGAGAAGCTGGTGGCCGCCCTTTTAGAGTTGGGTTTTCGGCTCAGCGAAAAAGAACAGCGGGAGATCCGTCAGGGCAAAGATTTCATTCAACTCAGAAATGGACCGTTTGATTTGGATCTGATCTTTGCGCCCGACGGCGTCGAACGGTTTGAGGACGCCTGGGAGCGGCACGTCGAGAAGCATGGCCTCCCGATCGCGCACATCGACGACATTGTGGGGAGCAAGCAGGCGGCCAATCGCCAGAGGGACAGGGAATCGCTGCCGCGATTGTTGTCGTTCCGGGAGTGGCTCAAGAAACAGAATTGACCGCCGTACCCTTGCTTTTCGGGCGGTTGCGGAAACTGTCCGATAATTTGACAGCGGCTGTTTTTCAGACAACGGAGTCACCGGCAAGAGCCGGCACCAGACGCGCGCACCCGCAGGCGCTCGTGCGGAATGTGCGGAATCCCCTTTGTGGCGGCATGTGGCGCGCGCGCGGTAGTATGGATGGATACTTGCCAAGGAAGAGAATCGGAACAATCGGTCTGTAGCTCGATAATAGAGCGGAGTGGTGCGCGCCGCGCTACCGGCCGGATGGAAAGGAAAGCGAAACGGATGCAGCGGAACGAACCGTCCCAGCCGGTCCCGGACGGGGCCGTCGGGGCCGAACAGAACCGGCGGACCCTGATCTCGTGGCTGCTGGGGGGCGGCATTGCCGCTTCACTGGCTTCGTTCTTTTATCCCGTGGCCCGCTTCCTGGATCCGCCGCAAATGGCGGAGGCCTCGGTAAATGAAGTAGCCGCGGGCAAGGTGCAGGATCTCAAGCCGAATTCCGGAAAGATCGTGCGGTTTGGAAACAAACCCGCCCTGCTGGTGCGCGTCAACGACACCGAGTGGAAGGCGTTCTCGGCGGTGTGCACGCACTTGAACTGCACCGTGCAGTATCAGGAAGCGAGGCGGGAGATCTGGTGCGCCTGCCACAACGGCACCTATGACCTGGACGGGAGAGTGGTGTCCGGCCCTCCTCCCAAGCCGCTCGAGGAGTTGGCCGTGAAGCTGCGCGGCGACGAAGTGGTCATTTCACGGCGGGTATGACGGGAGAAGCAACTTGTCGGTGAAGGAACTGAGGGCCAGGACATTCGACTGGTTTGACGAGCGGCTCGGGCTGCGCGAGGGCCGGGACCTGTTGGACCACAAGGTAGTGCCGGTGCACGCGGGCACCACCTGGTATTACTTCGGCGGCATCACTCTGTTCCTGCTGGCGGTCCAACTCGGTACCGGGATCCTGCTGCTGCTCTACTACCGCCCGAGCGTCGCCGAAGCGTTCGACAGCGTGCGCTTCATCATGACGCGGGTGGAGTTCGGATGGCTGATCCGCTCGATTCATAGCTGGTCGGCCAACCTGCTGATTTTCGCGGCCTTCGTGCACATGTTCAGCGTGGTCTTCACGCATGCCTACCGCCGCCCGCGCGAGCTCACCTGGCTCACGGGAATCGTACTCCTGGGCCTGATGCTCGGTTTCGGTTTCAGCGGCTACCTGCTGCCGTGGAACCAGATCTCCTATTTCGCCACCAAGGTGGGAACCGACGTGGCCGCCACCATGCCGTTCGCCGGTCCGGCGCTGGCGCGATTCCTGCGCGGCGGCGAAGACGTAGGCGCGGCCACCCTCACCCGCTTCTTCGCGTTCCATGTGGCGGTGCTGCCGATGCTCACCTTCGCCTTTGTCGGCGTGCACCTCCTGCTGGTGCAGAAGGCCGGCATGAGCACTCCCAGCGGGATCTCTCCGGCGCGCCTCGCCCAAATGAAGTTCTTTCCCAGCTTCTTCCTGCGCGAGCTGATGGTCTGGTATGGCGTGCTGGCGATCCTGGGAACGCTGGCGGCCATTTTCCCTTGGGAGCTCGGGCAGAAAGCCGACCCGTTCTCCTCGGCGCCCGCGGGCATCCGGCCGGAGTGGTATTTCCTGGCGCAGTTCTACACCCTCAAGCTGATCCCCAGCCATGTCTGGTTTATGGAGGGCGAACTCCTGGGGCTGGCGGGATTCGGGCTGCTGGCCGCGGTGTGGGTGACGCTTCCGTTCTGGGCCAAAGGCCGGGAGGGTGAAGGCCGCACAAGGTTGGCCACCGGCGTGGGGGTCTTCCTGGTCTGTTACCTGTTCGCATTCACGATTCTGGGTTATCTCAAATGAGAGCGCCTGCCATTTTGTTTCTGCTCTGCTCCGGCCTCGGCGCCGCCGCGGTGGACTCCTGCGTGACGTGCCACGCCGCGCTGGAGGAAGGAGGCAAGGGCCCGGCGACCCTCATCAAGGGCGATGTGCACACGGCGCACGGGCTCAGTTGCGCGGACTGCCATGGCGGCGACCGCACCACCGACGATCCGGACGCCTCCATGAACCGGGCCAAGGGCTTCCTGGGCAAGCCGGCGCGCACCGCCATTCCCAAGTTCTGCGCCCGCTGCCACAGCAGCCCCGACATCATGCGCCAATACGCGCCGCGCGAGCGGGTGGACCAGTTCGAGCTGTATCAGACCAGCGTGCACGGCAAGCGCCTCGCGGCCGGCGATCCCAACGTGGCCACCTGCATCGATTGCCATAGCGTCCACGACATCCGCCCGGTGAAGGACAGCATGTCCCCCGTGCATCCGCTGCATGTGCCCGAGACCTGCTCGCGCTGCCACTCCGACAAGCAGAAGATGGCGCCTTACGGCATCCCCACTAACCAGTTCGAGGAGTACCGCACCAGCGTGCATTGGGAGGCGCTGGCCAAGCGGAGCGACCTCTCCGCGCCGAGTTGCGCCTCCTGCCACGGCAACCACGGGGCGAAACCTCCGGAGGTGGAGTCGGTATCGGCGGTGTGCGGCTCGTGTCATGTGTTGTTCGCCCAACTCTACGAGCGCAGCGTGCACAAGGCCGTCTTCTCCGCGGTAGGAGGCGGCGGGGGCTGCATCGTGTGCCACTCCAATCACGGGATTCACCAGCCTTCCACGGCCATGCTGGCCGGTCCCAAGGCGGTCTGCGCCGGCTGCCACGATGCCGGAACGGACCCGGCTAAGACGGCCGTGCAGATGGCCGGGTGGCTGGACGGCCTGGATGCCGCGCTCAAGCGGTCGGAGACCAGGCTGGCGCGCGCCGAAGAGTACGGAATGGAAGTGTCCGAGGCCCAGGTGCGGCTGATCGACGGCCGGGAAGACCTGGTCAAAGCGCGGCTCGCCATGCACTCCATGGTGTCCGGCGAGATGCGCCAGCCGGTCGACGCGGGGATGGCGGTGGCGGCGGAAACGCTCAAGGCCGGCGACGCCGCGTTGCGCGAGAAGGATGTCCGCCGGTGGGGCCTGGCGGTATCGGTGATCCTGATTGCCATTGCCATCCTGGCCATCCGCGGCCTGATCCGGCGGATCGAAACCAATGGCGGCCCCACGCCCCTAACAGCTTCTGGAGAGAAAACCTCATGAAAAAGACAATCTTGATCGGAACCGTTTCGTTGCTCGCCTCCGTAGGCCTGGCATATGCCGGGGCCGCGGAAGGCAAAGAAGTGTACACGGCCAAGTGCCAGTCCTGCCACGGCGCCAATGGAGAAGGCAAGGCTGCCATCGCCAAGATGTTTAACGTCACCCTGCCGCCGCTCGCTTCCAAGGAGGTGCAGGCCAAATCGGACGCCGAGTTGAAGAAAGTCATCCTTGCCGGCAAAGGGAAGATGAAGCCGATCGCGGGCGTCAGCGAGAAACAGGCCGACGACGTGGTAGCCTTCGTGCGCACCCTGAAGTAGTAAGTGGGGCGGACCCCCTGGTCCGCGGCCGACCCCCAGGCCGGCCCGTTTTCGGGTTGATCGAGGCCGCCGGGTGTACACTTGGTTCGTCCAGGATGCCTTGCGAAGCCATGCCCCGATTCGTCCGACTTCTGTGCGCGGCGCTGTGGGCCGCCGGAGGCATGCGCGCGCAGGACGCGACGGCGGGCTCGATGCTCGAGATCCAGCGCGCGCTCGGGGTGGAGTGTTCCCACTGTCACACCATCGGCGATTGGAGCCATAGCGACAAGCCCCCATTCGCCTTCGCCGGCCGCATGATGAAGATGGTGCAGGGTCTCAACCAGGGGACTTTGCGCGATCTGCCTCACGTGACCTGCTGGACCTGCCACCGCGGCAAGGTCAAGCCGGCGCGGATGCCGCGCGCCAGTTGGCAGGATCTGCTCGACCGGTGGCCGGAGGCTCTCAAGCTGAGCGAGGAAGACGCCAGGAAACCGGCGCGCGACGTGTATCGCAACGTGCCGGCGATGGCGGATTCGCCCGCCGGCGGCCTCGCCATGACCATGAGCGTGTTCGCCGGCGCGCTGGGTGTCTCCTGCGACTATTGCCACATCGCCGGCCGCTGGGATTCAGACGAGAAACCGGCCAAACGAACGACGCGCCTCATGCTGCGCCTGTTTGACGAGATCCCGAAGTATTTCGAAAAGAGCCGCCAGCCGGTCATGCAATGCTACACCTGCCACCAGGGCGCGCCCATGCCGCAACAAGCGCCGCCCGCGCCCCAACCCGCGCCGCCCCCCGCGCCGCTTGCGCCCCAGCCCGCTCCGCTTGCGCCGCCGCCC
>JADGNR010000355.1 GCA_017883415.1 Bryobacteraceae bacterium | reverse complement strand
CATTACACTCAGCCAGTACGCACCGGCGCTGCCCACCGTCGATTCCTCGGGCAAAGGGAATATCAGCGCGATCCACACGGACTCCACCCAGGTCACCGCCGCCAACCCTGCCAAGCCGGGTGAAGCGATTACTATATTCGCCATCGGGCTAGGCGTCACCAATCCACAAGTGCCCACCGGAACCGCAACGCCGCTGAGCCCGCCCGCGAAGACTGCACCAGCGCAAGCGACGGTAACAGTGGCAGGGCAGCCCGCCTCAGTATCGTTCTCCGGGCTGCAACCCGGGGCCATCGGGGTTTACCAGGTCAATCTCACGGTACCCAGCGGAATTCCCGGCGGCAGCCAGACCATCAGCCTCTCGATCGGCGGCGTCTCCAGCCAGGCGGGGACCACCCTGGCAGTCGCCGGGCCCCCGGGCCCGCTGATTCGCTCCGGCCCGGACGGCGTGTTGAGCGCGGGGACCTACTTCCCGCAGGGCGCCCCGGGATCGGGAATCGCCCAGGGGTCTTACTTCGTGGTCAAAGGCTCGGGCCTGGGACCGGCAGACATCGTGCTGGCCGCGCCTCCGTTCACTACCAGCGTGGGCGGCGCCAATGGCACCAGCGTCACCATCACGCCCGCCGGCGGCTCGCCTATCCCGGCGTTTATGTACTATGCATTGGACGTCCAGGTGGCGGGAATCCTGCCTTCCAACACGCCGCTGGGCGCCGCGACGGTTACGGTGACTTACAACGGAGTTACCAGCCCGCCGGCTAAGATGACCGTGGTCAAGTCCGCCTTCGGGATGTACACCTTGAACCAGGGCGGTTCGGGCCCGGCCTTGATTCAGAATGTCAGTTCCGATGGAAAGTCCGCGCCTTTGAATGGGCTGACTACCGCCGCCGCGCCGGGCCAGTTTATGGTGCTGTACGGCACCGGCCTCGGACCGGTCTCCACCTCGGACAGCGACGCCCCCGGCCAGGTAATCCCCGCGGGCATAAGCGTACAGGTGCTGGTGGGCAGTAAGGTCATCACGCCGCTCTACGCCGGCAGACAGGGGCAGTATCCGGGTTTCGACCAGATCGTTTTTCAGCTCCCCTCGGACAACAGCGTTCCCGATGGCTGCTTCGTGCCGCTCGCGGTGGTGGTAAATGGCGTCTCGAGTAACTATGGAACGTTCGCCAAAGCTACGGGCAGTTCGACTTGCCCCGCACCGTTGGGGCTCACTGCGAGTATGTTGACCAGACTGGACCAGGGCGGAAAGCTCACTGGCGGCGTAATTACACTTTCTAAGTTCACCGCGGAGATTAGCGCGGCCGGACTCACGGTGGACACCTCCAGCGAAAAGGCGTTTGCCTCTTTCACGGCCGTCGACGCCAACGGACTCTTCGGGTTGGCGCAAACCCCCGGCGCCACATCGGCCCTCAACCCGGCGGGAACCTGCGTGGTGGTCACCACCGACGCCTCCGCCTCGCCCACTTCCACCATCCCGGCCGCGCTGAAGCAATTGAACGCGGGATCGCCGCTCACGCTGGGCGGTCCTAACGGCAAGACGGCCAGCCTGCCGTTCGATGCCGGCAACGGGTATTCCGCTACGCTAGCGACTTCCACCCCGCTCAGCACCGCTACGTTCATCGAGGCCGGCCCATGGTCCATGAGAGGCCCCGGCGGGGCGGACGTCGGCTCCTTCACGGCCAATGTCACGGTGCCCGCTCCACTGGCCTGCACCAACTGCGCCGCCATCACCACCATCGACCGGACCCAACCGCTAACCATCAACTGGACCGGCGGCGGTGGGAGCCAGGACTCGGTGCAGATCGGAGGCACTTCGGCGGCGCCCTCCACGGCCGATCCCACGCAGAACGTGGCCGTAGCCTTCTCCTGCGCGGCGCGCGCCAGCGATGGGACGCTGACCGTGCCGGTAAGCATTCTGAGCCAGATGCCGCCCAGTTCGAACGACCCGAGCGCCGCCAGTATCGGCACGCTGACGGTGGTCAACGTGCTGGGCGCCGGCAACACGTTCACAGCGCCCCTCGCCGCCGGGGGAAGCCTCGATTTCGGGCTGTTCAATTACAGCTCGCTGTTTTTCAAGATCGTGGGCTACAACTGACGGACGGGCGCCCGGCGTGTGTGCCTTACGCCGCGGGCTCACCGTGAATTTCGATCTCGTTCGGGTCCACGCCCTCGCGCGCGGGCTCGGGCAGGCGGCCGGTCAGGTGCAACCAGCCCCAGCAGACCGCCGTGGTGGAGCTGAGCGCGCCCGCGATGGCGCCGATGGTGCGCGGGTTCCACGATTGCGAAGCGATGCCCGCCAGCATCATGGAGATCATCATGACCGACCAGGTGATGGATTCCAGGGTGGCGAATACCCGCCCGCGGAATGCATTGGGCACCTGGCGCAGCAGTTGCGACATGTTCATTACCGAACTGAACCCCACCCCGGCGCGCGAGAGCGCGATGAACGCGAGCGCCCAAGAGAAGCTGCGCACCTGGCTAAACAGAATGTACGAGCCGCCGTGCACTACATAGCAGATGGCAATGGAGCGCTTATAATTCGTGAAGCTCAGCCGCTGCCCAATGGTGTAGGCCAGCGCGCCGCCGCATAATAACCCGATACCGGCGAAGCCCCAGATCATGCCCAGGCCGGCCGGGCCGCGGTTGAACACCAGCTCCGCGAAAATGGTGAACAGGATCTGCGCCGCCCCGCCGCCGGTGGCCCAGCCCACGTTGACCATCGCGAGGCCGAGGATCAGCGGCACCGACCGCATGTAGCGGAGGCCCTCGGCATACTCGTGCCAGGGCCGCACGACCTCCGTCTCGGTGAGCGCGGTGCGCGGGGGGCGAAATCCGCGGCCCGGCAGGAACAGCCGCGAAATGCACAGCGCCGAAATCAGAAAGGAGACCGAATTGCCGAAAAACGCCCAGCGGTAGCCGAACTGCATCACGCTGGTGCCGGCCAGAAAGGCGCCCACGGCGAGCGTGGTCCACTGCGTGGTCTGGGTCAGCGAATTGGCGGTGTGCAGCTCCTCGCTGGTGGCGATGGACGGCAGAATCGACGCCCGTCCGCTGGTGAAGAACGGAGACGCCAGCATGAGCAGCGCGCTCAACAGGTAGAGCAGCCAGGTATCCGGGTGTTTCACCGCAACGATGAAGCCCATGGCTACGATGGCGCGGACGAGGTCGCTGGCGATCATCACCCGCTTGCGGTCGAAGCGGTCGAGCACGACCCCGGCCAGCGGCCCGGCCAGCATCGCCGGAATGGCGCGCGAGAGCATCAACCCGCTCACCACCAGTCCGCTCCTGGTGGCGGCCACCGCCAGGCTGAACACCGCCACGTTATTGAAGTGGTCGCCGACCTCGCTCACCACCTGGCCGATCCACGTGTTGCGGTAGTTGCGGTTGTCGCGCAGGAGCGAGACAAAGGCGTTCAACCGATCGACTCCTCGCGGACGGTGAGGCCGGCGATGTACTCGTGGTCGAGCGCGTAGCCGAAGCCCGGCTGGTCGCGGACCACAATAGTGCCGCGCGCGGTGGTCTCGACCGGCGGCTGGATGATGTCGCGCTTCCAATAGCGCCGGCTGGCGGAAACATCGCCCGGCAGGACGAAATTCGGCAGCGTGGCCAGCGCCACGTTATGCGCGCGCCCAATGCCGGCTTCCAGCATGCCGCCGCACCACACCGGGATGCCCGCCTTCTGCGCCACATCGTGCACCCGCCGGGCTTCGGCGAAGCCGGCCACGCGCCCCAACTTGATGTTGATGATGCCGCAGGCGCGCAGCTTGATGGCCTGCTCGGCGTGGTGCGCCGTGCGAATGCACTCATCCAGGCAAATGGGCGTGGCCAGCTTCGCCTGTAGCTCGGCGTGATCGACGATATCGTCGTGGCCGAGCGGCTGCTCGATCATCATCAGGTAGAAATCGTCGAGCCGGCGCAGATGCTCCGCGTCGGCCAGGGTGTAGGCCGAGTTGGCGTCGGCCATCAGCTTGATCGCGGGAAAGCGCTCGCGCACCTGCCGCACTACGTCCACGTCCCAGCCCGGCTTGATCTTCATCTTGATGCGCTGGTAGCCGGAGGCAAGCTCGCCCGCGATCTTCTCGAGCAGTTGCTCGACCGAGTCCTGAATCCCGATGGAAACGCCGCACGGGATTTCCCGCCGCGCCCCGCCGCCGATCTTCTTCCATAGCGGCACGCCCTCCAGCCGCGCCGCGAGATCCCAGACCGCCGTCTCCAGCCCGCCGCGCGCCATGTTGTGCCCGCGAATGTGCGCCGTGAGCGGGTACACCTCTTCGGCGCCGGCGAGCACCCGTCCGATCAGGCGCGGCGCGGCGTAATCGCGCAGAATCATCCAGGCGGAATCCGTCCACTCCTCGTTGTAGAAGGGATTTTCGCCGGCGGTCACCTCGCCCCAGCCCGACATCCCGTCGCCCTGCGCCTCCACCAGGATCATGTGGCGCTCGAAGGTGCGCCCGAAGCTGGTCTCGAAGAAATGCAGCAGGGGCATGCGGATCTGGCGAAGGATTACGCGTTCCAGTTTCATGGCCACGGCTCCAAAAGGTACGTTCCTTCCGCGGCGCTGCGTTCGAAGCCCGTCACCGCGAGCCCGCGGGCAAAGGCATTCTCGAACTTCGCGGCATTGGCCATCTGCATCTGCCGCGCGCATCGCGGGTCCTCATGCCGGATGCGGGCCACGTCCGCCGGAAACACGATGCGCTCGCGGGCGGTGTGCGCCACCGGTTGGCCGGCCAGGATCGCCTCGACGCGCGGCGAGCCGATCCACCATTCCGCGATGCAGCGATCCGTGGGGAGTCCGCCGTGCAGCGGGCTGGCGGTGACGCCGTACTGGTTCTCCGCATACCGGCGCACGATGGCGCCCAGCCGTTCGATATTGAGGAAGGCGTTCTTCAGCTCCAGCGGATCGAAGGTCCACTCGATCAGCTCGATGCCGCGCTCGAGCGCATCCTCGCGCTGGCGCAGCTTGAGGCGCCGGCCGATCCCCGCGTTGCAATAGGCCGGCAGCACGCCCAGCATGTGGCTGTGCAGATACGGCCGCGCCCCCGGCTTGACGCCCGGGATGGCGAAACAGAACCCCACCATTTCCGCGCCGTCGTAGGCCCCGAACACGTGCCCGCCCACCTTGCTCACCACCACCAGAAAACGCAGCGGGAGCAACTCGACATCGGCGAAGCCCCAAATGACCTGCTGCAGGCGCAGCACGCCGGCGAACTCGGCAAGCTGGGTTAGCGGGCGGATCTCGACTAGCGCTTCGCTTCCTGCCACAGCTCCTCCATTTCGGCGAGATTCGAATCGGCCGGCTTCTTGCCGCGCTCGGCCAGTTTGCGCTCGATGTAGGCGAAGCGCTCGCGGAACTTGGCATTGGTGCGGCGCAGCGCCTGTTCCGGGTCCACCTTGACGAAGCGCGCCAGGTTCACCAGCACGAACAGCAGGTCGCCCAGTTCGTTTTCCAGCTCTTCGTGCGATGCGTTGCGGCGCGCCTCGGCGAACTCGGCCAGCTCTTCGTGAAGTTTCTCGAGCACCTGTTCGGCATTGTCCCAATCGAAGCCCACGCCCGCCGCGCGCGAGGCGATCTGCTGCGCCTCCACCAGCGCCGGCAGAGCGCGCGGCACGGGCGCCAGCAGGCTGTCCTGTTCCCTGCCCTTCTCCTTCTTCTCGGCCGCCTTGACCTCGCCCCAGATGCGCTTTACATCGCCGGCCGTTTCGGCCGATTCCTCGCCGAAGACGTGCGGATGGCGGCGGATGAGTTTTTGATTGATGGCGTCGAGCGCGTCCTCCATGGCGAACAGCTTCTGCTCCGCGCCCATCTGCGCATAGAAGACGGCCTGCAGCAGGAAATCGCCCAACTCCTCGGCCAGCCCGCTCCAATCGCGCCGGTCGATGGCATCCAGAACCTCGTAGGTCTCCTCGAGCGTGTAGGGTTTGATGGTGTCGAAGGTCTGTTCCCGGTCCCACGGGCACCCGCCGGGCGCCCGCAAACGGGCCATGATGTCCACCAGTTTTTGGAATTTTTCGCCGGCGAGCAATTTCCCTTAATGTAACATACAGTAATTGAAGTGCCTGGCAACCGTCGCGTTGCGCGGGCCTCCATGGAAAGGACAACAACGAATGCCGCTTCCAGCGCCCGCCGCTCGCACCGTCGTCGCCATTTCGTGCCTTGCCGCGATCTTCGGCGGCTGCCGGCGGCACCGCGACCGGCAGCCCGCCG
>JADGNR010000354.1 GCA_017883415.1 Bryobacteraceae bacterium | reverse complement strand
CTGTCTATGTCCACGCGCTCGCTTTCGCAGGCCGTTCTCGTTGCCGCCCTCACCGCCGGCTGTGCATTGGCCGGCGAATGGAGCAAATCGTTCCCGGTGTCCGGCGCGCCCGAGTTGCGCGTCGAGACCGACGACGCGGCCATCACGGTGCGCGTCTGGGACGAAAACAGGATTGCGGCCCGCGTCACTACCTCGGGCTGGGTCATCGGGCCGGGCGAAGTGGAAGTCCACGATCGGCAGGCCGGCGACCGCGTCGAGCTGACCGTGCGCAACCCCCACCGGCCGTTCCGCTTCGATTGGGGGAACCGCTGGATTCGCGTCGAGCTCTCGGTGCCGCGCCGCATTCAATCGGATCTACGCACGCGAGACGGCGCCGTGCGCGCCAGCGGCCTGCAGGGCGAAACGCGGCTGCACACGGGCGATGGCTCCATTGAGGCGGATGGGCTCGATGGGTCGCTCGAGGCCTCCACCGGCGACGGGCACATGCGCGTCGCCGGCCGCCTGGACCTGCTCACCCTGCATACCGGGGATGGCAGCGTCGAGGCCGATGTGCTTCCCGGCTCGCGGATGAGCTCCGGTTGGCGCATCGAGACGGGCGATGGGCACGTCACCGTCCGCCTGCCCGGCAATTTCGGCGCCGAGCTGGACATTCACACGGGCGATGGGCACATCTCCGTGGATTTTCCGATCACTACCCAGGGCTCGCGCATCGAAAAGAACCTGCGCGCAAAGATCAATGGCGGAGGCGCGCCCTTTTCCATCCGCACCAACGACGGCTCCATCCGCGTGGGACGCCTGTAGGCACGCTCCAACAAAGGGGACAGACGCCTTTCCCGCCGGGAGAGGATATCGCACGCCGAGATGCGGGAAAAGGGGTCTGTCCCCTTTTTTGTATCATAGAGGCAGGATTTTCCCATGATGCTTTGGTTTCGGCGCTGGGCGCCGGTCTTGTCGCTGGCGGCCGTGTCCGCGCTCGCGCTGCCGAATGAGCAGGCCGGCGGCCGCCACCGCGTGCCGGAGGAGGAACAGGACGTCACCCTGCCTAGCGGCAAGTCGCAGCGCGACGAAATACTGAAGGCGGAGCGCGAACAGAACCTCAAGGACGCCGCCCAGTTGGTGGAGATGGCGGAGCAGTTGAAGGCGGACCTGGAGAAGAACGACCGCTTCGTGCTCTCCATGGCCACCATTAAGAAAACGGATGACATCGAAAAGCTGGTCAAGAAGATCCGTTCCCGCCTGCGTCATTAGCCTTCTTTTCCGCGCGGGCCTGGCGGCACAACCCGCTCCTCCGAAGACGCCGGCCATCGCGTTGCTGGATGCGGCCGATCGGGCGCAGTGGCAGACCTGGAGCAAGCCGCTGGGCTGGCAGGTGATCGCCGCCGAGACGCCCACGGAGCCGCCCGCCGGGCCGCCGGTTGGAATCGACGCGCGCGTGCAGGCGCTGGGCGCGGCGGTCGAGGCGGCCATCAAGAACGGCGCGGTGGATCCGGCGCGCATCTATCTCGCCGGACGGGCCGATGCGGCCTCCGCGGTCTTCTACGCCATCTCGCGCATTCCGGACTTGTGGGCCGCCGGTGTGGCGCTGGGCGGCGATCCGCAGGCGGCGATCGATTCGGAGCGCGTGTTCACCGCCAATTTCAGCAACACGCCCGTCCTGTGGATCTCGAACGGCCCCAACGACGAGGCGGCCGCGAAGAAGCTACGCTCCGACGGACTCAACCTGGAATGGCGCTCCGCCGGCGCCACCACCGATGCCGCCCTGTTCGGTTGGCTCATCGGCCACACGCGCGAAGAGTTCCCGCTTTCCATCGACTGCGAGACCGTCTCGCCCGCCTTCGCCCGCTGCTATTGGATTCAGATGACGAAATTCGATGCCGCCGATCGCAACGACGTCCTGCCCTCGACGCGCCTGTCGGGACGTTCGCGGGCCGCTCTCGGCTTGAACTGCGGTTTCAAGATCGACGATCCCGGCCCCGGCTTGCTGGTCATGCTCCCCGACAAGTATAGCGGTCCGCTGAAGGCGGGAGACCGCATCGTGGCGCTCGACGGCAGGCCCATCGAAAATGCGCGCCAGTTCGCGGAGACCATGACCAAGATGACCGAAGAGCGGCCCGCCGTGGTGCTGGTGGAGCGGGGCAAGGAGCGCATCCGGGTGGACACGCGCATCCTGCTGCCGGTTCGCGCCTCGTCCATTTCCGCGCGCGTGCAGGCGAAGTACAGTCCCGCGGAAAAGGAAATCCTGATCGTCAGCCGGATGGCGACGGAGATGCGCGTGACCATTCCGCCGGCCTGGGTACCGGGCGACCTCAACTGGAACGGCGTGTCGCTGGAGGATGTGAAGGCGCCCGGCTGCTACCTGCTCACCATCCAGAAGGAGCTGCTCCATGCCGTCCCCTGCCCATAAGAAGCGCTGCGCCTGGGCGCGCGACGAGCTCTCCATCGCCTATCACGACACGGAATGGGGCGTGCCGCTGCACGACGAGAGCGGCCTGTTCGAGTTTCTGGTGCTCGAAGGCGCGCAGGCGGGCCTGAGCTGGTCCACCATCCTGCGCAAGCGGGCGAATTATCGCCGCGCCTTCGACCGCTTCGATGCGCGCAAGGTAGCGCGCTACGGCGCGGCGAAGATCGCGGCGCTGCTGGCCGACGAAGGCATCGTGCGCAACCGCCTGAAGGTCGCCGCGGCGGTGACCAATGCCCAATTGTTCCTGGAGGTCCAGAAGGAATTCGGAAGCTTCGACGCGTATATCTGGCGCTTCGTGGGCGGCCGGCCTTTGCAGAACCGCTGGCGCGCGTCCGAGACTGTTCCGGCGCTGACGGCGGAATCCGACGCCATGAGCCGCGATCTCGCCAGGCGCGGATTCAAGTTCGTGGGCTCGACCATTTGTTATGCCTTCATGCAGGCCACCGGCATGGTGAACGATCACGCGGTGACCTGCTTTCGGCACGCGGAGTTGCGATGAGGCGGAAGCTGACCGCTCGCGAAGCGGCGCGCCTTCTGCAGCGTGCGCCCAAGAGCGCGCCGCGGGATGCGGCCATCCGCAAGACCATCCGGCAGATCCCGCGCGGGAAAGTCGCCACCTATTCGCAAGTGGCAGCGGCGGCGGGCTATCCGCTGTATCACCGGCAGGTGGCGCAACTGCTGCGCGGCGCCGGCGGCACGCTGCCATGGCAGCGCGTGGTGGGCGCCGGCGGGGAGATCAAGCTGAAGTACGAGGCCGGGCTGGAACAGCGCACGCGCCTGGAGATGGAGGGCGTGGTCTTCCGCGGAAAGCGCGTGGATATGGCGGAACATCAGCACTACTTCCGGGGTTGGGAGTACGACTAATAACCGCTCCCTCAGAGCGTGAGAAAAATCGCCCGTCAACGGGCTTGGCAGGCGGAACCGCTTGCCCCACCTACGGCAGCATCTGCCCCCAAGCAACCAGCGCCTTCGGCGCGATGGCAGGCCAGGAGGCCTACCCCACTTACCGCATGTAGAAGAGGCTCAGGCGGGGGAGGCCGGCTTTTTCGAGCAGGTTGCGCTCCAGGTATTGCTTTTCGAGCATGGTGAGCTGGTCGGCAGTCATTTTGCCGCGGTAAGGGCGCAACTGGCGGTCCAGGTCCCGGCGCGCGTCGAGCAGTTGCTCTTCGCTCTGCAGGGTGCGCGCCTGGGCGATCATCTTCTCTTCGAGCACGGTCAGGCGCTGCTCCAGCGCCTCCAGGTCCGCGTAGTGCTGCTCCGCTTCGGCGGCCAGGGTGCGCAGCGAGGTGGCGATCCCGGCGTAGCTTTCGGGCAGCGACGCCGCGTTGGTTTCGAGCCAGGCGCGCAGTTCGTCGAGGGTGAAGGGCGGGGCGCTCTCTTTGCGCGGCCGCGCGGCGCCTGATATGATGCGGGCCTCGGTGAGCACGGCCTGGGCGCAAAACGCCAGCGAGTTCACCATTTGCGTTTTCACCTTGCGGGCATGCCATTTTTGGAAGGCCTCGTCGATGCCGCGCAACACGGCTTCGAGCGGCACGCCCGCATTTTTCCAGGATTCCAGCAGCGCCCAGTCGAGCGGCGACATGAGAAACAGCGCCGTGCCGCGGGCCCTTTGAAAGTGTTCTTCGGTTTCAGTGAAGTAGTTGTAATAGTTCACCGCGGCGCCCTGGCGGCGAGGTTGCGCTCCCAGATCATGGCCAGGCCTTCGAGCGTGAGGTGCTCATCGACCGTTTTGAGATAGCGCGAGCCGGTGACGATCATATGGGCCTGGCCGCCGGTCGCGACCAGCATGGTATCGGGCCCCATTTTTTCCAGAATACGCTCGAGGATGCCATCGATCATGCCGATGGCGCCGTAATAGAGGCCGGATTGCATGCTGGCCACGGTGTTGGTGCCGATGACGTTTTTGGGCGGGCGGAAATCGACCAGGGGCAAGCGCGCGGTCTTGCTGAAGAGCGCGTCGATGGCGATGCCGATGCCCACGGCGATGGCGCCGCCCAGGTACTCGGCGTCCTTGGAGATCACGTCGAAGTTGATGGTGGTGCCGAGGTCGACCACCACGCAGGGGCCGCCGTATTTGTAGAAGCCGGCGACACCGTTGACCAGGCGATCGGCGCCTACTTCGTACGGGTTGTCGTACTTGATGGCGATGCCGAGATCGGTGCGCGGGCCCACGAACATGGCCTTGGTATGGAAGTAGCGCTCGGCCATGAAGGCGAGGGTGGAATTGATGGGCGGCACTACGCTGGAGATAATCATGCCGTCGACCCTGCCGATATCGAGGCCGGCGGGCGAGAACAGGTTATGCAGCAGGATGCCCCATTCGTCGGCGGTCTGGTCGTGGACCGTGCGCAAGCGCCACTGGCAGACCAGTTGGCGGCCTTCGAAAGCCCCGATGGTGATATTGCTATTGCCTGCGTCAAGAGCCAGCAGCACGAACGCCTCCCGCAAGAATCAGGGTATCGGTTCCGTCGTCCTTGCGCACGATCAGGAAGCCGGAGGGGTCAAGCCCGGCAGTGACTCCAACGATGTCGCCCTCGGGCTGGTGCACGACGACGCGGCGTCCGGCGGCGTAGCTGGACGCCTGTGTGAACAGCCGCAGGATGGCGATCTTGTCCTGCTTCACGAATTCGTCCACGGCGAATAAGAGCGCAATCAGAAGATCGGTAGCGCCGACCTCGCGGCCGGTGTGGATGCGGAGCGAAGTTGCTTCGGAGGCGATGGCGGGCGGAAAGCGCTGGTGGTCGACGTTGATGCCGATGCCGGCGATGGCGGCGTGGGCCGTCAGTTGCACCAGGATGCCGGCGACCTTGCGGCCGCCGAGCAGCACATCGTTGGGCCAGCGCAGATCGCAGGCGACGCCGGCGGCGCTGGTGATGGCCTCGGCGGTGGCGAGGCCGAGCGCGAGGGTGAGCACCGGCATGGGGTGCAGGACGAGGGAGCAGTAGAGGCCGCAGCCCGGTTCGGAGTGCCAGGAGTGGCCGTGACGCCCCTGTCCGGCGAGTTGCTGGCCGGCTAGCACTACGGCGCCGGGCGGGCGGCCGGCGGCGGCGTGCATGGTGGAGCCGACGGAGGGGAAGTACTCGATGGGGCGGCCGGGAAATTCGCGGCGGATGCGGTCGAGATCGAGCGGGGTCATGCCGGCTCCAGGCGGAAAGCGATGTCCATGGCGCGGGCGGAGTGGGTGATGGCGCCGGAGGAGACGAAGTCCGCGCCGGTTTCCGCGTAGGCGCGGACGTTGGCGAGGGTGATGCCGCCCGAAAGCTCGACGCGAGCGCGGCCAGCGATCTCGCGGATCCACTGGGCGGCTTCGGCGGGCGTCAGATTGTCGAGCAGCAGGTGCGCGGCGCCGAGGGCGAGCGCTTCGCGCATTTCTTCGCGGGTGCGCACTTCGATTTCGATGGGCAGGCCCGCCGAGAGCGCGCGCTCGATGGCGGCGCGGACGCCTCCCGCCGCGGCGATGTGGTTGTTCTTGATGAGCACGGCGTCGTAGAGGCCCATGCGGTGATTGGTGACGCCGCCCGCGGCTGCGGCGGCTTTCTCCAGGGCGCGCAGGCCGGGGGTGGTCTTGCGCGTATCGAGCACGCGGCAACCGGTGCCGGCCACGGCGTCGGCGAACTGGCGCGCCACGGTGGCGACGCCGCTCAAGCGCTGGAGAAAGTTGAGGGCCACGCGTTCGCGATCGAGCAGCGTGCGGGCGCGGCCGGATACTTGCGCGATGGCTTCGCCGGGCACGCAGGAATCGCCGTCGCG
>JADGNR010000353.1 GCA_017883415.1 Bryobacteraceae bacterium | reverse complement strand
CCACCCCGGCCCCTGGCCCCCGGCCCCCGACTCCCAGCGCCCCCCTCCGCCGCGCGTGATAGATTGAAAAAGAGTCCTATGAACTGCGCCCTGCGATGCCTCGCCGTTTTCGCTTGCGCTGCCGCGCTCGGCGCTCAAACGCCACCGCCCGCGCCTGCCGCGCCACCGGCTCAGGGCCTGGAGGCCGATTGGGACATCGCTCCGGTGTTGCAGCAGATCGGCGAGCACGCCGCGCGGTTGCTTCCGGTGCTCGACCGCATCGACGTTCCGGCCTGGGTGGCCAAGGGCGCTTCCGAGACGTACGCCGCGCAGTTGCAGTCGTGCAAGGAACAGACCAGGGCGATCGCCGGCGCCACCCACGTTCTCACCCGCAATCCCGACGTTCTCTCGGGCTCGCTCGAGCTCTACTTCCGCATCGAAGCGCTCGAGATTATGCTGGGCTCGCTCCAGGAGGGCATGCGGAAATACCAGAGCCCGCTCGCGGCCCAGGAGCTGGAAGCAATGGTGGCGCAGAACGGCGCCAGCCGGGGACGCTTCGAGCGCTACATCGTGAATCTCGCTCAGGTGCGCGAGCGCGATTACCAGGTGATGGACCGGGAAGCGCAGCGCTGCCGCGGCACGCTCGCCACACCCGTCAGGAGTTCCCAAAACGCCAAGAGCTCCCCAGGAAAGAAGAAATAGAACCCCATGCCCTTCCTATGCAGTATTTGCGGAGAAGAATCCACGCGCATCTGCGCGCGATGCACCAAAGACGCTTGCAATAACCATCTCTGCGAGAAGTGTCTGCGCTGCAGCGACTGCTGCGAGTGCGAAGTGGCGCTCTCGGAGACCGGCCTGGGATTATCGGTGGGGTCCGCCCGCTCCCTGTTCCGTGCCGCGGCCGCCGCCCCCACGCAGCAACCGCAACCCGATCCCGAGCCGCCCGAGCCTCATCCCGCTCCCGACCCCGATCCCTTCCCGGAAGTCGGGCCCGATCCCAGCCCCATTGCGCCGTAGGCTGCGCTCATCTGTTTCCGCACGAACTGCAGATCGCGGCGAATCGCCGCCAGCTCGTCTTTGGGCCGGTAGTCCACCTGGAGCGAAATGGGTCCACTGAACCGGGCACGCGCCAGCGCGGCGAAAAACGGCGGCCACTCTACCACCCCCTCGCCCAGCGGGCAGGGCGTCGTTTTGCGGGCGCCCCCGGCCGCGCCATCGGCCGCCGCCGCCCATTGGAAGTCCCGCAGCGAAACCATCTTCAATCGCGGCAGCGCGAGCGCGAGCGCCGCGTTCATCGCGCCCGCCTCGCCCTGGCTGGCGTATCCCACATCGAAATCGTATCCCACCCACCGCGGGTCCAGCGGGCGGATCACACGGTCGATCGCGGAGACCGGCGCGCTCTCCGGTTCGCCCGCGAAATTGTGGATCCCCATGGCCATCCCCGTGGCCCTCCCCAGGGATGCCAGCCCCGCGATTTCCCGCTGCACCTGCGCCAGCCGGCTTTCCACCTCGGGCGAGCCGGACATTTTCCAGTGGCCCGGCCGGAAGAACGGCACCCCGATCAGGCCCGCCAGCCCCAATACTTCCTGGGCCAGCGCATCCAGGCCGGTGAGCGCGGTGGTGATCATCGGGACGTCCAAACCCGCCCCCGTCAGGGCTTCGAGCGCCGGCATCAGATACAGCCCGGCCTTCTCCGGCGCTACGTGCCCGCCGGGCTGGACCGAGAGATCGCAGCCGTCAAATCCCAATCCGCGGAGCACCATGGGCAGATCCACGTGGTCCACCTTGGAGAGCACCTGCGAATAGAGGCACAGGGAGGGACCGGCCCGTGGCTTCACCGCGCCGCCGGCCCGGGACTGCGCCGCCGCGCGCGCCGCGCCGGCCCCCATCGCCGTCATCGCCCCCAGAAACCGCCGCCGGGTGAATGCCATCAGCCGCCAAACCCATTGCTATTGTAGTCGAGTGGGGAGCCCTCGTCCGATCCGGGTGCACGGCCATCGCGGCGCTCGCGCGGTGCGGCCCGAAAACACCCTGGCCGCCTTCCAATACGCCATCGCTATCGGCGCCGACGCCATCGAAATGGATGTCGCTGTCACCCGCGACAATGTCCCCGTGATCGCCCACGATCCCCACCTGGAGCACCTCGAGTCGCGGCCCGCCCTCCGCGAGTTGACCCTGGCCGACTTGCGCCGCATCGCCCCGTCCATCCCCACGCTCGACGAAGTGCTCGAGCTTTCCGCCTCCGCCGCCGCGTTCCTCTTCAATATCGAACTGAAAAGCTTCCCCGGCCGCCCGGAGCTAACGCCGCTGCCCGAGCCGTTCGCCCAACTGGTGCTCGAGCGCATCCGCCGCCACGGCGTGGACCGCCGCGCGCTCGTGCAATCGTTCGATTTCCGCGTCCTCCACGCCCTGGCAAAGCTGGCGCCCGAGATCCCGCGCGCCGCCCTGTTCGACCACACCGCCGAGGACTTCCCCTCCATCGCCCGCCGCGCCCAGGCCGGCACGGTCGCACCGGAATTCCATCTGGCAACGCCAGCCAATGTGGCGGCCGCGCACCAGGCCGGGATGGACGTCTTCGTCTGGACCGCCAACTCGCCCCAGGACTGGCGCCCCTTGATCGACGCCCGCGTCGACGCCATCGTCACCGACCACCCGGCGGCCCTGCTGGACTACCTGGCGCGCTCCACCTGAGTGCAACCGAGCAGGCATGGTCAACTGCTGCCCAGCGACGATTCCCGGATCGCCGTTTCCGGCCAGTGTACGAGTGGGTGACTAACCGGAAAATTGCCGCGTAGTGGTGTAAATCGAAATGTAAGGGCGGGCACGGCGAGCGAGGGGCGGACTGTAATATTGGTGCTGCGTTCAGGTATTCTTCTGCTCGATACGCAAATAGCTCAGAAAAGAACGCAGGAGCTCGCGCTTAAGCGACTGGTCGTCTTTTGGAATCACGGCCTGCCAGTTCTTCATATCATGATCCACCAGAATCAGCTCTATCAGAGTGCTGATCAACATCACAAGGGCAAAAGACACCGCCATTTGCGGGTCGGGATGCTTGACCTCCTTCCGATGTACCAAGAACAACTCGACCAGGTACTGGTAGGTGCGCATCTCCATCCTGGTGACTTTCCTGTAAAACGTTGTGTGATCGCGGCCCTGCGCGAACTGGCGGAGGGCACGCATCAGTCCGGCGTTGGCGCGGTAGCTGACCAGCATGGTGTTGATGAGCTGCTCGGCAAACACGGCCAGCGGAATCTGGCGCGCCATGGCGGGCGTGAGCATCATGCGCAGCCTCTCGTCCTGACGCTCCAAAATGCCGATGATCACCGTCTCGAGCAGCGCGTCCTTGTCGGGAAAACGACGATAGACAGCCCCCGGGGTCAATCCAGCGTGCTGGGCGATTCGGGGAATGGTGGTGCCCTCTATTCCGTGTTGTCCTAGCACTTCCGCCGCTGCCTTCAACAACTTACGGGTGGATTCCCGGCTGCGGGCTTGCTGGGGAGCGAGTGTTTTCTGGGCCATGGCTTTGCATTATATCAGGCGGGCAAAATAATACTTGACATGAATGTAAATGTAAATATACATTTACTTATATCGGCAGGAAGCCGCACAACCGGCTGGTGCTTTCTGGGCTTTCCACGCCGGTGAACGTATTGAGGAGATTCTTATGGCCCCTGCAACCGTTTCCACTGCACCCGTGCCCATCACAACCGTCGAGCATCCGCTGCGCAACCCGAAGTATCGCCTCTGGCTGATCGGCGGCACGATTTCGCTGCTGGGCGACCAGTTCTATTTTGTCGCTTTGCCCTGGCTCGTCTTGCAGCAGACCGGCTCCCCTGTGGCCATGGGCGCAATCATGATGGCAGGCGCGATTCCGCGCGCTCTGCTCATGCTTATGGGCGGAGCCGTCAGCGATCGCATGTCCGCGCGCAAGATCATGATGGCCACTGCTACGGCGCGCAGCGTCTGTGTCACAGTCATCGGCGCTCTAGTCTGGCTGCGCGTCTTGCAGACATGGGAACTGTACGCTCTGGCGGTTGCCTTCGGCGTGGCCGATGCATTTGCCGCTCCTGCACAAACGGCCTACATGCCCTCCCTGTTGAAGCGCGAACAACTGGTCGCGGCATCGTCGGTCAGCCAAAGCACGGCGCAGATAACCACCATTGTTGGTCCAGTTCCGGCCGGGTTTGTGATCAAAACGCTGGGTGTCGCATGGGCCTTCTTCGTGGATGCAATCAGTTTCTTGTTTATCATTGGCGCACTGTGGAAGCTGCCGGATCCACCTAAGTCTCAGACGGCCCGAAAAGCGATGTTGCACTCGATCGCGGAGGGAATCGCCTACGTGGGAAAAGATGTGCCGCTGCGCTCGCTGATGTTGTTGGTCACGATCCTGAACTTTTGTATTGCGGGGCCGGTTTCGATTGGTCTGGCGTACTTGACCAAGACGAGATTCGGTTCGCCTGCCGACTACGGCATTGTGATCTCGGCGGTTGCCGCGGGAAGTTTGCTAGGCGCGCTACTGGCCGGTGTCTGGAAGATTCGCCAGCGCGGCGTGATGATTCTTCTGGTGTCGTTGGCGTTGGGTGTCTGCTTGGGATCCATCGGCCTGCTGGGGAAACTGTGGAGCATCGCCGGCGTGCTGCTGATCATGGGCGCAGCGGCGGGAATGGTCAACATCCACATCGGCGCCTGGATCATGCAGCGGATCGATGTCGCGGTGCGCGGGCGAGTTGCGAGCGTGCTCATGCTTGCCTCCTTCGGGATAACCCCCATCTCCCTCGCGGTCGCGGGATTCTTGGTTGCGTGGAGCTTGAAGCTCATGTTTCTGCTCGCTGGAGGACTCATGGTGCTGGCTGCCGCCGGAGCTGCGTTTCAGAAGCCGGTGCGGGAGATTGAATGAGCAGCCGGTGCCCACCGGCGTGGAAACGTGGAGGTCCATCGACGCGTGCCGCCGATTGCGAGTGCATCGCGCGCGACTCCCAGAGAGCGGCTCCCGCGGCTGTCGCGCACCAATTAGCGCCCGAACGCTCCGCGCCCAGGCCGGCACGGTCGCGCCGGAATTCCATCTGGCAACGCCAGCCAATGTGGCGGCCGCGCACCAGGCCGGGATGGACGTCTTCGCCTGGACCGCCAACTCGCCCCAAGACTGGCGCCCCTTGATCGACGCCCGCGTCGACGCCATCGTCACCGGCCACCCGGCGGCCCTGCTGGACTACCTGGCGCGCTCCACTTGAGCGCAACCGACCAGCTATAGTCAACTGCTGCCCAGCGGCGATTCCCACATCGCCGTTTCCGGCCAGTCTGGGAGCGCGCGATCCGGAGCGGGCGCAGGTCCGAGTGGCCGTCCCAAGACACAGGTCCGTGGCAATCCCGCCAATCCGTCAATGGGATGTCAGACGACCACCAACTGCAGCTCCGGAGCGATTCCCCTGAGATCGTCGGCATCGCTGGTTACCACGGCCTGCCCGGCTCTCTGCGCACAAATGACGACGTGGGCATCGACGATATCGGCCGTCGCGGTTCGTGCCAACAACAGGCCCACAGCCGTCGCGTCCGGCCCGTCCAGGGGAATAAGGTCCGTACCGGCCTGTCGAATCAGCCGGGAGAGGCGTGCCTGCCTGGCAGGGTTCCGAATGGCCTGTGCTAGTGCCGTCGCCGGAATTGTAATACGCATGCCACGCTCTGTCGCGCGCGCGATCAGTGTGAGCACGCGGCGGTCGTCTCGGTCCAGAGCGATCAGCCCACCAGCGTCGAAAGTGATGCCGTTCACGCCGCCTTCCCTTTTCTGGAAACTCTCTTCTGTCCGTGGGGAGAGAGAAGCGCGTCGGCCCACGCGCGCTCCTTTTTCGTTATCGGGCCGCCCGTTTGCTGCAGCGCATCCTCCAACATCTCCCTCCATCCGGCCGCATCGAAGAGAGCGACTCCAACCGCATGCTTCACGAAGGCAGAAACGCTACCTGCCGCTCCGGCCGCGACCAGTGCGCGAATTTCCTCAAGCTGATTGTCGTCAAGCGTGATCGTGATCTTCGTGGTGGCCATACCAAAGACCATACCATGCATAAGGCCCCCAATGAAAGGTGCCTCAGCAGAAGCCGGCACTGTTGGACCACACTGCTGCCGTTCTTGCCAAGGTTGAGCGCGGACGGCGCCAGCGCTCCCAGTGCGGATCGGAGTACCCGAGATCTCCCCGAACGCCGTTTCTGGCCAATCGGCGAAAACCAAGACGTCATCGCATATCAGTAAACGC
>JADGNR010000085.1 GCA_017883415.1 Bryobacteraceae bacterium | reverse complement strand
CGAACTCCACGCGCACGTGGTCGGGGGTATCGCCGCGCAGCACGTGGTGGGTGACGTCGCGGGCGGCGAACTCCCTTTTCAGGCGGACGGCGAGGATATCGAGCGCGGCGGGATTCAACTTCTGGCCGATCAAGGCGACCAGTTCCCTTTTCAGGCCGGTACTGATCTTATCGTTCGGCTCGGAGGTAAGATCGGTCCGCCATCCTTTGCCGGCCACGATGACCGTCTCCACGGTGTAGCGCGTATTGACGTTAATATCGGAGTCCTGCGTTCCGGCAAGGAGACGGCTGCCAAACAGGAGGCAGCCGAGCCAGGAGTATTTCATGCAGCCCAAAGAAGCACGCCGCACGCCAATCCTAACCCACTGATAACAATTGGGATAAATAGAAGAACGATGTGACTTGGGTTCACAGGTGTGGAAGGGAAAGGAAAAATACCACAGGCCGCCCGGGAGCGGCGGGGCCCAACCCTACAGGACCTTGGCCAGTTCGGCGGCGAAGGCGCTGCGCGGGGTCTGCTCGCGATCTCTTCCGCGCCGTTTGCGATCGGGGGGGCGCTGTTGGACGCGCACGGCACTGGGCGCGGCGGCGGGCTGCGTTCCGGGTCCGCGGAGGGCCTCCTTGCCCTTGGGCGGTTGGGCCGGGTTGGCCCGCAACAACCGGTCTTCCAAAGGAGCGCGGTCGAAGCGCCGGATGATGGACTGCATCTCTTCGGCGGTGGGCGCCTCGACAAATGCGAAGCCCTTGGATTCTTGCGTTTCGTGGTTGCGGATCACTTTCACGGCATCGGCCACGAGGTCTTCGGCGGCGAGCCATTGTTTGATGTCATCAGCGGTGACCCAGATGGGAAGGTTGCCAAGAAAGACGGTAAAGCTCATTCCGTGATTTTTTCTCTCCGTTGGTTGGATTGGCGGTACTTCAAGGGGAGGATTCCAGTGCCACCTAAATAGTATCAGAGTGCCGGAGCGGATTGCAATGACGATTTGGGACTTTATCGGATGCGCTGGTGTGAAATGCGCCGCAGGGCCAGGTAGAGGGCGGCACCGAGCGCCCCACCGCCGGCGATGAGCGCGAACGGACCCGGTTCCGGCACTTGCGCGGCGGGGCTCTGGTTGAATGTGACCGGACCCTGCGGCGCGCCCAGGTTGAGGCCGCCGCCGAACAGGCTCACGTTGAAATCCTGCTGCAAGGTATAGGGCGCCAGCCCGAGGAGCACGTCCGGGCCGGCATTGGTGAGCGTGAGGACGGCGCCCCGGCCGGCGAACAACTGCTGCGACAGTTCTCCGGACAGCGACATGCCGGCCTGCAGGCTGGAGATGGCGCCGTGATAGTAAGCGCCCTGAAACTGGCCCGCGGCCGGCGCCAGGGGAGCGGCGAAAGGAAGAGAGATGGAGCGGTCGAACGATTCCAGGACCGCGCTGAACCGGGCCGCCGCATCGAGGGGCGACGATACCAGGGTAAACCCGATGTGCGTCGGGTTGAGCGGCAATCCCAGGTGCACCGCGTTGATGCCGAAGTTCCAGTCCGCAACCGCGAACGACAGCGAATCGCCGGTATGCAGGAATACGGTGGTGGCGCTGGACATACCAATCGTTCCAGCGCCTAGCGGCAGCGCGGCCACCCACATCATCCATGTACGCCCTAGCAGTGTCATCCAAGTCGATTCTAGGCCGCGCGCCGGGGGCTTACCAGAGCGCGGAATACCGGTACTGGCAAGGTTCCGTACCGTAGGGTTTACGATGAATAGGACCCGGGTAGTACGAATCCGGGGTTATGGCGCGCCTGGACGCCCGGAAGCGAGGCAGGAGAATGAACGATTCGCACATTTCGCAGACGAGGGAGGGCCCGGCCGCAGTCGTGACTTTGAACCGGCCGCAGCGCCGGAACGCGCTTTCGCTCGACCTGATGCTGGAGTTGCTCGGCTGTCTGGACCAGATCGGGCGCGACCGCGACGTCCGCGTGGTCATCCTGGCGGCGGCCGGCAAGGTCTTCTGCTCGGGCCACGATCTTTCCGAGATGACGGGCCGGAACATCAACGAATACCGCCGCATTTTCGACGTGTGCAGCGAACTCATGATGAAGATCCAGGCCATTCCGCAGCCGGTGATCGCCGAGGTGCAGGGCATCGCCACGGCCGCCGGATGCCAGTTGGTGGCCACCTGCGACCTCGCCGTGGCGGCCGAAGAGGCGGCCTTTGCCACGCCGGGGGTGAAGATCGGCCTGTTCTGCACCACCCCCATGGTGGCGCTCACGCGCGCCATCGGCCGCAAGCGCGCGCTCCAAATGCTGCTCACCGGGGAAATGGTGGATGCGCGCACGGCCGCGGATTGGGGGCTCATCAACCGGGTGGTACCGGCGGCCGCGCTGGCGAGCGCATCGCGCGAGCTGGCAGCGAAGGTGGCCGAGGCCAGCTCGCTGGTGGTGGCCCTCGGCAAGCAGGCGTTCTACACGCAGGTGGATCTGGACCAGCCCAAAGCCTACGCGTACGCGAAAGAGGTGATGTCGATGAACGCGCTGGCCGCCGATGCGCAAGAGGGCGTTGCGGCATTTCTGGGAAAGCGCGTGCCCTGCTGGAGCGGAAAGTAGCGGCCGGCCGTAAGGGCTGCTCAAACGCCCGGGGGGGGCTTTACACCCCTGGTATAATAGATGCAGATGGTTTTTAGCCGCCCGCGCAAGCGGGTTGTCGAAGGTCCGAACCGCCCCCATCGCAGAGTCTCAGCGTGTCCCGTGTTTTCCTTTTGGAGGTACCCAGCACCCACTCAATGAAAGCTAGCGTGCGTATCAGCCGAGGCGTGGAAAGCCTCTTTGGCACCCGCGATGAGAACATCCGGTTATTGGAATCGGGCTTGAGCGTCCACACGCAACTGGTGGACAACAGTCTCGAGATCGAAGGCGAAGCGAACAACGTCTCCCGCGCGGAAAGCATTCTGGAAGACTACAACGCGCTGGTCCGCGAAGGGCACATCTTCAACAACGGCGACCTGAACAGCTACCTGCGCGTGGTGACGCTGGACCCCGAGGTCTCCCTGCGCGCGCTGGTAGCCAGCGGCCGGCAGCGTAATTTCGGCAAGAAGGCGCTGGCGCCGAAATCGGTCAACCAGCGCCGCTACCTGGAAGCCATCGAACGCAACGACCTGGTATTCGGCATCGGCCCCGCGGGGACCGGCAAGACGTACCTGGCCGTGGCCATGGCCGTTTCCGCCCTGATGAACAAGCAGGTGGCGCGCATCATTCTGACGCGGCCGGCGGTGGAGGCGGGCGAGCGTCTGGGCTTTTTGCCGGGCACCCTACAGGAAAAAGTGGACCCCTACCTGCGCCCGCTCTACGATGCGCTTTACGACATGCTGGACTCCGAGCGCGTGGAGAAACTGCTGGAGCGCAACGTGATCGAGGTGGCGCCCATCGCCTTCATGCGCGGCCGCACGCTGAACGACAGCTTTATCATTCTCGACGAGGCGCAGAACAGCACCGCCGAGCAGATGAAGATGGTGATCACGCGCCAGGGCTTCAACTCCAAAATGGTGGTGAATGGCGACGTCACGCAAATCGACCTGCCCACCGGGCGGCGTTCCGGCCTGATGGACGCGGTGGACGTGCTCAAAGGCGTGGAAGGCATCAGCTTCGTGCAATTCGACGATCGCGACGTGGTGCGGCACACCCTGGTGCAGCGCATCGTCAAAGCGTACGAGCGCTGGAACGACACCATCGGCGCGGGCCGGCAGCTTAGCCTGAAGCTCGCCGAACCGGGCGAAAACGGCAATGGCGAGGGCAGAGCGGCTCCGGCCGCGCCCGCGCCCGAAGCCGCTCCGCAGGCCTGAGCGGGCGCCATGTCCTCCCCCGAAGGCAGTACCGTTACCTTCCGCCGCGTGCCCCCGGATTTCCGACGCCGCGCCCTCGAGCGTTTCGCGCGCAAACTGGAGCGCGAAGTCGCCCGGGGGAGACCGTTCGACTGCCTGATCGCAGGCGACGCGGAGCTGCGGCGGTTGAATCGCGATTTCCGCGGCGAGGATTATGCTACCGACGTGCTGTCGTTCCCGGGTATCGATGGGCGGCTGGGCGATCTCGCCATCTCGTTGGCGCGCGCGCGGGCCCAGGCGCGCGAGTTCGGCCACGAGACCGAACAGGAGATCCGCATCCTGATGCTGCACGGCCTGCTGCACCTGCTGGGGATGGATCACGAGTCCGACGGCGGAGGCATGGCGCGGGCCGAAAAGCGCTGGCGGGCGCGGCTGGGGTTGCCCACCGGCCTGATCGAGCGGGTGCGGGCATGATTCTGGCGGTCATCGTCGCCACGCTGGTGGCCACGCCGCTGCTGGCCCTCGCCACGTTTGTGCAACTGCTCTATCTGGAGAGCATGCGGCTGCGCACGCGCGATCTGCCATCCCTCAAGTTCTTCAAAGACACGCTGGAAGACAAGTTGGGCATGAAGACGGAGGACGGCGCCGGCGCCTTTTCCCTGCTCAAGCACACGCTTCTGGTGCTGCTGGGCATCTTCTACTTCGCCTGGTTCGCGGATGGCGAGCGGTGGCACGCGTCGGTATTTTGGCAGGCGGCGCTGGCGGTCTGGTTGACCATGATCGCGGTCTGTTACGCGCTGCCCCAGCTTCTATACCGCCGCACCAGCGGCCGCTGGCTTCTGCCCCTGGCGCCGCTGCTGCGGGGGCTCTCGTGGCTGGCGCGTCCGTGGGTGGCCCTGCTGGCGTTTTTCCAATCGCTGGTGGATCTCACCGATGAGGCCGGCCAGGAGAAAGAGGAGCCCACCCCCGCCGAGAACATCGACGCGCTCATTTCGGCCGGCACCGAAGAGGGGCTGATCGAGGAGGAGGACCGCCAGTTGATTCAATCGGTGGTCGAGTTCGGCGATAAAGTGGCGCGCGAAGTCATGACGCCGCGGCCCAACATCGTGGCCATTTCCGCCGACTCCACGCTGCACCAGTTAAGACAGCTGGTGATCAACGAGCAATACTCGCGGATTCCCGTGTTCGAGCAGAATATCGACCAGATCGTCGGCTTCGTGCATGTGCGCGACATGTTCGAGCTCGAAGAAGACGAGCGCGCGGGGCGCACCGTGCGGGAACTGGTGCGCACCATCAAGTTCGTCCCGGAGACCAAGCCGGTGAACGACCTGATGCGGCAGATGCAGCAGGAGAACACGCACATGGTGATCGTGGTGGACGAGTACGGCAACACGGCCGGGCTGGCCACCATGGAGGACCTGCTGGAAGTCATCATCGGGGAGATCCGCGACGAGCACGAGCCGGACAGCGATGTCACCGAGGATGGGCGCGGCGGCTACATCGTTTCCGGCAATTTCGATCTCGGCCGCGTGGGCGATCTGTTCGAAACCTTCCACCGCGAGGAGGACATCGAATCCACCACGGTGGGCGGGCTGGCCAGCGAATGGCTCGGGCGCGTGCCCAAGGCCGGAGAGTTCGTGGATCGCGATGGCATCCGCATCGAAGTGCTGGCCAGCGACGGGCTGCGCGTGGAACAGGTGCGCCTCGGCAAGTCCCAGACGGTGGCCCATGAGTGATTCCTTCCACTCGGGATTCGTCTCGCTGGTGGGGCGTCCGAACGCCGGCAAATCGACGCTGCTGAACGCGCTGGTCGGGCAGAAAGTCGCCATTGTCGCCGATAAACCGCAGACCACCCGCACCTCCATCCAGGGCGTGGTCACCCGGCCCGAGGCGCAGGTGGTGTTCGTCGACACGCCGGGCATCCATAAGGCGGATTCGCCGCTCAACAAGCGCCTGATGGATACGGTGCGCGCGGCTTTGGAGGAGCGCGACCTGCTGCTGTTCGTGGTGGATGCCACGCACCCCTTCACCGAGGAGGACCGCCGCGCCGTCGACCTGGTGCGCAAGACCGCGACGCCCGTGGTCCTGGTGCTGAACAAGGTCGACATGGTGAAGGACAAGGC
The DNA here is from genome assembly GCA_017883415.1 of Bryobacteraceae bacterium. Lineage (GTDB taxonomy): Bacteria > Acidobacteriota > Terriglobia > Bryobacterales > Bryobacteraceae > JADGNR01. The sequence continues at coordinate 10,449 of JADGNR010000085.1, read as the reverse complement.
GCGCCTGCTCCCCTTGATCGAGACGTACAAGGCCGCGCACGACTTCGCCGAGTACATGCCCGTCTCCGCCACCAGGGGCACGGGTCTCAAAGAGCTGCTCGCGGTGATTCTGGCCCACCTGCCGGAAGGGCCGGCCTACTTTCCCGAGGATTACGTCACGGACCAGCCGGAGCGTTTTCTGGCCGCGGAGCTGGTGCGCGAGAAGGTGCTGGCGGCCACGCGCCAGGAGGTGCCGCATTCCATCGCCGTCACCGTCGACCGGTGGGAAGAGACTCCCCGGATTACGCGCATCTATGCCACCATCCGCGTGGAACGGCCGGGACAGAAGGGCATCGTCATCGGGACCAAGGGCGCCATGCTCAAGAAAATCGGCACCCTGGCGCGCGCGGAAATGGAGCGCCGGTTCGGCGGGAAGAGCGAGGTCGATCTGCACGTCCGCGTCCAGCCGGGCTGGCGCGAAAAGGCCGCCTTCCTGAATGCCCTGGACTGGCGTACAATGGCCGGTGAAGATGATTCTTAGAATCTGCGGCTTCCTGATGGCACTTGTTCTGCTGGCCGGCGTCTGCCTGGCCGCCGATAAGCCCGTTACCGACGACTACATCTACGACCAGGTGCGCATCAAGCTGGCCAGCGACCAGGTGGTCAAGGGCGGCGGGTTGGTCGTCGACGTGAAGCAGGGCGTGGTCACGTTGAGCGGCGCCGTCGAGCAGTCAAATCAGAAGGACAAGGCCGCCAAGGTCGCGAAAAAGGTGAAGGGCGTCAAGCAGGTGATCAATAACATCGAGATCAAGAAGCACGGGTAGATGAGCCGCGCCGCCCGCACCTGTCTGGCCGCCGCCGTGTTGAGCCGCGCCGCCCGCACCTGTCTGGCCGCCGCCGTGTTGGCGCTGGTGGTTTCCGCCCAGGAAACTCCCGAAATCAAGATCGAACTCCTCGCCAAAGGGTACATCTTCACCGAAGGACCGGCGTGGTCCAAAGAGGGTTTTCTGATCTTCAGCGATACGCCGTCCGACCGGCTCTTCAAGTGGCTTCCCGGCCACCCGGTCGAGATCTTCCGCGAAGATGCCCACGGCCCCAGCGGCAACGCCTTTGACAGCCAGGGCCGCCTCTACACCTGCGAGACGCGTGCGCGGCGCGTGACCCGCACCGACAAGAGCGGCGCCATCGAGACGCTGGCGGAAAAATGGGAGGGCAAGCGGCTCAACGCGCCCAACGATCTGACGGTGAGCAAGAGCGGGCACGTGTACTTCACCGATCCCGCCTTTGGGGAACAGTCGGACCACCGCGAGCTGGATTTCTATGGCGTCTATCACATTCCACCGAAGGGTCCCATGAAGCTGGTGGCCAAGCCGGCCGGGCGGCCGAACGGCATCGCGCTTTCGCCCAACGGCCGCATCCTGTACGTGGTGAACTCCGACGAGCGCAACGTGCGCGCCTACGACGTGGACCACAACGGCGACACCGCCAATGAGCGCGTGCTGGTCTCCGGCATTGCGGGCGTGCCCAACGGCATCCGCACCGACGAGAAGGGCAACCTGTACATCGCCGCGAAAGGAATTGCCATCTACAGCGCCGAGGGACACCCCCTGCACACCATCGAGATGCATGAAGGGCCCTCCAACTGCGCGTTCGGCGACCTGGACGGCAAGGCGCTGATCGTGACCGCCCGCGGTGCGGTCTACCGCATCCATCCGGACGAGAATGGAGCGTATTGATCTGCCTCCGGAAGACGACCGCCGGTATCCCCGGCGCCCGCTGATCGGGGTGGGCGCGATCCTTCTGCGGCGCGATCGCATTCTCATGGCGCAGCGCGGCAAGCAGCCTTTGCAGGGCTGGTGGTCGCTGCCCGGGGGCGCGCTCGAAACCGGCGAGGCGCTGGCGGACGCGGTCCGGCGCGAAGTGCGGGAAGAGACGGGCCTGGAAATTCGCCCGCTGGGCGTGCTGGAAATCTTCGAGCGCATCATGCGCGACGCGAGCGGGACGCCCGAGTATCACTACGTGTTGATCGATTACGTGTGCCGCATCACCGGGGGAACGCTGTGCGCCGGGGACGACGTGTGCGCCGTGGAGTGGGTGCGCCGCCGCGACCTGCCGCAGCTCCGGATTACCGAGGGCACGCTGGCGGTGATTGAAAAAGCGTTCCGGAAGCGCCGACAATACAGATAGGTCACCTTGAAAACCAGCGCCGAAGTCCTGGAGTTCGAATCCCTGCGGCAGTTGTTAGGCCGCTACGTAGCGAGCCCGCTGGGCGCCCGCGAGCTGGCGAAGGTGGCTCCGCACACCGACCGGGCGCGCCTGGAGGAGGACCTGGCCGAAGCCGGGGAGGGCGTGGCCTACGTGCGGCTGGCCACGCGTCCCCAGCCCGCCGCGCGGGGCGCCGCCATCCGCATCGATTTCGGCGGGCTGCCGGACGTCGAGGCCGCGGTGCACAAACTGCACATCGAAGGCGCCAGCCTGGAGCCCAAGGAAATCTCCGACCTTTTCGCGCTGCTGGACCGCGCGGCGGACGCCAAGAGCCTGCTGACCGCGGCCGCCGAGCGCTTTCCGCGGCTGGGCCGCCGCGCCCTGGCCATCGGCGATTTTCGCGCGCTGCTGAAGGACCTGGAAGGAAAGATCCTGCCCGACGGCAGCGTGGCCGACCATGCCAGCGTGGCCCTGGGCCGGCTGCGCCGCGATATGGAGCGGCAGAAGAAGGCCATTCAGGAATCGCTCGAACGCTTTCTGCGGGCGCATCGCGAGGAGGGCGTGCTGCAGGAGGAGTTCGTCACCATCCGCAACGAGCGCTTCGTGGTCCCGGTGATCGCCGGCCAGCGGCGCAAGCTCGACGGGGTGATCCACGGCGCCAGTTCGAGCGGACACACCCTGTTCGTCGAGCCGCTGGAGACCATCGACCTGAACAACGAGCTGGTGCGGCTCTCCGAAGAGGAAGCGCGCGAAGTCCATCGCATTCTGCTCGAAATGACGGACCGCCTGCGGGGCTACAGCGACTCCATCCGGGCGACGCTGGTCACCATGGCGGAACTGGAGCTGATCTTCGCCAAGGCGCGTTTCGCCACGGAGTTCGATTGCGTCATCCCGCGCTTCGGCGATCGCCTGCTGCTGCGCGACGCGCGCCATCCGCTGCTGGAGGACGTGCTGCGCCGGCGCCGCAAGGCTGCGGTGCCGGTGAGCCTGGAACTGACCAGGGACCGGCGCACCCTGCTGATCAGCGGCCCCAACACCGGCGGCAAGACGGTGACGCTCAAGACCGTGGGGCTGCTCACGTTGATGGCGCAGGCGGCTCTGCCAGTGCCGGCCGCCGAGGCGGAGTTCCCGGTGTTCGAGCGCGTGCTGGCGGATATCGGCGACTATCAATCCATCCAGGAAAACCTCAGCACGTTTTCCGCGCACGTCTCGCATATCCGCGAGATGGCCCTGGAAGTGACCCCCGATTCGCTGGTTCTGCTGGACGAGTTGGGCGCCGCCACCGATCCCGAGGAGGGCGGCGCGCTGGGCGTGGCCATCGTGGAACATTTTCACCAGGCCGGCGCCGTCACGCTGGTCTCGACCCACCTGATGGCGCTCAAAATTTACGGCGCCAATACGGAAGGCGTAGTCAACGGTTCCATGGGCTTCGACGAAGAGACCTTTGAACCGACCTTCCGCCTGCAACTGGGGCTGCCCGGCAAATCCGCCGGCCTGGAGATCGCCACCCGCCTGGGCATGCCCGAAGACATCATGATGCGCGCCCGCCGGTCGATGAGCGACCGCGAGCGCGATGTCACGCGCTTCCTCGCCGAACTGCATCGCCGCATCGAAGAGACGGAAGGGTTGGAGCACAGCCTGGGCGAAAAGCGGGCGGAGCTGGAAAAGCGCGGCAAGGAGCTGGCGGGCGAATGGGAGAAGCGCGAAGGCGCCAAGCTGAAGGAGCTGGAGCGCCGCACCGATCAGGCGCTGGCCCGTTTCGAGGAGCAGGCGCAGGAGGCCATCGGCAAAATCGCGCTGGGTTCCGACCGCCGCAAAGCCGAGCAGGAGGCGCAGCGCCGCGTTTCCAAGGCCAAGCGCGAATTGCGCGAAGACTTCCAAACCACCGTGCTGGCGACGCGCGACGATTCGCGCCAGGACCGCATCCAACCGCCGCGCATCGAAGAGGGCGCGCGCGTGCGGCTTAAGGACGTGCGCGAGCCGGCACGCGTGCGGCGCCTGCTGGGCAACGGCCGCCTGGAGGTGGAGGCGGGGTTCATGAAGATGCAGGTCTCGGTGGACGATGTAATCGAAGTGCTGCCCGAGGCGGCGGGCGCGGGCAAGCTGCCCAAGAATGTGACGTACCGGCCCGCGCCCGAGCTGGCGCCGGTGCACCAGGAGATCAACGTGATCGGCCAGCGCGCGGAAGAGGCGCGCGACGCCGTCGATGAGTTTCTGGACCGCGCCGTCATGGCCACCGCCAGCCGCGTCCGTATCGTGCACGGCCACGGCATGGGTGTCCTGAAGAAAATCATCGCGGAGCTGCTCAGCAGCCATCCGCACGTAGCGCGGTTTTACCCGGCGCCGCAACAGGAAGGCGGCGCGGGAGCGACCATCGTCGAATTGCGCGAGTAGGCACGGACACCCGCCATGCCATAATGGGGCCCATGGCGGCGTCGAACCAGGAGGCTTCTTCTCCCTACCGGTTGAAGCCGGGACCCTACAGCAGCCATACGATGCTACTCGACGAGTTTCCGCCGCGGGGCGACGGGTTGCGTGTCCTGGACGTCGGCTGCGCGGTGGGCTATCTGTCGGAGCTTCTGGCGCAACGCGGATTCGCGGTGACCAGCGTCGATTGGCCCAACACCCCGCACCCGCCCACGGTGGAGTTTGCGGGCGCGGATCTGGACGAGGGCCTGCCGCCGCTCGAGGGCCGCTTCGACTACATCATTTGCGCGGACGTGCTGGAGCATTTGCGCGCTCCCTTGGAACTGCTGAGAGAATGCCGCGAGTTGCTGGCGCCCCGCGGCGTACTGGTCGCATCGCTGCCCAACAGTGGGAACGCACACTTCCGCTGGACCGTGTTGCGGGGCCGTTTTCCGCAGCAGGAGCGCGGGTTATTCGATAGCACGCACCTGCACTTTTACACCTGGCAGGGCTGGGTGGACCTGTTCGCCCGCGCCGGTTTGCGAATCGACAGAGTGCGTTCGTCGGCGGTTCCGGTCGGGCTGGCCTTGCCGGCGTGGGACGGATCGCCGCCGGTGCGCGCGCTCGAATGGCTGTCGTTTGCATTGGCGCGGGCGTGGAAGAAGCTCTTCGCGTACCAATTCATTGTTCGTGCCGGGATCGCTGCGGAACCGGCCACTTACGCCCGGACGTAACTCGCGCACCAGGCGCCCTATTTGTTGCGGGCAAAATAAGCTCTGTTGTACGCTGAGGGTAGCGGTGGAGTTCGCTTAACGCCGTTCCGAACGGCCAATGACTCCTACAGTGGTTTTCGCTGTGGGAGTGTTGGCTCCAGCCCCGGCGGCAAACCATTAGACAGGTCGAAGAGGAGATCCTTCGATGGATCAAGTGTGGTTCATTGCCGCCCTTTGGCTCCTGCTTGCGCTCGCCGCGGTTCTGGCCGCAAACTGGCTGCACGTCTCCACCGCGCTCTCCGAGATCGTCATCGGAACCGTGGCCCAGTTGGCGATTGGCGCGGTGGCCGGCGGCGAGGCGCTGGGGGCGAAGGCCCCCTGGATCGCATTTCTCGCCGGCACGGGCGCCATCGTTCTGACCTTCCTGGCGGGCGCCGAGCTCGACCCCAACGTCTTCCGGGCGAAGTGGAAAGAGTCCACCGCCGTCGGCCTGGTGGGCTTCTTCGGCCCCTTTCTGGGAGCAGCCCTGGTAGCCCATCACCTTCTCGGATGGGCCTGGCGGCCGAGTTGGCTGGCGGGCGTCGCGCTCTCGACCACCTCGGTGGCAGTCGTTTACGCCGTGATGCTGGAACTCGGCTTCAATCGGACCATCTACGGTAAGGCGATACTCGCGGCATGTTTCATCAACGACCTCGGGACGGTGCTTGCCCTGGGGATGATCTTCTCGCCGTTCACCATCAAGACCCTGGTGTTCCTTGCGGTCAGCCTGGTTCTGTTTCTGATCCTGCCTTTCGTCACCCGGTGGTTCTTCGAACGCTACGGCGGGCGCGTCTCCGAGTTGGAGACCAAGTACCTGCTGTTCCTGCTGTTCGGGCTCGGGGGTTTAGCGACGTGGTCCGGCAGCGAGGCGGTCTTGCCCGCTTACATTATCGGGATGGTGCTGGCGGGCACGGTGGGCAAAGATCATTTCCTGATCCGGCGCCTGCGCACGCTGACATTCGGATTGCTGACGCCGTTCTATTTCATTCGCGCCGGCAGCTTTGTCTCCGTGCCGGTGCTGATCGCCGCCCCGCTGGTCTTCGTAGCGCTATTCTTCGCCAAGATGTTCTCGAAACTCGCGGGCCTGTTGCCGACTGTGCGCGCCTTCGGATATAACGGTCACGATGGGATCTACTACTCGTTGATGATGTCCACCGGCCTAACGTTCGGGACGATTTCCGCATTGTTCGGCTTAAACCACGGCATCATCGACGCGGGGCAATACTCTCACCTGGTCGCGACGGTGATCGCGAGTGCGGTGATTCCCACCGCCATTGCCAACGCGCGGTTCCTGCCTCGGCACCTGTTGCCCGAGCAGGAACGCCAATTGCAGGAATCGGCTTTCGGAGAACCGCCGGGAGACCTGGAATCATGACGCGAAAGGAGACATCGAGTCTTGGACAGATATCTGGTGGTCCTGGCGGGAGCCGGTCTGGGAGGCTTGACCCGCTATGTGGCCGGCACGTGGATCATGGCGAGATATGGAGGACGCTTTCCGCTGGGCACGCTCGTCATCAACATTACCGGATCGTTTCTGATGGGAGTCCTGATGACGCTGTTGACCGAACGGCTGCAGCCGCACCCGCACTGGCGTCTCTTCCTGGTGGTGGGGATTCTCGGCGGATACACCACATTTTCCAGCTTCGAGTACGAGATCTATCAGGCGGTTCGCGATGGCGCGCGCTGGATGGGTATGCTGTACCTGACCGGCAGCGTGCTGTTCGGCTATCTCGGTGTGTGGCTGGGCGCGACGCTCACTGCCCGCCGGTGGCAGTAAAGGAGACGGCATGCTGACCAAAGGTCCCGCGAAGAAGGTCACCATCTTCATCAATGAAGACACCCAGCACCACATGATGGCGCTGCACGATTCCATCATGACCTTTCTCATGCATAAGGGGGTCTCGGGCGCCACGGCCACCCGTGCTTACTCGGGATTCGGCTCGCACCAGATGTTGCACACGCCCAAGGTCGAGGTGCTGGCGCAGCACCTGCCCATCCGCATTGAGTTCGTCGACACGCCGGGGAAGGTCGAGGAGGTTCTCCCCACCCTGTACGAGATGGTGTCCGACGGGCTCATCGAGGTGCAGGACACCACCGTCGTCAAACTCGCCCGCAAGCCGGCCAGGCCCGAGCCGAAGCTGGCCCACGAGCGGCAGGAGGGGCGCGCCAGGCTGCTCCGCGTGTTCATTGGCGAAGCGGACAAGTGGCACGACCAGCCGCTGTACGATGCCATCGTGCAGAAGCTTCGGATGATGGATATCGCCGGGGCAACGGTGTATCGCGGGCTCCTGGGGTATGGCGCCAAAGGGCACCAACACAAGAAAAGTTTCTTCCATGTCTCGCGCGACATGCCGATCATGTTGTCGGTGGTCGACAGCGCGGAGAAGATCGCGGCCGCCGCCGAAACAATTGAAGGGATGTTGGAGGACGGTCTGATCGTGATCTCCGAGGCCGACATCGTGCGCCTGGTTCGGGGTCATGAGACCGGGGAGGTGTCCGATGCGACAAGTTCAGACCGCTAAGATCCTGCGCATCCATATTTCGGAATCCGATCGCTATCACGGCAAACCGCTGTACGAGGCGATTGTCGCGAAATGCCGGGAGCTAAAGATCGCCGGGGCGACGGTGTTCCTCGGGCTGGAAGGCTACGGGGAAACCGCGGAGATGCATAAGGCGCACCTGGTCGGAAGCGACCGTCCGGTGGTGATCACCATCGTCGACACGGCGGAGAACATAGCGCGGCTGGTACCGGTCGCGGGCGAGATGATGGACACCGGCTTGATGGCGTCGTCGGAAGTGCAGATGATCCGGGTGGAGAAGAACCCTGTCGCGCCAGACGGGGCGAGTGTTTGAGCTCCGCGCCAGCGGAAGTGCACGAGGCGCTGCGAATGGTCGAAGAGTTGTGCCGGCGTTACCAGATCGGCGCACTGGACGATTTCTTGGCGAGTTGCCGGACGTTTGCCGGCGAAGAGACCCTGAACGTCGCGATTCTGGGCCGGTTCAAAGCCGGCAAAAGCAGCTTTCTAAATCACCTGCTGGGGACGGAGGCGCTCCCGGTCGGAGCTACTCCAGTCACCGCCGTAGTGACCGAAATCGAATACGGGCCGGCGGAGCGGGCCGAGGTCGTGTTCCAGAACGGAAGCACGGAGCGGATTCCGCTGCACCGAATCGGCGAATTCACTTCCGAAAGCGGGAATCCGTTGAACTCCAGGCAGGTGCTGCGCGTCCGCGTAGAACTGCCGGCGATGGAGTGGTACCGGGGAACTCGATTCGTGGACACACCGGGTCTGGAAAGCGTCCTGGAACACAGTACCGAGGCTGCGTTGGACTGGCTGCCGAACGTCGGTTTGGCGCTGGTCGCGGTCGGCGTGGACCCGCCGCTTTCGCAACACGATGTCGAGCTGATCCGCAAGCTGCGGCGCTATACCCCGAACATCTCGGTGCTGCTCACGAAGTTCGACACTCTGGAAGAAAGCGACCGGCCGAAGGTGGCGGAGTTCGTCCGGAACCAACTGGCGCGGTTCTGGAACGGGCCCGTTCCCGTGTTTCCTTACTCGATTCGGCCCGGCTTCGAACCCCTCCGGGACGAAATTGTCGAGAAGCTCCTGGCGCGAGCGGGCGCGGAAGCCCGCCAGCAGCATGCGGCGATCCTGCGTCACAAAGTCGATTCTTTGGCCGGCGAATGCTCCGCGTATCTGACCCTTGCCGTGAAAGCCGCCGAGAGGGACGAATCCGAACGCGAGCGGCTGCGGGACAGGATCGTCGGAGAGAAGGAGTATCTGGACGATACCCGGCAGGCGTTGCGGCTGATCGCGCGGCACGCGGCCGCAACCTCGCGGCGCGACTTTGAGGATTGGTTGCAACCCGACGAACTGCCGGTGCGCCAGCGGCTGGTTACCCAGTTGGACCGCGAGTATTCCTCGTGGACCCGCAGTCTGGCGATGGCGGCCCAGCGCTTCGACGCCTGGCTGTCGGCGGCGATCACGCGGGAGATGGCGGACCTTTCGAGCCACCATCGGGAAGAATTCGTCCGGCCCATCCGCCGGGTGAGCCGCCAACTTTGCCAGTCGCTTCAGGATTTCCGGGACCGGCTGTCGGAACGAAGCCTGCAAGCGCTGGGCGTGGAACTGCGAACGAGCGAAACGGAGATCCCCGTCGAAGACCCCCGGTCTCCCGACGTGCGCATCGGCAAGATATTCGATCGCAATTGGGAATTGCTGTCGTGGCTTCTTCCGATGACTTTGATTCAAGGGCTGCTCCAGAGACACTTCGAACGCAAAGTGGCCGATGTCGTTTTTGTGAACCTGTCCCGTCTGGCCGCGCAGTGGGAGCACATCGTGAATGCCTCCCTGGCGGCCCTCGAAACAGCGGCGATCGACCGGCTCGAAGCCTTGATTGCCACCAGCGAGGGACTGATCGCCTCGGCTGGACAGGAGGGGGCCCGGATTCGCGCGGACCGGGCCAAGCTCGAGGAGCTACGGGGCGGGCTGCCGAGTGGCGCATCCTGACTGCCGTCGAAGCGTCGACGCCGACAGAACCGGCGCCGCGTGGCGGGCGGCGTAACGCGCTACCGCTGCCGCAGGCGTTGAAGATATCGATTAAAAGCGTTATCTTAAGATTTTCGAATACTTTTATCTTGATCTTCACGCCAAACCGGCGGAGAATTGGCCTGTCTTTCATTAGCGACGCAGGATATTCGGCATGCCCGAGGTCAGCCCGGAACTGTACTCGATCCCGCTGGAGCGGGACCGCTACCTGGTCTACGCCCCGTTGCGCCGCGCCGCTTTGGTGGCCAATGCACGCCTGGTGAATTTTCTCGCCGACTTGAAGAGCGGCGAGTGTGACGCCGCGGCGGACGCAGATGGGTCTCTTTTAGCGTATCTGCGGCGTCTGGAGATGGTCGACGCCGGACCGGACCCGCTGCCGATTACGCGCTGCGATGGCGTCCCGGAGCCCACCGCAGTCACGTTATTCCTCACCACGGCCTGCAACCTCCGCTGCACCTACTGCTACGCCGCGGCCGGCGATACGCCGCTCAAGTCCATGACCATCGCCGTGGCGCGCCGGGGCATCGATTTTGTAGCGGCCAACGCCCGCCGCCGGGGGG
>JADGNR010000352.1 GCA_017883415.1 Bryobacteraceae bacterium | reverse complement strand
GAGCCGCGCCGGCCCGCCGTGCGCAGCCGCGATCGGAGCGCCATCGTGGAACAGCGCGACCAGCGCGTCTTCGGCCAGGAACTCCTCGAGTGGCGGTGTGGCGAACCCGCGGTCATAGCCGAACGCCAATGGCGAAATGCGCCCGGGGGGCGCCCGATGGCGTTTCCGGATGGCAGGGCTGGTAGGAAATGCGCCTCGGCGGTGGAAAGTCCTTGCGCTGACGTACGGATTCCGGAAAAGCCGTGGCGCCAGAAAACGCTTTCAGGCTATACAGGGTACGCAATTTACGCCTATAATACTTAGACCAGGGTGTGGTGAGAGAACCATTGGTATGGCAGGTGCTATGGGCAAGGCGATGAGGCCCGAATGGTCGACCCGGCGCCGTGTTACCACGGACTCGCGGATCCTCCCCTGTGTGTTTGCTCTCACTTCGAGCGTGCTGTGCGCGCAGGAGCTCATGACTGCCAGTGGGCCGGGGGATGTGGTCCGGCTGTTTTCCTCCGATGCCGCCATTCTGGAATCGCGGGACACGCGGAAGGACCTTCCCTGCACCGTGACCCCGATCAAGCCCACTCTGGGATTCGACCTGAAATTTCATTCGGGATATGACGTGGTGATTTCCCTCAAGGATCTCGCGGGCTCGGAAAACACGCTCACCACGGTCTTCCGGGTTACCGCGGAGAGCCGCCCCGACGAGCCGGTTTATTTTTCGCGGCGGATCCCCGTGCCGGCCATCGGCGACGACGAGAAAGGCCCCGCGTATCTGCAAGGCAATTTCGACCTGGGGGAAGGGAAGTATCATGTCGACTGGCTGATGCGCGACCGCATGGAACGCATCTGCTCGTCGAACTGGGACATCGAGGCCAGCCTGCCGCCCAAGGACAAGCAGATGGCGCTCGACATACCGGCGCACGACATCCGGGCCGCCGACACGGAGCCCTTCAAGCAGGAGCCCCCGGTGGCGCGCGAGCAGCATGACGGACCGCTCGACGTGAAGGTCATGATCAACTTCGCGCCGCAGGACGCGCAATCGGCCACGCTCCAGCCGCTCGATACCAACGCCCTGCTTTCCATCCTGCGGAGCATCGCGCGCGATCCGCGTATTTGCAAGTTTTCGATTGTCGCGTTCAACATGCAGGAGCAGCGGGTCGTATACCGGCAGGATGCGGCGGCGCAGATCGACTTTCCCGCCATGGGCGACGCCTTGAAGTCGCTCAGCCTGGGAACGGTGGACTTCAAGCGGCTGAGCCAGAAGCACGGCGATACGGAGTTTCTGTCGCGCCTGATCACCACCGAGATCAAGGACGACCAAGGGAAGCCGGATGCGGTGATCTTCGCCGGCCCGAAGGTGGTGCTGGAGGACGGCCTGCCGCAGGACACGCTGAAGCAGTTGGGAGACGTGAAGCTTCCCGTCTTCTACATGAATTACAATTTGAACCCGCAGTCCAACCCGTGGCGCGACGCCATAGGAAACGCCGTCCACTCCCTGAAGGGCATTGAATTTACAATCAGCCGCCCGCGCGACCTGTTCTTTGCCTGGAGCGAGATCATCGGCCGTATAGTAAAATTGAAGGTGAAGCCGGGAACCGGAAACTCGGCCTCGCAATAACCGATGCGGGCTTTCTCTATCGCGCTGCTAGTGGGATTCGCCTCCCTGCCGGGCCTGGCCCAACAGTTCGGGCGCTCCGATCTGGCGCCCTATATCCCTACGCCGCAAATCATCGTCGAGAGGATGTTGGAGGCGGGGCGGGTCAAGCCCAGCGACGTGGTCTACGACCTGGGAAGCGGCGACGGGCGGATCGTGATCACGGCCGCGCAGAAATTCGGCGCCCGGGCGGTGGGCGTGGAGATCCGGCCGGATCTCTGCCGCATCGCGCAGCAGCGGATCAAGGCGCTGGGCCTGGAGGAACGCGTCTCCATGATTCAGGGCAACGTGCTGCACGTGGACCTGCGGCCCGCCACGGTGGTGACCATGTTTCTGATGACCAGTTCCAACGAGCGGCTGAAACCCAACCTGGAGAAAGACCTGAAGCCGGGGGCGCGCGTGGTTTCCAACGAATTCCCCATCAAAGGCTGGAAGCCGGTGGAGGCGCTGGTGGTCAAGACCGGAGCCATGGAACACACCATCTACGTCTACGAAATCGGGCGTACGAACTGACCCGGCTCGCCCTTCCCCCGGTCCCTGGCCCCCTACTTGTTCTTCCCGGCGGCGTCCACGATCGAACGCGCCAGGTAATTCTCAATTTTGGAATTGTTGCGGGCCGTCTCGTAAAATGCCGCCCGCAGCAGTTGGTCTTTGCGGTTGAGCAGCGTGTCGCGGATGTACTGCTGCACGCGCGGGTCGTTTAAATCGCGCTGCCCGGCCGGTTCCCGGGAGAAGACCTTCATGATGCGGTAGGCGTCCTGCGTGGGGATCACCGGAGAGATGCCGCCGGGCTGAATGGAATCGAGCAGCTTGCGCAAATCGGGGCTGGCTTTCTGCATCTGCGATTCCGGAATGAATCCCATATCGCCTCCGTTCTGGGCGCTGTTGTCCTCCGAATAGTTCTGCGCCAGCGCGCTGAAATCCTCGCCGTGCTGCAGGCGGCGCAGGATATCGGCGATCTTGGTCCGGGCTTCGCCGTCGTTCTGCGCCTTGCTGTTTTTCAAGTTGTGGATGTTGGGATCGGGAGTGGGCGTGACCACGATCTGCGCCAGGTGGATGCGCGGCTCGGCGTAGTTGAAGCTGGGCTTGTTGGCGGCATAAAAATTGGCCACGTCGGCGTCGGTGATGGTGATGTGCGAGGTGATTTCGCGGTTCACCAGCTTTTCCACGGTGAGGTCGCGCCGGATCTGGGCTTTCAGGTCGTCCACGGTCATGTGGCGGTCGCCCAACTGGCGGTCGAATTCTTCCTTGGTGTAGGGCGCCTTCATCTTGTTGAGCTCGGTGGCCACGTCGGCGTCCACCGCCGTCAAACCAAGCTGTTCGGCACGCTGCCACATGATCTCGTTGGTGATGAGCCTGGTGAGCAGATCCAGCTTCTGGGTCATCACCTGGTCCGCATTGGAGTCTTCGGCGGTCTGCGGGTACTGGGTCTGGTAAATTTTCTCGAGTTCCGCGTTGGTGATGGCGTGGCCGTTCACCTCGGCGGCGACATTGGCGGGTGGCGCGTGCTTGCAAGCCATCCCGGTGAAAGCGGCCAGCAGCGCGAGGACGAATGCGAAATTGCTCTTCATGGGGGTGACCCCTCATTGTAACTGGTTAGGGGCGCAGGGCCGGAGGCGCCGCGGCCCAATGCAGTCGCCGCCGAGACGCCGAGACGCCGAGGAAAGCCAAGTCCATCGGTTCTCCGCGTGCTCGGCTGGCTCGCGCGCGAACCCGACAGGTGCCGTCGCTGAGTGGCCGACAGCGCCGGGAAAACCCTAAGTTCTCTGCGTCTTAGCGCCTCGACGGTGAGAGCTTTTCGCGCCTACGTACGGATTACCGGCGCGCCGGGCGGCCGGGCGTTCGGTAGAATGGTCGTTTCTCATGAGAGTCGGCATCATCGGCACCGGCGCCATCTCCCACATGCACGCGCGGGCCTACCAGAATATCGGCTACCGGCTGACCGTCTGCACGGACATCAACCCTGTCTCGGGGCGCAAATTCGCGGACCAGCATGGGGCGGAATTCGTGAGCACGTTTCAGGAAGTCTGCCGCCATCGGGAAGTGGACTACGTGGACGTCTGCACCTTTCCGGATTTTCGCCTCGAGCCCATCGCCCTCTGCGCCGAAACGAAAAAGCACGTGCAGGTGCAGAAGCCGATTGCGACCTCGCTCGCGACCGCGCGCCTTATGATCGAGACGGCGCGGGCGGGCGGCATCCTGCTGGGCGTGGTCAGCCAGCACCGCTTCGACGACGCCAGCCTGTTCCTCTCCCGGGCCATCGGGGCGGGCCGCTTGGGCAAGCTGCTGGAATGCGACTGCTACGTAAAGTGGTACCGCTCGCCGGAATACTACGCGCGGCCGATCAAGGGGAGCTGGCAAACCGAGGGCGGAGGAGCGCTGATCACGCAGGCGATCCATCAGGTGGATTTGCTGCGCTGGCTGGCCGGACCGGTGGCGGAGCTTTACGGCGTCTGGCAACTGGGAGCGCGGCACCGGATCGAATCGGAGGACGTGGTCAACGCCGTGGTTCGCTATGCGAGCGGCGCGACCGGCGTGATCCAGGCTTCGACGGCGTTCTGGCCGGGGTATGCCGAGCGAACCGAATTCCACGGCACGAAAGGGACGGCGATCGTCTCGGGCGACAAGCTCACCACCTGGGACGTGGAAGGCGATTCCGGCGAGGCGGCGCCGGTGGCCGGCGATGCCGCTTCCGGCGCGTCGGACCCCATGGCGATTTCGCTCGCGCCCTTCGAGCGCCAGTTCCGCGAGTTTGGCGACGCCATCACGCACGGCCGCCAACCGCTGGTCTCGGGCGAGGCAGGGTACCAGGCGCTCGAGGTGGTGGACGCGGTGTACCGCTCTTGCCGGACCGGGCAGACGGTAACGCTGGACCCCTAGCCGGAGCGCCCCGTGTCCGGTGGCCCTACCGCCGGTCCCAGTTCACGCGCAGGCGGTCGCGGCCGTCGGTGGCCTCGAGCGTGACGGCGTTGACGTTCTGGCGGTCGTCGACCGACAGGAACATGGGACCGCGCAGTCTGCGGTCCTCGCTCATCACGTCGGCCTTGAGCCGGCCCCCTTCGCGCCCGATCACCGAACCGGTGAAGGAGAGCGGGCCGCCCCGCGCGGTGCGGAAGGTCACGGAGATCCTGCCGCCGCGATCGATGTCCACGGTAACGTCCAAGAGCCGCCGCTCGCCCGACTCGTTGAATAGGGCGGCGCCGCGGCCATTGCCGCGATAGTTCAGGGTGTTGTTCCAGGCGAAGCCCTCGCCGCCGCGCCGTTCGCCCGGCCGGTCATTGTCCCGCCGGCCGCCCTCGTCGCGCCGGACATCGCCCCCGCCCCCCATCTCCCAGGACAGCCGGAAGTGATACCGCCCCATGCCGCCCGCGCCGTCGCGAATGCGCACGATGGCCGCGAAATCGTTGCGCCGCGACGGCTCTTCGATCAGCCGGATCTCGTTGCGGCGGTCCACCACCTGATAATTGAAGCCGCGTACCTCGCGGTCCGGCAGCGGCGCGTTGCATTCCGAACCGGCGTCGCGGGCGTCTTGGCCCGAGATGGTGCGGACCAAAACCATGTCGCGGCGCACCGTAACTTCCACTTCGTTGTCCACTTCGAGGCGGATGTCGCACTGCCCCTTGCCCAGCGGCACATCGTTGCGGGCCATCTGTCGAACCTGGAACCGCGTGTCGGCACACGCGGGAACTGCGGCCAGAACGGCCAGAACCATCACCCAATTTCGCATACTCAAAGGATACCGCTTCCCTGGTCCTCCCGAGGCCGCCTTACGCCCTGCCTGGGGGGTGCCCCCGCACTCTCCCGAGGCCGCCTTCCGCCCCTGCCTGGGCGCCCCCGCACCCTCCCGAGGCCGCGCCTTCCGCCCCTGCCTGGGGCGCCCCCGCACCCGTATTATTTGGGGGCCGGAATACCAATTAGTTCGCGTCGACTCCGGGTGAGAATTCGTCCACAGTGGAATATGGAGCCGGAGATCTGAATCCGGCGGTTCAACGTGACGGCAACGACCGTAGTGGCGTGGCCGCTCCCCAGGGGTGGATCTCCCGGACGCAGGACGTAGGGAATCTCAACAGATACTTTATGTGGGGTAGCTATCTGGTTATGGTCCTAGAACTAAGACTGACCGAAAGTACTCATAGTACCCCCGATTTTCCATTGACTTCAGGTGCGAAATCACCGAATGTAAACTATGGAGCTAAGGATCTGAATGTCCTTGGCTCTCGCGATTGAAGATTGGCTAACGGAGGAACGGACTAAAATGAAAAAACTCGCGCTAATAATTCTTGGATGCTTGCTGGTTGGCGCAACGGCGTTTGCTTCGCCCTTGTGCGCACCGGACACCTATGCCACGTACGCCACCGCTGGCTTCAGCTGTACCATCGGTGGACTCTTGTTCGATAACTTCTCGCTGAGCAGCACGGGAAATCCCCCTGGTGTCGCCGTACCTGCGGTTTCCATCGCCGTGACGCCCATCGCTACGCCGGGTAATGAGGGCTTGCAGTTCTCCGCAGGATGGCTCGTGGCAGGAACCAACGCTATGAACTCGGACAGCCTCATACAGTTCCGGGTCAGCAGCGTCAGCGGCGC
>JADGNR010000351.1 GCA_017883415.1 Bryobacteraceae bacterium | reverse complement strand
TAGTTCGCCGGGCAGCTCCGCGAGATGTCCCTGGGGAGCGAGGTGCACGGGTCTCAGGTCCCCATCGGGCCAATTCCGGCAGATCTGCGCGGTAACCCGCTGGATGCCGGAATGGACCGGATTGCGCAGGAACTCCGTAATATCGATGTATACGCTCATGGCAGATCGAGGATTTGCCGTAAACGCGCGACGTAGTAATCGAAGTTGTGGGTGGACAAGTACGTTCGCCGGGCGTCGTACCAGGGCGTCCGCTCCCGCGGGCCTTCCCAGATGGCAGCGAGTTGTTCGGCCACCAGTAGCGGAGAAATCGGGTTGACCACGGTGCGCACGAACTCGGGGGCGTCGCACGCTTCGGCCAAAGCGCCGGGGGCCACCGAGGGAAGCGCGGCGCCGATGCAATCGGCCAGGGCCGCGGAGGGCTGGCCGAAACCGTAGGTGCGGAGTTGGACCGCGGCGTCGGAGGCCAGCATGAAATCGCGGTAGGTCCGTGCGGAGACGAAGGTATTCCCCCAATGCACGGCGCCTTCCACGCCGTACAGGCCCGTGAGCCGCAGCAGCTCACTCTCCATGTGCCCCGCGTCGCCGACGAAATGCAGCTCCACGGGGATATTCCAGGCGCGAAGCATTTCCGCCGCGATCACACAACTGTCCATGCCCTTGCACTTATCCACGAACCCGAATGAGGATACCAGAAAGACGCCGGGCGCAATTCCCAGGCGTTCGCGCGCAGCGCGCCGCAGTTCCCCGGCGAGTTCCTCTTCGGCAAACGGCGTGTTACAGCAAAAAGTAGCCAGTTCCGCGTGGATGCCGTAGCGCCGCCACAGCAGGGACTGGAATTGCCGGGTGTGTACAATCAGCGGCTGGGCCTTCCTGAGTACCGGTTCGACGAAGAGCGAGGGAAGATCGCGGTCCTGGCGCCATACGTCGATCTCGTCCATGGTCACGGGCCGGCCCAGGAGCTGGATCGCCAGCTCGCGAAAACGTTCCCGTCCGAGGCGGAAGTAGTAGATATGCGTCAGGCGGGAATCGTGCAGGATGCACGGGCCGCCATATTCCTCGAACAGCTCGAAAATCGGCGTGTGGAAGGGCGAATTCCCGATGACCGAGACAATGCTGTCGTACCTCCCCTTGAGCAGCGCGGCACGGCCGATTCGCCCGGCATCGCGGAACGTTCCGGCGCCAGGGAGCGGGCGGGGGGCATTGGTGTAGAGGTCGATATCGAAACTCCGGGCCGCGGCTTCGAGGGTCTTTTGCGTGAAGAGGGCGACACCGGTTTCCTGGGACGGATACGGGGCCAGGAGGGCCAGGCTCGGTTTGCGCGCGGTGCGGAGCGCGGGGCCGCCCGGGCGAGCGTCAAAGGCATCGGCGATGGCGTTCCAGAAACGCGCGGCCACCGCGGACTCGCGAAACCGGCCGGCCACCGGCGCCTGCGCGCACCGGAGTTGCTGGCGGCGCTCGGGGTATTCGAGCAGGGAATCGAGTAGGGCCGACAGGGCGGTGTCGTCGGTGGCGGGAAACACCGCGCCCTCCGGGCCGAGCAGTTCCCTATGGGCTTCGCAATCGGAGGCGACGACGGGCGATCCGCACAGAATGGCTTCGGCGACCGGCAGCGAGAATCCCTCGATGCGGGACGGGCAGATGGTGGCGATGGCGCCGGCAAAGAGATCGACCAGAGTTTCATCGTCGACGCCCGGCCGGAATTCCAAAAACCCGCCCCCCTCCTCGTGCCCCGCGATGCGCAGTAAATCCGCCTTGTAGTCGCGGCCATGGTCCCCGACCTGCAACGGAATCCGCCGCGCGTGCCGGCGATTGAGACGGCGGACCGCCGCCACAGCCGTCTCCGTGTTCTTGCGGCGATCGTCGCCGCCCAGCGAGAAGAAGTACGGAGCCGCATTCCGAGGGGGCGGCGGCGCCGCCCGGCGGCGTTCGGCGAGGTCGTACAGACGGCTCCGCAGGGATGCCCCCGTGACCACAATCCGGGCGTGGGAGAGGTCCAGGATCGCGGACAGCCGCCCTGCCGAATACCGCGAGATGGGCAAATAGAGATCGAAATTGCGGAGCCGGGCGAGCTTGGAGAGGTAATCGATCCGGCTGGCGACATGGGGCAGATACCCGGGCCAATCGAACGGGATGAAATCGTAAATGACCGCGGCCTTCAGGAAACCGGGATGGGCGGCGAAGCGGATGCCGAAGCGCGGGTCGTGCGTCATGGGCGAGAAATCCAGAAAGACGGCGCCCGCACGCGGGATGGAAGGATTTCGGGAACGGCTGACGTCATCCACCAGCGCCCGATGCTCCGCCGGCAAAGCGCCCAGAGTCTCGTCGACCAGCCCCACCAGCTTCCAGGAAGCGCAACGGCCGCGGCCGCGCCCGCCGAGCACGGCCGCGGTGTGATGACCGATGCCGCGCCGCGCATAGACCGGGTCTTGCAGGCATCGAAGATCGGCGTAGATCACAGGTTCCATGGCGGGCGAACTAAGGGACGCTCATGATGGCGGGTCGACCGCATCGGATGCGCCGCTGCGGGCGGCGGCCAGACTCTCCCGAACCGAGCTGCCCAGCACCGCGATCAATAATTGTTCGATGGCCGTCCATTGGGCTGCATTGTTCGGGTCCAGTTCTTTGATTTGCGCGGCCAGCGCATCGACCTGGCCGCGAAGCGACGCGGCCCTTTGGCAATCCTCGGCGGCGAGACGCTCCGCCGCAGCCTGAAGCGCCACCAGCCGGCCTTCGATGCGCGATGCCAGTTCCCCCTGAAGCGCCACCAGCCGGCTTTCGATGCGCGCTGCCTGTTCCCCGGCTTCGAGGGCCATCCGCCTCACGGTTTCGAGCGTCGCCAGCCGATCCTCCACCCTCCCCAGACGCTGGATCGACTCCGCCAGCAGAAGACGGCCGCCAAACACCATCCCGTAAATCGGACGCCAGATATAGATGAACGGTTTTCTATCGAGCCACATCGCCCCTCCCCGCATTGAGGGCCGAAACCGTAGTTAACTTGGGAAGCGGGAAGATCAGGCAGCCCCCGTCGGACAGAAACCCGCTTTCTCTTTCGAGAATCGCCGCCCGGAAATGCCAGGGCAGCACCAGGAAGTAATCCGGGCGCATCGCGCGCGCGTCGCGCTCGGAAATAATTGGAATCTTAGTGCCCGGCGTAAAGCTTCCGAACTTATCCTCGTTGACATCGGCGATCGCCGGCACAAGACTCCGGTCGATGCCGCAGTATTGCAGCAGCACGTTGCCTTTGGTGGACGCGCCATAACCCAGGACCAGCTTGCCCTCCGCTTTGAGCCGCCCCAGCAGGTTCCGGAACTCGATCCGATGGGATTCCATGATGCGCTGGAGCTCCCGGAATGGAGCCGCGGTGTCCAGCCCGAGCGCCTGTTCGGCCGCCAGAATCCGGTCGACCGTTTCGCGTGCTTCCGTGAATCGCGATTCCTTCCTGGCGGCCGTTACGCAGAAACTGCCGCCGTTTACATCGTTGAACTCCACATCGACGATCTTCATCCCGGCCTGTGCGGCGATACGTACGATCTGCCGCAAACTATAGTATTCGAGGTGCTCCTGACAGATCGTGTCGTACGAATTCGTGGCCAGCATGGCGGGCAGATAGCTCTGTTCGAATACCCAGATACCGTCCTCGCTCAAGAGCCGAACGACGTCCTCAACGAAATCGAGTGGACGCTCGAGATCGTAGAACATGGCGAAGGAAGTGACCACCTTGGCCCGTTGCTCGCCGACCCGTCTTCGAATCGCCTCCGCGGAAAAGAACTCCGGGATGAGCTCGATACCCGCCTGGTAGTAGGACGCGAACTTCAGTCCTGTAGGATCGATGCCGACCCGGCGAAGCGCCTGGTTCCGATAGAACCCAAGCAAGGTCCCGTCATTACTGCCGATATCGATCACCAGACCGCCCGCGGAAAGATCGTGGGCGACGCGTTCGATGCCGCGCACCTTCGATTCCAGGTGCTGGACCATCGACCGGTTCAATCCCGATCGATACCCATAAGTGCCCCCATAGAGGAGAGAGAAATCGTAGTTATGCCGCAATTGCACCAGACCGCAATCGGCGCACCGCATTAGCTCCAGGGGCCCGGCGGGAGCATCGAGTGCTTCGGATTTCAGGAAGACCCCGGTCAAGGCCATCACGCCGAGACTAAGAACCGGACATAGATTCGCGTGGTAACACAAACGGCAAGCCTCGATTTGCCGATACATTTTGATCTCCCGGTGGCCGCGGACCGAAGGACTGCGCCTCCATCCGACTTCCAGGATAACGGAATCCCGGTTCGTTTTTCGATACCAGGGTTTCTCGGCGCTCTCGCCCGCCTCGACGCTGGTACCTGTCGGGAGCAACTGCCCGTGCCCGTTCCGGCACGATTCGCGCATCCCGGATTCCTTCGTTCCCGCGCCGGGGACGAGGTCTCGGCGGCCCCGCGGGAAAATCGGCGCGTCAATGCCAATGCTACAATTATGAGATTCCGCAGTACCGGAGCACACGAGATTGCCGAGAGCCCTGATCACCGGTATTACCGGGCAGGACGGGTCGTACATGGCCGAGTTCCTGAGCGCCAAAGGCTATGAAGTCCATGGCTTGAAGCGCCGCTCGTCTTCCTTCAACACCGACCGCGTAGACCACCTGTATGTGGATCTTCATAGTGCCGGGTCGACGTTTTTTCTTCACTACGCGGACCTGGCCGATGCCAGCTCGTTGGCCTGGTGCCTGGCCGACATCAAGCCCGACGAGGTGTATAACCTCGGAGCGCAAAGCCATGTCCGAGTAAGCTTCGACGTCCCCGAGTACACCTCCGACGTGGTCGCGATCGGCGCGGTCCGGTTGCTGGAAGCGATTCGGCGCACCGGCCTGCCCTGCCGGTTTTATCAGGCCTCGTCGAGCGAGATGTTCGGAAGCACGCCTCCCCCGCAGAACGAGGCGACTCCGTTTCACCCGCGCAGCCCCTATGCCTGCGCCAAGGTCTTCGCGCACCAGATCACGGTCAATTACCGGGAAAGCTATGGGCTGCACGCCTCGTGCGGGATTCTGTTCAACCATGAGTCTCCCCGGCGCGGCGAAACGTTCGTGACCCGAAAAATAACCCGGGCCGTCGCGCTGATTCGCATGGGCATGCAACAGACGTTATATCTCGGCAATCTGGACGCCCGGAGGGACTGGGGGTTTGCCGGAGACTACGTCGAGGCCATGTGGGCCATGCTGCAACAGGATTCCCCGGACGACTACGTCATCGGCACGGCGGAGTCGCACAGCGTGCGCGAGTTTACCGAGGCGGCCTTTGCCCACGCGGGTCTGGACTGGCGGGAGCACGTCCGGATCGACCCGCGGTACTTTCGCCCGGCGGAGGTGGACGATCTGCGGGCGGACGCCTCCAAGGCCCGCCGCGTCCTCGGGTGGGAGCCGCGCGTCGGTTTTCAGGAACTGGTGCGCATGATGGTGGATGCGGACCTGACCGCACTCCGGCGCAAGTTCCAGGGGGGCGCGGACGCGATGGATACCCACGCCGCCGAGTCATGAGCAGTCTGGATCTGAGCTCGAAGCGCATCCTGGTCACCGGGGGAACGGGCTTTCTGGGCTCTCACCTCGTGGAGCGGCTGCGGGCGGCCGGGGGGGAGCGGATCGTGGCGCCGCGTCGGCGGGATTTCGATCTGACTCGCGCCGAGGCGGTCGAGCGGCTCTTTGCGGAGCACCGTCCTCAGCTCGTAATCCATGCCGCGGCCACGGTGGGCGGTATCGGCGCCAACCAGAGTAACCCCGGGCGGTTCTTTTACGAGAACGCCATGATGGGGATCCAGGTGATTGAGGCTTGCCGCCGGCACGGCGTGGAAAAAACCGTCGTCCTGGGAACCATCTGCGCGTATCCCAAATTCACGCCCGTGCCTTTCCGGGAGGAGGCGTTGTGGAACGGCTACCCGGAAGAGACCAATGCGCCGTATGGCATCGCCAAGAAAGCCCTGCTGGTGCAGTGCCAGGCCTACCGGACGCAATATGGAATGAATGCGATCTTCCTGTTGCCGGTGAACCTGTACGGCCCAAGGGACAATTTCCACCCGGATTCTTCGCACGTGATTCCGGCATTGATTCGCAAGTGCTGCGAGGCCGTCCAGCGGGGCGATGAAGAGATCACCTTATGGGGCGACGGATCGCCCACCCGCGAATTCCTCTATGTGGAAGATGCCGCCGAGGCGATTGTGGCGGCGGCGGAACGTTACAATGGCGCCGAGCCGGTGAACATCGGAAGCGGC
>JADGNR010000350.1 GCA_017883415.1 Bryobacteraceae bacterium | reverse complement strand
CAGGCGGGCGATGGCGTTGAAGCGCTGGCGAATCTGCTCGCAATCGGGCTGCTTGAGGGTTTCGGCGAGGCGAGGCTGGCCGGCCAGGACAATCTGCACCAGCTTTCCGTCGGGCGATTCGAGGTTGGAGAGCATGCGGATTGCCTCGAGGGTGTCGCGGTTCAGATCCTGGGCTTCATCGAATATGACGACGACGGTCTTGCCGGCGCTGTTGGTTTTCAGCAGGTACTGGTAGAACAACTTGTGGTTGGCGGCGGGGGAAGCGGCCGGCTCCAGTCCCAGGGACGCGAGGATGCAGTCGAGGACGGTGGCGCGGTCGTAGTAGGGGTTGGCCAGGTAGGCGATCTGGGCCTTGCCTTTGAGCATCTGTACCAGGGTGAACAGGACGGTGGTCTTGCCGAGGCCGGCGCGGCCCAGCAGGAGGGCGAAGCCGCGGCGCTGCTGGATGGCATAGAACAGGGTGGCCACGGCTTCGCCGTGCTGCGCGGTCTCGAAGAAGAAGCAGCGATCGGGGGTGACGCCGAAGGGCTCTTCGCGGAGTTGGAAGTGGGCGCGGTACATATGGCGGATCAATCGCCGTAGGAAGTGGCCAGGACGGGAAGGCCTGTGAGCTCTTCGATTTCGCGGGGCTGCTGGACGGTATCGCGGAAGTACTCGGCGGCAAAGGCGACGCCCAGGCTGAGGAAACCGGCCAGGAGCACTCCCAGAGCCAGGTTGAGCGGCACATTGGGCTTGAAGGGCAGGTGGGTCTCCGTGGGGGTCTCGGCGATGGCTACGTTGGCGATCTTCTGCTGGTCGAGCGACTCGGCGATGCGGGCCTCCTCGGTTTTCTTGGCATACAGGAGGTAGTTTTCCTCGGCTTCCTTCTGGGTGCGGGCGAGGTCGTCGTGGGCCGCGGTGGCGTCGGCCAGTTTGACGAGCTGCTGGCGATAGGCGCCGGCCTGGAGGGCGAGGGTCTGACGGCGCGACTGCAGGCCGGAGAGTTCGGACTCCTGTTTGGCGAGATCGATCTCGAGGGACTGATGGAGGGGGTTGACGTCGGTGGCCTGCTCGACGCCGGTGATGCGGGTGGCCTGCTCGAGGGCGGCCTGGGTATCGGCGATCTCCCGGTCGGCTTCCTGGACCATGCGGTCTTCGGGACGGAACTTGGCGAGCAATTGGGTGCGGCGGTTCTGGAGCTCAGCGACCATGGTGTGGAGGCGCTCGACCGAATACTGATTGCTGAGGGTGCGGGTCTGGGTAACGACGCGCGGCTCGGCGGCGCGGGGCTGGGCGCGGGTGCCGGCGGTCCTGCGGGTATATTCGCCGATGGCGGTATCGGCCGACATGAGGGCGGAATCGGCTTCGACGGACTTTTGGAGGGCGGCGTCCTTCTGCTGGGCGAGCATGACGATATTTTCGCGTTGGCGGAAGGCGGCGAGTCTGGATTCGGCGTCCTCAAGCTCATGCTGATAGCGCCCGGCCTGGCTTTTGAAGAACTCGAAGGTGCCGGGGGTGCCGTGGACCTTGAGATGGGCGACCAGGTAGGAATCGGCCAATTGGGCGAGGACGGCGACGGCGCGGCGGGGGTCGGTGGCAGCGTATTCGACCAGGATGATATCGGCTTTGCGGACGGCCGAGATTTTGAGGTCGCTGTGGAGGCGCCGGACGGCCTTTTCGATGGCGACGGGGAGGCGTTCGGCGGCAGGGGAATTGCCGGCGGTTTCGAGGCGTTCCAGGCCACAGCGGGTGACCACTTCCTGCAGCAGGTTATTGCTGGAGAGGAGCTCGATTTCGGAATTGATCTGGGCCTCGCCGACTTCGGCGCGGGAACCGGAGCCGCCGTTGCGGTCGGCGGAGACGATCATGTCGGCGCGCTCGTTCTTGACCAGCACCTTCATTTGAGACAAGTACTGTTTGGGCATGAGCAGGGTGCCGGCGGCCACGGCGGCGACGGTGAGGACGAAAGTGGCCAGGATCTGCAGCTTCCGCCGGTTCAGGATCGCGGCGATATCACGCAGCGAGATGGTAGTGCCATTTTCAATCGGATTCATGGATACTCATTTCATTGGCGGCGGCCGCGAGAGCGGGACGGGCTTCTTCGGGGCAGGCAAACAGCGTGTGCGGGGCTTGCGGGCCTCGCTGGGGGAGCAGGGGTTTGACGACGTCAGTCTCCCCGGCGATGAGCTTTTCCAGTTCCAGCAAGAGGGACAGATGACGCTCGACGGCACCCACGCGATGGTCCAGTTCGTTCACTTTGGCGAGCAGTTCGGCCTCCGAGACGGGCGACTCGGCGATGACGCGATGGAGGGCGAGACGGGCAAGATCGGAGACATTGCCCGCGCCATAACTGGAACAGCGGGTACGCAGGGCGGCGTATTCCTCCTCGGAAAGACGGAGGCTGATCATTTTATTTTTGCGATTTTGATCCGGCATTTGATTTGTGGGGTAGGGGTTTTAGCGGGGGGCCAGTCAATCCACGGATTCGGAGTTGGCGAGGCCATTCCCGTTCCTCCGTGTGGGGAGACCGGCCGCCCGGCTCCATGCTGGTGGCCGGCCTCTGCGAGGCGTTCGGTTCATCGACAGCTTTACGAGGCTGACGAGTGCTTCGTCGATGCGCGCACGTTCGTTGCGAAGTTCTTCAATCATCTTGAGAATTTTCATCGTTCCTCTATTCGATCAAGGGCGGGCTAGAATTCCGCTCAAGCCGCTACTTTCGAAAACGGCAGGTTCAGGTCCACAGGGACGGGCAGAGGAGGCGAAACCGGGCGAACCCAGTCCCGTTCGATCTCGACGGCAACCGCGCGCTGGAGCAAGGGGACGGAGACGACCAGGCGGTAGGCCTTATCCACGTTCAAAGCGATCCCTTCGATCCCGGCGAGAGGGCCGCGTTCGATGAAGACGGTGGAACCGACAGCGAGGCAGGGCCAGGGTTGGGCTGGAAGGCCGGAGCGGACAATGGCCTGAACGGCGGCGATTTCCTCAGCGGAGACCGCAACCGGCGTTTTGCCGGCGCCCACGATGGAGATCACACCCGGGGTGGTGAGGATGGGCAGCAAGCGGTCCTGGACATCGAAGCGGCAGAACAGATAACCGGGGAAGAGGGGAAGATCGAGTTCCTTGACGCGGTCGGACCAGCGGCGCCGGGAGCGGTATAGGGGCAAAAATTCCTCGAAGCCTTTGCCGCGTAAGGTAGCGGAGGCCATAATCTCATGCTTGGAGCGCACCCGGAGGGCGTACCAGCAATGGCTGGCGGCCAAGGGTTCGGCAGACGCTACCGCTTGCGATTCAGAGGTTTGCGGATGTACGACGGAGAACACGATCAGGTCCTTTCGAAAACGACGGGAGTTTGGGCCGATAGCTGAATGGCGTCGAATGGGACGGCCCGAAGCGCCGGCCTTGCGCTTTTCAGAGGGCGAACAGGCTGCCGCCCTTAAAGTCCCATCTGGCTTGATTGTTTCTTTGAAAACCTAGAGAACGTAACCCATGCGGGACCAATCTAATCCGGGGCCGACATACATGGTATGACAGAAGGGTAACGTGGCGCGCAAATGGCGTCAATGAAAAGGTTTACGGCGCTGGTACTAGACCCCGGCGCGGGAGCGGGTAAGTCTTTGCACTACGTTGTGATACAGCGGAAGAGCAAGGATCACGGAGGTGTGAAAATGGGCCGTTTGATGTAGTCCTTTTCATACAAGGGAATCCTTAATTCCGAAATTTCTTATCCTTGAGAGAGGCAGGCTCAGGACAGCCGATGATCGATGACGTAGTGGACCAGGTCGGCGGTCGATTTCAGGCGCAGCTTGTTGAGGATGCGGAGCTTGTAGGTGCTGACGGTCTTAGGGTTGAGGGTCAGTTCGGCGGCGATCTCAGCGACTTGTTTGCCTGCCGCCAGGGCCAGCAGGACCTTATACTCGCGTTCGGAGAGAACTTCGTGCCCGTCAGTTGGAGGCACGGCCGATTTCCGCGTGCGGAGTTCACTGAAATGAAGTCGACCAGCGAGGACATTCCTAAGAGCCTTCACCAGTTCGGGCCGGCCGGCATCCCTGCAAACGCAGCCGAAGGCGCCCATTTGGCGCGCGCGCGCTTCGGAGCGGGGATCCGCCTGGATGCTGAGCATGAGCGCCCGCGTGTCAGGCCGCCGCAGGAGGGTCTG
This sequence comes from Bryobacteraceae bacterium, assembly GCA_017883415.1. Lineage (GTDB taxonomy): Bacteria > Acidobacteriota > Terriglobia > Bryobacterales > Bryobacteraceae > JADGNR01. The sequence continues at coordinate 2,120 of JADGNR010000350.1, read as the reverse complement.
GCGGAGAATGTGGAACCCGTCCTTACCCGGAATGGCGATATCGAGGACGACCAAGTCCCACGGTTGCCTGGCGACCTGGGCCGAGGCATCGCCGGCGGATCGAGCCTCTCCGAAGGCGACATCGCGATACTCCTCAGTAAGCACCTGCTTCAGCCCGTTACGAACGAGCAGATGGTCGCCCACGATCAGAACTTTGAACGATGCCATGTCAGTCAGTGGTGAATCGCCGATTCAGCTTTGCGTGGAGCAGCGCTTCGGGATCGTCCGATGCGCTGTTTGTCCTACCGTCGGCGCGGTGAATCCCAACTACCGGGTATGAGACTTAGTATTAAACTAAGAAGCATGTCCTGTCAATAAGGCAAAAACATCCGTGGAAGCGTCTCGCGCGAGAAGGGCCGAGACGGCATAGGCCCGGCTTCACAGGACCGGTTGGTACCGGTGGGCCTGGCGGGGTGAAACGCCGACTCAGGATAAGCGATGATCGATGACGTAGTGGACCAGGTCGGCGGTCGATTTCAGGCCCAGCTTATTGAGAATGCGGCGCTTGTAGCTGCTGACGGTCTTGGTGTTCAGGCTCATTTCGGCCGCAATGTCACCGGTTTCTTTTCCAGCCGCGAAGGCCAGCAGGACCTTGTACTCATGCGCCGAGAGAACGTCGTGCCCGGTGGTAGCTGGCGCGGGTGAATCCGGCGTAAGGGAGTCATCGAAGTGCATTTTGCCGGCGAGCACATTCCTGAAAGCCTTCACCAGCTCAGACCGTCCAGCGTCCCTGCAAACGCAACCGAAGGCGCCCATTTGGCGCGCGCGCGTTGCGCAGCGGGGATCCGCCTGAATGCTCAGCATGAGCACCCGCGTGTGAGGCCTTCGCAGGAGGGTCTCGCGGAGAATGTGGAACCCATCTTTACCCGGAATACCGACATTGAGGACGACCATGTCCCACGGTTGCCCGGCAACCTGGGCCAAGGCGTCGCGGGCCGTTCCGGCTTCCCCGAAGACGACAGCTTCGCATTCCTCTGTGAGCACCCGCTTCAATCCGTTACGAACGAGAAGATGGTGGTCCACGATGAGCACTCTGGTCGATGTCATGCCCGCTGTCCGTTACAACAAACCAGCTGCCTGCCATTCCACAAGCGTCGTCAGTTTTTCCTGGCGATGGGGACGCGGGCGCTTCGCCTTGGCGCAGGCGGCGGTAGAAGGACTGCATGAACTCCGGCGCGGCCAGGTCGTCCCCATCCCACAGGCTCACCACCACGCGAAGACCACATCCAATGGCAGGGAGCTGGAGAAGGGAAAACGTAGAGCGTCTTCTGGCGCCGGCCAAGCTGGTCAGCTTCCGGTGAATGCGATAACGGTAGGATCCGTCGTCATCCTGTGGCGGCCCCCACCATGACGCCCCCGGCCGTCCGAGAGTCGAGGCGGCAGGTAGGTGCACCGCTCCAATCGGGAAAGCTCAGCTCTGTTTACTGGGTGCCGGTGGCAGTGCCTTAACTACGGATTCCATCTCGGCGACCCTTTCGAGCAGATGCTCCTGCACCTGGTTCCTGGCGTAGATGCTGGCAAGCTTCTCGATGATGGCCTGCAGCTCCGCCCTCTGCCGGTAGCGTACGGCCGCCGTGAACGAGGCCGCGAAGCTCCGCTGGTCCCCCACTTGCCTCCGCAGAGGACCGAGCCGGACCGGATTGCCACACAGACACACCAGCGCAAGGAAAGAACACACCCCCGACCCAGCGCGGCCTCGGCAGCATCTACAGGCGCACGGTGACGGAAGCAGACGGATCGGAACGTGAAATTCCGACGTGGCATATTCAGTTCAGCGTCAACGGTCGGCAATACCGCGAGTCCACCCACACGGAAAGCTACAATGATGCCCAGCGATTCCTGAAGCGGCGCATCGCCGAAGTGTCGACGGGCAAGTTTCAGGGCACCCAGATAGACCGCGTTCTGATGTCCGAACTCCTGTCCGATGTGATAGCGGATTATGAACTAAAGGACCGGCACAGCGTCGATAGCATGGCGCGGCATCGGCGATCCGGCCCTCCGACCAGCGCTGCTTGCCGTTGCCGGGGAAGGCGTTCCCCGTCCCCTGGCGGAACTCCCGTCGCCACCGCTGCAAAACGTTG
>JADGNR010000084.1 GCA_017883415.1 Bryobacteraceae bacterium | reverse complement strand
CGGGCTATGCTGGGGGCAGAGAGAGAGTCCGGTCCCATCATTCTTACCTTTGAGACCTCAACAACTGCCCCATTGCCTCTGCGCTCCTAGCGAGCCTGCCTTTCCATTCCGGACTCCCTCTTCGTTACCAGACGGCTGCCCCCTCTCGGCTCAAAAAAGACAAACTGTACCTTTTAACCTTGATATCATCTACAAGTAGGTTGCGCCAATGCCCGCCGGTTCCCACGCGTTTCAGGTCGGCTCCATCCGCTGCACGGTTCTCAGCGATGGGTACTTCCGCTACCCGGTGTCGTGGTTTTTCCCCAATGCCGATCCCGGCGAACTTTCGCGCGAGCTGGAGAACCGGCATCTCCCGCACGAATCGATTCTCAGCCCCTACACCTGCCTGTTGGTGGAAACCGGCCGGCACGTGGTGCTGGTGGATACCGGCGCGGGCGTTTCCTCCAGCACCACCGGCGCAATTGTGGCCCGCCTGGAGATGGCCGGCATCAGGCCCAAGGACGTCGATACGGTGGTGTTGACGCACGCCCACCCGGATCACGTCGGCGGGGCCATCGATGCGCGAAATCCGCGATTCCCCCGTCCGGCGTTTCCCAACGCGATCTATATGCTCTCCGACCTGGAATGGGAATTCTGGACGGCGGCGCGCACGGACCTGCGGGCCCTGCGGCTACCCGACGATATGAAGTACGAGATCGATTGCACGGCGCGGCGGTGCCTGACTCCGCTGCGCTTGCAGGTGGAGCCGGTCGAGAAGGAAATCGATATTGTCCCCGGAGTGCGCGCCATCCCCGCCCCCGGACACACGCCGGGGCACCTGGCAGTGCTGCTTTCCTCCGACGGCGAGCAACTCCTGAACCTGGGCGACGCCGCCGTGCATCCGCTGCACCTGGAGCATCCGGAGTGGGGCAACGGCTTCGACCTGGCGCCGGAACAGGCGGCCGCGACGCGACGCGCGCTGCTGGAGCGCGCCGTGGCGGAGAATATGCACTTGATGGCGTTCCATTTCCCGTTTCCCAGCGTGGGCCGCGTGGCCCCGCGGGCGGGAGGCGGCTGGGAATGGATGCCCGGTTGGTGAGCCCGCGTTCCCTGGTGGAGAGCGCGCCGCGATTGGCCACCTTCCGGGGAGTTTTTGCGATGCAGAGGGCTGCGCTGGAGGGCTGGCTACACCTGATGGATACGCGCCGCCGGGGCCGCCGGGAAACACCGCGACGGAGGGCGCGCGCTATTTGCGCGAGCCGCGCTGCGGATTCTTCAACTGCGACTGGCGCACTTTGATCTTCTTCCGTTTGGGCTTGCTGATCACGAAGGTGCCGCTTCCCAGATACTCGGCCTTGTACACTTTATCTTCCGCCAAAAGAATTCTCCTCTGCCCGTGTGAATGGACCCCTCATTGTAGCGCGCATTATTCTGATAGAGTTGGGCAGCGTGGCAAACAGAATCGGAAGGCCGTAAGGGAGCGGATGCTGAACACGCCTGGCAGGCGAAAGCGCCTGCCCCACAAGAACGCAAGTCCCCGTGCATCAAAGTGGGACAGACGCTTTCGTCTGTCAAGCGCACTGGTAGCGGCGTTGCTGGTGTGGGCGGCGCCGGGCGCGGCGCAATCCGATCCCCACGCGCAAGCGCTCTGCGGCCAGGCCAACGCCATCGCCCAGGATCTGACCCGCATCTCCGGCATGAAATTGCGGCACCGGGTGCCCTGCGGATTCATCACCAAGGAGAAGATCAACGAGTTCCTGAACAAGCGCGTGAAGGATGTCACCAGCCCGGAGGAGATCCGCGCCGAAGAACTGACCCTGAAGAAATTCGGGCTGGTGCCGCGGGATTTCGACCTGGCCCGCAGCACCGTGGACCTGCTGACCGAGCAGGCGGCGGCCTTCTACGATTACGACAAGAAGAAGCTGTTCATCACCGAATCCACTTCCTCCGACACCCAGGAGCCGGTGCTGGCGCACGAGCTTTCGCACGCCCTGGCCGACCAGAATTTCAACCTGGCGCGGTTCATCCGGCAGGGGCGCAAGAGCGACGACGGGGCCACCGCGCGGCTGGCGGTGATGGAAGGCCAGGCCACCTGGCTGATGTCCGAATACCTGGCGCGGAAATCCGGCCAGTCCCTGAAGGATTCGCCCGCGCTGGTGGCCGCCATGAGCAACCTGAGCGACAGCGGGGCCGGGCAGTATCCGATTTACGAGAACGCCCCGCTCTACCTGCGCCGCACGCTGGTGTTTCCCTACACGAAGGGCATGTTGTTCCAGAATGCCGTGTTCCAGCGCGAGGGAGAAGAGGGTTTTGGCGAAGTCTACCGGCACGCGCCGGTTTCCACGCAGCAGATCCTCCATCCCGGCACGTACTTCGCCGCCCTGAAGCCCACCCGGCCCGCGCTTCCCGATCCGCATTTGCCGCGCGGCTACAAGGGCCTGGTGGGCGGCTCGCTGGGGGAACTGGAGCACGGCATTCTGATCGAGCAGTACGCCGGCAAGGAGCGCGCGGAGGAGATTGCGCCGCACTGGCGCGGGTCGGCCTTCGAACTGCGCGAGAACAAAAAAGCGCACCGCGTGGTGCTGCTGTACGCCGCGGAATGGGACAGCGAAGAAAGCGCGCGCGCGTACTTCGCCCTCTATCGGGAGGCGCTGGGCAAGAAGTGGCGCAATCTGGCGGTGGCGTCCGAAAGCGGCGACTCGGTCAGCGGGACGGGCGACGACGGGCGGTTCCTGTTGCGGCGCAGTGGGGCGACGGTCACCAGCATGGAAGGGCTGGACCCTGCGATACACTGAAGCTGATGTCCCGGCACCGCTCGCCATTGACGGCTGTGGCTCTATGGTTCGGGCTGATGGCGCAGGCGCTGGCGGCGGAGTTGCCCCGCCCGTCGCCGGAACTGGCTGTCAATCTCCCGGGCGGCAAACAGGCGCTGCTGAGCCAGTATCGGGGGAAGGTAGTGGCCGTCATTTTCATCCTGACCTACTGCCCGCACTGCCAGCGGGCGATCGGATGTCTGATCAAAGACCAGAACGAGCTGGGCGCGCGCGGCTTCCAGGTGCTGGCGTCGGCCATTGAGGACATGGCCCCGGTGGCGCTGCCGAACTTCCTCAAGACCTTCAATCCGCCGTTCCCGGTGGGGCTCAACGATCAAAAGACCGCGCTCGATTATATGGAACATCCCATCGCGCTGATCCCGCACATGCCGCTGGTGGCGTTTGTGGACCGGCAGGGAACGATCCGCGCGCAATACGAGGGCGATTCTCCGCTGCTCAGCGAGGCACAGATGGAGAAGACCATCCACGACAAGATCGAGGAATTGCTGAAGCCGGCGAGCGCGCCGCCGAAAAAGACCGCCGCCAAGAGGAAGTAGCCTCTCGGGGAGATCTCGGACCAACAGAGTCCAACTCTCGACGCGGAGTCGCGGAGACGCTGAGACTGCGCGGAGAATGCCGTATAGAACGGGTCCTCGCGAATCTCCGCCGGCTCAGGGCGCTGGTTTCGGTCTTTCCACTCCGCGCGTCCTCCGCGTCTCCGCGTCTCCGCGTCAAGCTTGTTGCGACCCGGCCACCGCGGCCAGGACCCGATCGAGTTGCGCCTGGTCGGCCACGCTGCCCTGGGCGATGCGCGCGTTGCCGCCGCCACGGCCACCGACCGCAGTGAGCGCAGCCTTGAGCACCTGGCCGGCATCGATGCCTGCATCGGCGGAAGCGGCCAGCAGCACCGAAGGCGGGCTGGCCAAAGTGGCTACAAAGACGGCTTTCGGTTGGGCGGTGAAGTTCTGGGCGATGGCGCGCAACTCCTCGAGGCTGCCGCTTGCGGCGCACCGGGCGACGCGCCGCACGCCATCGGCGCCCGGCGGCGTGGCCAGGTAAAGGTCCCGGCCTTGATAAGCGGCGAGATCGAGTTCCAGCTTGCGCCGCGCCTTGTCGCCTGAGCGCGCGGCTTCCCATTGCGCCGCCACCATGGGCGCGGCGTCGTCGAGCGAAGCGGAGAACAGGTGCGCAATGGCGGCCAGCGCGTCGTAATCGGCGCGCGCCCGCGCGGCCGCCCGCGCGCCGCACAGAAACTCCACGCGCACGGCCTGCCGCACCTTCTCCAGCTTGCGGATGAGCACGGCTCCGATCTCGCCGGTGGAGCGCACGTGCGTCCCTCCGCAGGCGCTGCGGTCGAGGCCGTCGATGGAGACGATGCGCAGGTCGCCCTCGCGGTCCGACGGCTTGCGCAGCCCTTCGGCCCCGGCGGCATGCTCAAAGGCGACGGTCACGGGACGATTCTCGCAAACGATTTCATTGGCGCGCCGCTCGGCCTCCCGGGCCGCGGGCGGTTCCAGGGCGGCGCCTTCGAGATCGATGGTGGAGCTCGCGGCGCCCAAGTGGAAGCTCACCGTGTGCAGGGCGAACCGCTCTTCGAAGACGGCGGAGAGCAGGTGCTGGCCGGTGTGCTGCTGCATGTGATCGAAGCGCCGGGGCCAATCGATGGCGCACTCCACCGGGCCGGTGCCCAGGGGCGCGGCCACATGGTGGGCGATGCGCTCGCCCTGGTCGATCACGTCGAGAACGCGGATACCGCCGATCGCGCCGGTATCGAACGGCTGTCCACCCGAAGTGGGATAGAAGGCGGTGCGGTCGAGGTACACCGTGAAGCCGTCTTCGGAGCGTTCGACGATGGAGGCGTGGAATTCGCGCAGGTAGCAGTCGGTGTAATAGAGGCGGTCGGTCATAAGGACACCGCTATTGTGGCAGACCGGGCGCGCGCGGCGGGAGCCTCAGCCCAGCCGGCACAACACCTGGCCCGACTTCACGGCTTCGCCGGCCTTCACCAGGATCTCTTCCACCACGCCATCCACCGGCGCGCCAATGGAGGTCTGCATCTTCATGGCCTCGATGATGAGCACGGAATCGTTCTGCCGGACCCTCTGGCGCGGCGAAACCGATATGGCCACTACTACGCCCGCGATCGGGCTGCGGCAGATCTTGTCCTCCGGCCTGGTATCGGGCAGGTGCGGCGGCTGCAGCACCGACTGGGGCACCGCCGCCAGCGGGTCGTCCTTGGGCGGTACGGCCTGCGGTTCCGCGAGGACCTCCACCGCCACGTCGTAGCTGGTGTCCTCGATCGTGATGCGAAGTTTCACCGCTTGTCCTCCTTGCGGGCCGCTTTGGTGCGGACCTGGGCGGGCCGGCGAAGCGCCGCGCGCGGGGCCGGCTTCGAGATCCGGCCGCAATGTTTCCAGCCGGTTTCGGCGGGCTTCTCGGCGGGGCTGATTTCCAGAATGCGGAATGGACCGCCCACCACCGCCGCCACCGCCGCCGCGATCAGCACCCGGTGGCGTTCGCTGATCGCGGGATGGCTATCCCGCTCGGTTTCGATCTCCATTACGGGCGCCATAAGGTCCTCACAGCGGAATGTTTCCGTGCTTCTTCGAGGGGCGCAGCACGCGCTTGGTGTGCAGGGCTTCGAGCGCCGCCGCCAGACAGCCGCGCGTCTCGGCGGGCTCGATGATCTCGTCCACCAGGCGCGCGCCCGCCGCAACATAGGGGGTCGCGAATGTTTGGCGGTACTCTTCGATCAGCTCGCGCCGCTTCGCATCCTGGTCGTCGGCCGCGGCAATCTCGCGGCGGAACACGATTTCGGCCGCGCCTTCGGCTCCCATGACCGCGATTTCGGCGGTAGGCCAGGCGAACACGCGGTCGGCCCCCAGGTCCTTCGAGCACATGGCGATGTAGCCGCCCCCGAACGCCTTGCGCACCACCACCGTGAGCTTGGGCACGGTGGACGCGGAATAGGCGAACAGCAGCTTGGCGCCGTGGCGGATGATGCCGCCGTGTTCCTGGTCCACGCCGGGAAGGAACCCGGGCACGTCCACCAGCGTGACCAGCGGGATGTTGAACGCGTTGCAGAAGCGAATGAACCGCGCGCCCTTGTCGGAAGCATTGATATCCAGCGCGCCCGCCAGCACGCACGGCTGGTTGGCGATGATGCCCACGGAGCGGCCCACGATGCGCCCGAAGCCGATCACCAGGTTCCGGGCGTATTCCTTCTGCACCTCCATGAAATCGTCGCGGTCCACGATGCGGGTGATAATCTCGCGCACATCGTACGGCTGCTTGGAGTCGTCCGGGACGATGCGGTTCAAGAAGTCGTCGCGCATGTGCCGCTTGTCGGGATCGACACGCGGCGGTTCCTCCAGGTTGTTGGACGGAAGGAAGGAGAGCAGGCGTTTGCAGATCTTGATGGCATCCACGTCGTTTTCCGCGACGAAGTGGACCACCCCGGAATTGTTCATCTGGGCGCGGGCGCCGCCCAACTGCTCGGCTGTAATCACCTCGTTGGTGACCTGCTTGATGACCGCCGGTCCGGTGATGAACATGTACGCGTAGCTGGTCTGGATGATGAAATCGGTGAGCGCGGGAGAATAGGCGGCGCCCCCCGCGCAGGGCCCGCAGATGAGGGAAATCTGCGGCACCACGCCCGAGAGCATGACGTTGTGATAAAACACCTTGGCATACCCGGCGAGGCTGCCGACGCCCTCCTGCACGCGCGCGCCGCCCGAATCGTTGATGAACAGGAAGGGCGTGCCGGTGTCGATGGAATGGCGCATGGCGTCGGCGATCTTAATGCCGTGCACTTCGCCCGCCGAGCCGCCGGCGACCGTAAAATCCTGGCTGGCGACATGCACCGTCCGCCCGCCGACCTTGCCCGACCCGGTGACCACGCCATCGGCCGGCATGGGCTTGTCGGCCATGCCGAACAGCGTCCCATGGTGCTGGGCAAACAGCCCCGTTTCCTGAAAGGTGTCGCGGTCGAGCAGCATGGCCACACGCTCCCGCGCCGTGAGCTTGCCGTCGGCGTGCTGTTTGGCGGCGCGCTCCGGTCCGCCGCCGGCGCGCACGCGCTCCCGGGCCTTCTCGAGCGCCGCGATGTTGTCTTTCTGAGTCCTGGTGGCTGGCATAGGATAAAGAAACGTTAAAACCCTATTTTACGCGCTTTTAGCGGGGAATGGGAATCGCGTGAACGGCGGCGCAATCGGGCGGGGCGGTGCACTCTTTTCCGTGCCCGTGCATCGAGTGGAAAGTGCTGCTTGCCGCTGGAAATCTGGCTTCGCTGTGCCGGGACCCGGGCCGTGCGGTGCGTTTGCCCGGCCTCTCCGCCACCAGGGTGGCGTCGCTAGTGAAGTGTCCACGAATTGGGTGGACAGGTCGAGTCAGTGGGGCGGACCCCCCGGTCCGCGCCCCGGTCCGCGCGGGTCGACCGCGGACCAGGGGTCCGCCCCACTGCTCCGCGCGGAATGTCTCTTGTCTTATTTCGTGGACACTACACTAGCAGAACAGGCTGGTAGCGCGGCCGTGCCGCTCTGCGGCATTTGGCTGCGCGCCTGCCCCCCGCCCATGCTATCCTGAAGCCGGATGTTTAGCCGCCAGCGTAAGGCCCGTGTTTTGTTCGGACTATCGGACATCATCCTGGCTGCTGCGGCATTCGAAGCGGCGTACCAGACCCGCTCGCTGCTGCATCTCGAACACAACTTTTTCCTCACCATTCAACAGAAAGCGCTGGTGCTCGGCTTCTCGCTGGTCGCCTGGGTGTCCATCGGGCTGTGGCTCGAAGTTTACGAAAAGCTCGATAGCGGGCATCCGCGCATCATCCTGCGCGATTCGGCGCGGCAGTGCGCTTACGCCGCCTTGTGCCTGGTGGTGTTCGAGTACGTTCTGCGGCTGGACCTGAGCCGCTTCTTCCTGATCCTGTTTTCCGCCTATGCCTGGGTGCTGCTGCTGCTGTTCCGGCTGACGGCCGGGCGCGTCGTGGGCGTCATCCGGCGCGAGTTCGCGGCGCCCCATTACGTGATGGTAGTGGGCACCGGGGAGCGCGCCGTACGGATGGGAAAGGCGCTCGAGCAATCGGCGGAGTATGGCGTCCGGCTGCGCGGTTTCCTGAGCGAGAAGCCGGAGAGCGCCGGCGCGCCGGAGAGCATCGCCCTGGGCTCGGTGCACACGGTGCGGCCCATTGCGGAGCTGCCGCTCATTTTGCGGCAGCACGTGGTGGACGAGATTATTTTTGCCGTGGGCAGCGAGAGCCTGGCGGAGCTGGAAGAGGTTTTCCTGTTGTGCGACGAGGAAGGCGTGCGCACGCGCGTGGCGGTGGATTTTTTCCCGCACGTCCACAGCACGGTGTCGCTGGACCGTTTCGGGGCCACGCCGCTGCTGACGTTTTCCGCGGCTCCCTACGACGAGATCCGGCTGCTGCTGAAGCGGGCCATGGACGTGGCGATCGCCGCGGCGGGGCTCGCCGTGCTGGCGCCCTTCATGGGGCTGACCGCGCTGCTCGTCCGCCTGACCTCGCCCGGACCGGCCATCTTCCGGCAAGTGCGGTGCGGATTGAACGGGCGCCTTTTCGTGTTCTATAAATTCCGCTCGATGTGCGTGAACGCCGAACAGCTCCAGGCCGCGCTGGCGCACCTGAACACGCGGGAGACGGTTTTCAAGATTCCCTTCGATCCCCGCCTTACCCCCATTGGACGCTACCTGCGGAAGTTCTCGATCGACGAGTGGCCGCAGTTGTGGAACGTGCTGCGCGGCGATATGTCGCTGGTGGGTCCACGCCCCGCGGTGCCGAGCGAAGTGGAGCATTACCAGCGCTGGCAGCGCCGCCGCCTGCGCATGCGGCCCGGGCTCACCTGCCTGTGGGCGGTCTCCGGGCGGGACAACGTCGATTTTGAGACCTGGATGAAGATGGATATGCAGTACATTGATACTTGGTCTCTGGCGCTCGATTGGAAGATCCTGCTGCGCACCATTCCGCGTGTGCTCACAGGCCACGGGGCCAACTGAAAGCGGGCTGATTCATGCATCTGATTCCGACGCAAGATGAAGTGGTGGCCGTGCTGCGCGAGACGGGGGCGCTCCGCGAGGGCCATTTCGAATACCCCACCGGGTTGCACTCCAACGAATATTTGCAGGTGCCGCTGGCCATGCGCTACTACCAGCACCAGCGCATGCTCTCGGTGGGGCTGAGCCGGTTGTTGCGCGCCAATTCCGAAATCCGGGCCATCATGCCGGAGCTTTCCATTGTCACGCCCATGACCGGCGGCCTGCCGGTGGCCTACGGCGTGTGCGAATCGGTGCGCGCCAAGCAGGTCTATTGGGCCGAGCGCGAGCAGGAGAAGGACGCGCTCCGGTTCCGTCAGTTTCTGGAACCACAACCCGGAGAGCCGGTGGTGCTGGTGGACGATATTCTGCGCACCGGGACCAAGCTCGCGGAGCTGAAAACGCTTCTGGAAGCGCGGGGGGCCACCGTGGTCGGCCTCGCCGTAATTATTTACCAGCCCACGCCCAGGACCCTCAATTTCGGCAGTCTGCCGCTCTACTATCTGGCCAAGCTGGACGGCAGCTATTATGTCGATGGCGCCCATTGCGAGTGGTGCCAGCGCGGCGTGCCCCTGCAGAAGGTCTGGGTATAGCCGAAGTTGCCGGACGAAACGGCCCGAGTCCTGCAGTAAAGCCCTTGGCGAAGCGGGCTTTACCTGCGCCAACCGGTAGTTGCTGAATTGCTGTGCATGATGTCACAAATCGGTTACGGCATGAGCGGTTGAGCGCACTCCGGCCCAGATTCTCACAGGCTTTTCCACATCGGTGTGGAAAAATGATGGGTCCGCGCGGCGCACGGTGGGGGTATGACGGCCTTTAATTGAAAATAAGGTGGTAAATTTGTGACTGAGATTGGCATCATGCCCAAAGTATTTTTGCTCACACTCCTGGGCTGCGCGGCGGCCGCGGCGCAGACGGGCGATGCGGAAAAACTGGCGCCCTATTACCCCACACCGGAGACCATCGTCGAAAAGATGCTTCAATTGGGCGGCCTCAAGGCTGGGGAGAAGGTTTACGACCTGGGCTCCGGCGATGGCCGCATCGTGATCATGGCGGCGCAGAAGTTCCATGCCGACGCGGTCGGCGTGGAGTTGGATAAGGACCTCTGGAAACTTAGCACGGATAAGATTCGGAAGCTCCACCTGGAAAAGAATGCGCGCATCGTCAACGGGGATCTGCTGAAGCAGAACTACAGTTCGGCGGACCTGATCACCGTGTACCTGTTGCCGGGTTTCATCGACAAGGTCCAACCGATGCTCGATGAACAGTTGAAAAAGGGCGCGCGGGTGGTGGCCCACGATTTCGAATTCAAGAACTGGACCCCGGAGAAGGTGGAGAATATCGCCGATGATGGCGAGGGGCGCAGCCACACGCTCTATCTCTATCGGAAGTAGACGCGTGCTTGTTTCGCCGAAACTCGACTGGTCGCGCGGCGTCTCCCTGACACGGATCGCGCTGGCGGCCGGCGCCCTGGCCATCACCTGCGTTATCGCGCCGGAGCAGCCGGCCCTGCTGCTCTGCGCGGCGCTGGGGCTGTTCCTGGTGTCGAGCATCCTGAGGGGCATACGCGGCGCGGCCCAGAGGGGAATGCTCGGCCTGCTGGCCCTGTTTGGCGACACGGTCTATTTTCTGGTGGTGGCCAGCTATGGCAGCGACCGCCTGCTCTGGCTGGCGTCGGTCTTTTTCCTGTTTCTGCTGACCGAAGCGTTGGTATTTTATGGACCGGTGGAAGTGGCGGTCATCTCCGGAGTCAGCGCGACCTTCTGCGCCGCGCTGCCCTATCCGCAGATTCGCATCCTGGAGCGCACGGTGCTGGTGGCGGGCGTGCTGGCGTGTGGCTTTGCGGTGAACAGGCGGCGCCAGGCCGAGCGCATCGAGTCTCTCACCGCGAAGCTGGGAGCGGCGGAAAAGGCGGCGGAGAAGGCCGGGGAGGAGGAGCGCATACGGATCGCCTCGGATTTTCACGACGGCCCGCTGCAAAGCTTCATCAGCCTGCAAATGCGCCTGGAGATTCTGCGCAAGCTGCTGGCGCGCGACGCGAGCGCCGGCATGGAGGAGCTCAGCCAGTTGCAGACGCTGGCGCAATCCCAAATCCGCGACCTGCGGGCCTTCCTGCACAGCATGCGTCCGGTGGATGTGGATGGCGCCAACCTGGTGTCCACGGCCCGGCGCACGGCCGAATCGTTCCAGAAAGAAAGCGGGATTCCCGTGACCTTTCTGAGCACCGATGCGCCGGTCGGACTGCCGCCGGAGATGACGCAGGAGGTGCTGCAGATGCTCCGCGAAGCGCTGCACAACGTGCAGAAGCACGCCGCGGCGACGCGCGTGGCGGTGGCCCTGGAGAAGACCGACCGGGGCCTGGAGATTTCCGTGGACGACAATGGCCACGGCTTCAATTTCGCCGGCACCTACTCGCTGGAAGAGCTGGAGCTGCTGCGCCTGGGCCCGGCCAGTCTGAAGCGGCGGGCGCGCTCGCTCAGCGCGGACCTGCTGGTGGAATCGCGGCCGGGGCGGGGGGCGGGAATCAAGTTCCGGATCCCGCTGCCATGACGGGGGCCAGGGGTCGGGGGCCGGGGGCCGGGGATCGGGGGCTGGGGGCTGGGGGCCGGGGGCTGGGGGCTGGGGGCTGGGGGCCGGGGATCGGTACGCGGGCTCCTTTATGGCTCGGGCTGCTCGCGCTTGCGGGGTGCGGCTATTCCGATTTTTCGCTGCCGCGCGTGGCGGGCGGCGATGCCAACATGACGTTCGCCTTCGACGAGCGGCCGGAACCGGTACTTACCCGCGGCGAGGGCTGGGAGTCACACGATGTGCTCAACCCATCCGTGGTCTCGGGCCGCACCATGCTCTACTCCGCATATGACGGACGTACCTGGCGGACCCTCCAGGCAGATTCGAACGACGGCATCCACTGGCGGAAGCTGGGCGTCGTACTGTCTCCCGATCCACAAACCTGGGAAGGCTCCTACATCGCCGCCAACGGATCTGCGCTGGCCCATGCGGGGCGGGTCTGGTATTGGTATGTCGCCGGGCCCAAAGAGAGGCCGCGCATCGGACTGGCCCGTTCTCGGGACATAGGCGCCTTTATCAAGGAACCGAAGCCGGTGCTCGAACCCGGCCCCTACGCAAGCTGGGACGAAGAGGGCGTGGCCGACCCGTACGCGATTCGCATCGGGTCCTATCACTACCTCTACTATCTCGGCCAGGACCGCGCCCACCGCCAGCGCCTGGGCGTGGCGCGGTCCACCGACGGGCTCCACTGGCAGAAGCTCCGCGCCAATCCGATTCTCGAGTTGGGCGGCGCCGGCGCGTTCGACGAAAACGGTCTGGGCGAGCCCGCGGTCTGGAACTCGCACGGCTTCTACTGGATGCTGTACACGGGCCGCGACACGGGCGAGAATCGCCGGCTGGGCCTGGCGCGCTCCACCGATGGCGTCCACTGGCAAAAGCTTTCCACCGTATTGGCGGGCGCCGCGGCGTGGGAGGCAAAGGTCATCTGCGATCCCACGGTGGAGGTGAACGGCGACCAGATCCGCGTCTGGTTCGGCGGGGGCGACGTGGCCTCGCCCGACGAGAACCTGCACGGGCAGATCGGCTACGGGGTCCTCCGCCCGGTTAATGGTACGCTGGCGAAGTGAAGGTCGGAATCACCTGTTACCCCACCTACGGCGGCAGCGGCATCGTGGCCACGGAACTGGGCATGGAGCTGGCCAACCGCGGCCACCATGTCCATTTCATCACCTATGCCAACCCCATCCGCCTGGACCCGGACATCCCGCGCGTGTACTACCACGAAGTCGAAGTCTCCAACTACCCGCTGTTCCAATACCCGCCGTACTGCCTCGCGCTGGCCTCGCGCATGGCCGAGGTGGCCGAGTCCTACGACCTGGACCTGCTGCACGTGCATTACGCCATCCCGCACTCCATCTCCGCCATGCTGGCGCAGCAAATGCTCGCGGCCACGCGCCGCCTGCCGTTCATCACCACGCTGCACGGCACCGATATTACCCTGGTCGGGACGGACGCTTCCTACTTTCCCATCACGAAATTCTCCATAGAGAAGTCGGACGGCATTAGCTCCATCAGCGAGTACCTGCGGAAACAGACCGTCGAAGTCTTCGGGGTGGCCAACGAGATCCGCGTGATTCATAACTTCGTCAACTGCGATCTCTACCACCCGGATGAGGCCAAGACCGGGGCCGCCGCCTATGCGCCCGCGGGCGAGAGGCTTTTGATTCACCTTTCCAACTTCCGGCCCGTGAAGCGCGTGCTCGATTGCGTGCGCATCCTGGCCGAAGTGCGGAAGAGCGTTCCGGCGCATCTGTTGATGGTGGGCGACGGCCCCGAGCGCCCCCCGGCGGCCCACCTGGCGCGCGAACTGAAGGTGGACCGCCATGTTACGTTCCTGGGAAAGCAGAATCACGTGGAACGGCTGATTCCGTTGGCCCACGTGCTGTTGATGCCGAGCGAGCTGGAATCCTTCGGGCTGGTGGCGCTGGAGGCGATGGCCTGCGGGGTGGTGCCGGTGGCGACGCGCGTGGGCGGCGTGCCGGAGCTGATCACCGATGGAGAAGACGGCTTCCTGGAAGCGGTGGGCGACATTTCCGCGCAGGCGGCGCGCGTGGTGGCGCTGCTCACCGACGATGCCCTGCACTACCGCATGCGCAAGGCCGGGCGGTGGAACGCCTCCGAGCGCTTCTGCTCGGAGAAGATCATCCCGCGGTACGAGAAGTATTACCAGGACGTGCTGAAAGTGGGGTAGGCCCCTCCTGGCCTGCCCGCGGTTGGCAGCGCGCCCTCAGCGCGTGAGCAGGCCGGCAGGGCGTTTCGCGATTTCCGGGAAGGCCTTCAGCACCTTGGCGCCGCGCGATGGGCATGCTTGAAAGCCGATTCCAGGCGATTGAAGATGCTGCCGTGGTGGGGCAGGCTTCAGCCAGGCTTCAGCCTGCCCACCGGGCTTTCATCACTTTTGGTGGCCCTTCGGGCCATGGGGGCGGGCCGGGAGTCCTACCCTACTTAATTTTAATGCGGCACGGAGGCGGGTGGAGGCGGGCGAATTGAAACCTGGCGCCGGATATCTCGTCTAAAAGTGCGTCCCGCGTCCCGGCGTCTGACACAAAGGCGAGTGTGCCAGCCGCACCGACGAACGCAGCTCGCCGACGGAGGGTTGGTGTATCGGTATGGCGCGTAGCGGGACGAAACAGCCACAGACCCGAATCAGCGGGCAGACCATCATCGACGAGTTGATCCGCAACATGGAGGTGGGACGGCTCGAGTTGGGGTACAGCATTCTGCTGCCGTGCCTCTTCAGCGTCTATTTGCATCCCGACGACTACGCGCGGCTGGTGGCCGTGCAGGATCTCATGAAGGAGGACGCCAAGCGGGCGCTGACGGCGCGGGTGGCGGAATGGAATGCGAAAGGTCCGCGCTTCCGGCGGGGCGGCGCGCGCAAGACGTACCGCACGGCGCAGAACGACTGGTGGATCCAACTGTTCGCCGATACGGAGAATGCCGTGCCCGCGGGCGACGTGGAGATCCATTCGGAGCTCAACGACGTGGCACGGCCGGGGTATCGCGGCGCCAAAACGACGCTGATCGAGCGCGAGCCGGCGGTGACGGCGGCGCGGGTGGCGCGCGACCGGGAAAGCACACGGCGCCAACCCGACCGGGTCTTCGCCGAGATTCGCTACCAGGACGATTCCGGGCCGCAAACCTATTTCGTGACCCAAAATGAAATCAGCATAGGACGCGGGGGCGAGGACCTGTGGGTGGACCTGCCGCTCTATACCAACGACGAAGTCTCGCGCGAGCACATCGGGCTGCGGCGCGACCCGGCGAGCGGGGCTTTCGCCATCGTCGACAAGAGCCGCAACGGCACCTGGCTGAACGGGCGGCGGCTGGCGCGCGGCGTGGAGGAGCACTTACCCGACCGCGCAGAGATCGGAGTGGCGGAAGTTTTGAAGCTATCGTTCGAGGCCAGGAAGTGAAAGCACTTTACAGTCTGCACACGCCGTTCGCGATCGCGTTTCTGGTCTTCGTGGCGCTGTTTGTGGCGGCGCACTGGAGGGAGCGCCGGTGAAATCGGGGGCGGTTACCGACGCGGGCCTGTTGCGCGCGCGCAACGAAGACCGGTATTGGGTGGATGAAGAACGGGGGATTTTTCTGGTGGTGGACGGCGTGGGGGGACACGCGGGGGGAGAACTGGCGGCCGAGACCGCGGTGGAGGCCATCCGCGAGTCGATTGCGGACTCCCATGCCCCGGCCGAGGAGCGGGTGCGCCGCGCCATCACCGCGGCCAATAACCGCATCTTCGAGTTGGCGCAGGCGGAGGAAGAGCGGAAGGGCATGGCCTGCGTGTTAACCCTGGCGGTGGTGGAGGACGGGCAGGCCACCATCGGACACGTAGGCGATTCGCGGCTGTACCTGATCTGGGACGGCGCCATGCGCAAGATGACCTCCGATCATTCTCCGGTGGGCGAACGGGAAGACGCGGGGGAATTAAGCGAGGAAGAGGCCATGGCCCACCCGCGGCGCCACGAGGTATTTCGCGACGTGGGATCGCGGCGGCGCGCGGAGGGCGACGAGGAGTTCATCGAGATCCTCCGCTGCCGCTTCCGGCCGGATGCGGCCATGCTGCTGTGCAGCGATGGGCTCACCGACCAGATCACCTCGGCCGAGGTGCGCGACACGGTGGAGCGCTACGACGGCGATGCGGCGGCCGTGGCGGGGGAACTGGTGGAGAGGGCCATCGAGGCGGGCGGCAGGGACAATATCACGGCGGTGCTGGTGGCCGGGCCGCAGTTCCGGGGGCGCGGGGAGCGAACGCGGCCGCGGCCGTCGACCACCCGCGTGCGCCTGCCGCGGCGGCGGATTCTGACCGGACGCGTGGCCTTCCTGGCGTACGGGCTGCTGCTGGGCATGCTGCTGTGGGCAGCGCTGCGGGCCGCGAGAGGATGATGCCATGACCGCGCCCACGCGCATCGGCCGTTACGAAATCGTCCGCCGGATTGGCCGGAGCATGACCGATGTGTACCTGGCCATCGACACGGTGGAGAATCGCCAGGCGGCCCTCAAGCTGATCAAGCGGGGCGCGGACCCGGTGACGCAACTGGTGCTCGAAGCCGAGCGGCGCGGAGCCCGCATCCAGCAGGAGCTGCGGCTGCTGGATCCGCGGGTGGTGGAAATCTACGAGTTCGGGGACTTGGACGGCTACTTTTTCGTGGCCATGCAGTATGTGGAGGGGCGCAACCTGGCGGAGGTGCTGGCCGCGGAGCGGGCCATCGACGCCACGCGCGCGGCCGCGATTGCGCTCGAGATCTGCGAGCAACTGGCGAAGTTTCACGCGCTGGAGGCGGCGGTGGTGCACGGCGATATCAAGCCTTCCAATATCCACCTGGGCCGCAACGATACCGTGCGGCTGCTGGACTTCGGAATCGCCAAAACGCTGCGCGCGGATGCGAGCGCCACCATCCACAATTTCGGCAGCCCGAGCTATTGCTCGCCCGAGCGGCTGACACGGTCGGAGGTGGATCAGCAGTCGGACCTGTGGGCCGTGGGCGCCACGCTCTACG
>JADGNR010000083.1 GCA_017883415.1 Bryobacteraceae bacterium | reverse complement strand
GTTTTTTCGAGCAGGTAGAGATCCTGGATTTCGATGGATTTGTCGAGCCCTTTGATCATGTCGTACACCGTGAGCGCGGCCACCGAAGCGGCGGTGAGCGCCTCCATCTCGACGCCCGTCTGGGCGGTGGTGGCGGCGCTGGCCACAATGCGTACGCCTCCCTCTTCTACGG
This sequence comes from Bryobacteraceae bacterium, assembly GCA_017883415.1. GTDB lineage: Bacteria > Acidobacteriota > Terriglobia > Bryobacterales > Bryobacteraceae > JADGNR01. Next base: position 16,500 of record JADGNR010000083.1, on the reverse strand, counting down.
TGACCTCCACGTCCGCGTGCGAGAGCATGAGCGGATGGCACAGGGGGATGAGGTCGCTGGTGCGCTTGGCCGCGGCGATGCCGGCGATGCGCGCAATTTCGAGCGGATTCCCCTTGGGATTGTCGGGCAATTGCGCGAGCGCGGCGGGCGCGATGCGCACAAACGCGTGAGCGCGCGCGGTGCGGCGGGTTTCCCGCTTGGCCGAGACGTCGACCATGCGCGGGCTGCCCGCGGCATCGAAGTGCGAGAGCTTCTTCATTTGAGCAGCACCCGGATGAGTTCGCCGCGCGGGTATTCGGCGCGGTCGGCGTCGGCCACCAGATAGGCGTTGGCGCGCGTCATCGCGGGAATGTCGCCCGAGCCGTGCCACTCCACCGGCGTGACCGCGCTGCCGTCGGCGCTCAGGCGCGCGGGCAGGAAACGCGTCAGGCCGATGCGGTGATGAAACTCCCTGGTGAGGCGCGCCAGGGGCAGGTGCAGGGAGATCTCCGCCTGGCCGGCGAGCAGCTCCAGCGCCGCGCGCGCGAAGATCTCGAACGTGACCATGGTGGAAGCGGGATTGCCCGGCAGGCCGAAGAAGAACTTGCCGCGCGCGCGTCCAAACACCAGCGGCTGGCCGGGCTGGATGAGCACGCGATCGAAGAAAAACTCCGCCTCCAGACCGGCGAGAACCTCCTCCACCACATCGTACTTGCCCGCGGAAACGCCGCCCGAGAGAAGCAGCAGGTCCGCGGCGAGGCCGCGCTCGATCATCTCCCGGGTGTGGTCCACCGTGTCGCGCGCCACCGGCACAAGCTGCGGCGTGCCGCCCGCGCGCGCCACCTGCGCGGCCAGCGACCACGCGTTGGAATTACGAATCTGGAATTCCTCGGGCACCTGGCCGACATCGACAATTTCATCGCCCGTGGGGAGAATCGCCACCACGGGCCGCCGGTAGACTTTCACCGTGGCGCGCCCGAACGCCGCGAGCAGGGCCACATCGCAGTAGTCGAGCCGCTTGCCCGAGTGGAGCACAGTCTCGTGGGCCGCCGCTTCGCAGCCTTGCGGATTGATGAACTGGTGCGGCTCGGCGGAGCGGTCGATGCGCACGAGGCCATCGCTGCGTTTGGTGTACTCCACCATCACCACGGCATCGGCGCCGGAGGGCACGGGCGCGCCGGTCATGATTTCGACCGCCTGGCCCGGACCGATCCGGCCGGCGAATCGCTCGCCCGCGCGCACCTCGCCGACCACCTCCAACTCCCCGGGAAGATCGATGGCGCGCACAGCGTACCCGTCGCGCACCGACCGCGCCACCGAAGGCGAGTCGCGATCGGCGGCGATGTCTTCGGCCAGCACCCGCGCGCAAGCGCCTTCCAACCCGGTCTCCTCCACCGCGGGCGACGGGCGGGCCGCACGGATCGTCTCAATCACGGTGTCGCGCGCGTCGCTGAATGTCAACGGAACCACAGTCTCTATTCTATCGAGCGCCGGGGCGGTCAGAACCTGTGTTCACCGCCGAGACGCTGAGACGCCGAGAGAACAGAACTATTCTTCTCATCTCGGCGCCTCGGCGGTGGATTAGAATTTGATTCGTGCCCTATCGCTCTTCCCTCTGCCTGATGGTTTCGATGGTGCGGGAGGGCCGGATCTCGCCCAGCGAGTTGCTGGAAGCGCATCTGCGGCAGATCGCGGACCGCAATCCCGAGTTGAACGCATTCGTCGAAGTGTTCGCGGAATCGGCCCGGGAAGAGGCGCGGACGCGCGAGGCGCAGAGGGCGCGCGGCGAGCCGCTGGGCCTGCTGCACGGCGTCCCGGTCACCGTCAAGGACAGCTTCGATGTGGCCGGATTCCCTACGCGTGCCGGCAGCCGTCTGCGCACTGGACACCGCGCGGCCGCCGACGCCACCGCCGTGGCGCGGCTGCGCGGCGCAGGCGCCGTCGTGCTCGGCAAGACGAATACACCGGAGCTGCTGGCCAGTTACGAGACCGACAATTTCATCACCGGGCGCACCAACAACCCCTGGGACGTGGCGCGGACGCCCGGAGGGTCGAGCGGAGGCGAGGCGGCGGCCATCGCGGCATTCTGCTCGCCGGGGGGAATCGCCAGCGACGGCGGCGGCTCCATTCGCGTGCCGGCCCACTTCTGCGGCATCGCGGGCCTGAAGCCGACTCCGGGGCGCATTTCGGGAACCGGACACTTTCCCGCCCTGGGCTATCCTGCCGGCCTGACCACCGCCGCCGGGCCCATGGCGCGCACCGCCGAGGACTTGCGCCTGCTGTTCGCCGCGCTGGTGGGATACGATCCGCAAGACCCCTTTTCGGTGCCGGTCCCGCTGCGCGAGCCTGCCGTCGCGGGCCTGCGCATCGGCGTATGGGAGCGGTTCTACGGCGTGCCCGTGGAGGACGAAATCCGCGCCGCGGTGCGGCAGGCGGCGTCCCTGCTCGCGGATATCGGGTTCGGGGTCGAGGAGTTCGCGCCCCAAGGGCTCGAACGCGCGCCCAACGTGTGGGCGTTTCTCTTCAGCCGTTGGCCCATGCCGGCAACGCGCAAGCTGCTCGCGGGACGCGAAGCCGAGGCCCATTGGACGCTCACGGAATCCTTGGGCGCGGAGCCGCCCTCGGTGGAACAGGTGTTGGCCAACCTCGCGGCGCGCGACCATATGCGTGCCTCCCTGCTGCGCCAGATGGAAAGTGTTTCGGCCCTGCTGATGCCGGTGTCGAGCGTCACCGCCTTCCTCCACCGGCAGCGCACGTGGGAGATCGAGGGCCGGCAGATCGGCCTGTTCCAGGCGATGATGCCGGCCGTGCTGGCCAACGTGCTGGGCTTGCCGGCGGTGACGATTCCGTTTCTAACGTCACGCGAGGGCCTGCCCATCGGGGTGCAACTGGTGGGCCGGCCGTACGAAGACGAACGGTTGCTGGAGCTGGCGGTTCTGTTGGAAGGAACAGAGCCGCGATCGTAAGGGAGCGGTTTTTGACCGGGGCCGCTAAACTGGATTTGATGCTTCCACGACTGCTCCCCGCCTGTTGCGCCGCAATGGCGTTGGCCGCCCAAACCCCGCAGAAAATCCTTCCTTACCCCTACTCCCAGGCGGACCTGCCCAACGGATTGCGTCTGGTCACCGTGCCGGCGGACTATCCCAGTATCGTGGCGGCCTTTATTGTGGTCTCCACCGGGTCGCGCAACGAAGTCGAACCCGGGCACACCGGCTTCGCGCATCTGTTCGAACACCTGATGTTCAAGGGCACGGAGAAGTTTCCGCAGGCTAAATACGATGAAACGATCAAGCGTATCGGCGCCGCGTCCAACGCCTTCACCACCAGCGACTTCACGTGCTACCACACGACATTCTCCAAAGAGGACCTGGCCACCGTGCTCGCGATGGAGGCCGACCGCTTTCAGAACCTGAAGTACTCCGAGGCCGATTTCAAGACCGAAACCCTGGCCGTGCTGGGCGAGTACAACAAGAACAGCTCCAGCCCGTTTTCCAAATTGAATGAAGTGCTGGCCGACACCGCGTTCGACCGGCACCCCTACAAGCACACCACCATGGGGTTCCTGAAAGACATCGAGGACATGCCCAACCAGTACGACTACAGCCTGAAATTCTTCGACCGCTACTACCGGCCCGAATACACCACGATCCTGGTGGTGGGAGACGTGAAGGCGGGACCCACGCGGGAACTCGTGGAGAGGTATTGGGGCGCATGGAAGCGCGGCAGCTACCAACCGGAGATCCCCGCCGAGCCGCCGCAGGACGCGCCGCGCACCGGCCATGTGGACTGGCCGAGCGAGACCCTGCCCCTGGTCACCATCGCCTTTAAGGCGCCGGCGTACAGCGACGACGCCACGGACACGGCGGCGTTGGACGCGCTGGCGTATCTGGCGTTCTCCGAGAATGCGGACCTCTACCAGAAGCTGGTGCTGCGGGAGCAGAAAGTGGATCTGCTCGAGGGCTCGTCGCCTTCCCGCGTGGATCCTTCCCTGTTCGAGATCACGGCGCGCGTCAAGAAGGCCGCGGACATCGACTATGTGCGCGGTCAGATTCTGGAGACGGTGAAGGCGTTTCAGGAAAAGCCGGTGGACGCCTCCCGCCTCGATGCCGTGCGCAAACATCTCCGCTATGCCGTCGCCCTGGAGATGGACAACAGCGAAACCATCGCGCGCATCCTGGCGGAATACGTGGCCCTGCGGCGCACTCCCGAAACGATGAACAAGCTGTACGCGCAATACGCGCGGTTGACGCCCGAAGACGTCCGGCAGGCCGCGCGCAAGTACCTGTCGGAGAAGGGCAGGACCATCGTCACGCTGACCGGGCCGGAGGGCGCCAAATGAGACTCCTCCTTCCTTGGCTGTTGCTGGTATCCTCCGCCCCGGCGCAGATACGCCTCCTGGCGCGGCCCAGCCCCTCGCCCCTGGTTACCTTCCGCATCGTATTCACCACGGGATCGGCCGTCGAGCCGCGCGCTAAGGCGGGGTTGGCTTACCTGACCGCCATGATGCTGGCCGGGGGCGGCACCAGAGACATGACCTACCAGCAGATCGTGGACGCGATGTTTCCCATGGCGGCCTCGGTGAGCGCCCAGGTGGATAAGGAGATGTGCACCTTCGCCGGCGCCACGCACGTGGACAATCTGAAGGAGTATTACAAGCTGTTGCGCGCCATGCTCCTCGATCCGGGCTGGCGGGAGGACGATTTCCAGCGCGTCCGGGACGACGCCATCAATGCCATCAAGGTGGGCTTGCGCAGCAACGACGAAGAGCTGGGCAAGGAAGTGCTGTACCAGAACCTCTTCGAGGGAACGCCCTACGGCCATTATTCCGGAGGTACGGTGGGCTCGCTCGAAAAGCTCACGCTGGACGACGTGAAGCAGTTTTATCGCACCCAGTACAGCCAGTCGCACCTGATTCTGGGCATTGCCGGCGGCTACCCCGGCGGGTTTGTGGAGAGCATGAAGAAGGATTTCCGAAAGCTGCCGGCCGGCGCTGGATTCCGGCCCCGGATGGTCCCCCCGCCGTTTATCGATGCCACGCGCGTGGCGATCGTGGAGAAGAACACGCGCTCGGTGGCTTTCTCCATCGGCTTTCCCATCGGGGTCACGCGCGCCTCGCCCGACTATGCGGCGTTGCTGCTGGCCGCGTCGTACCTGGGCCAGCACCGCATGTCGGGCGGCGTGCTGTACGACCGCATGCGGGAAAAACGCGGCCTCAATTACGGCGACTACGCGTACATCGAGTATTTTCCGTACGGCATGTTTCTGATGGAGCCCCCTCCCAACCTGGCGCGGCACTTTCAGATCTTTCAGCTTTGGATCCGCCCCGTGGAACCGCCGGCGGCGATGTTCGCCCTGCGCCTGGCGCTCCATGAGCTCGATCGGTTCATCAAAGACGGCATCCCGCAGGACGGCTTCGAGCGCACCCGCGACTTTCTGGGCAAGTACGTCAACGTGCTGACCCGCACCAAGGGGGCGGAGTTGGGGTACCTCATCGACAGCACATACTACGGGACCGCGAACTATGTGCCGGCGCTCAAAGCATCGCTCGCGCGGTTGACGCGCGACGACGTGAACCGGGTAATCCAGCGGTACCTGCGCGTCGACCGCCTGGCGATTGTGGCGGTTTCGAAAAACGGCGAAGAGCTGAAGCGGCAACTGGCCAGCGGCGATCCGTCGCCCATGACCTACAATTCGCCCAAGCCGGCGGAGATCGCCGAGGAAGACAAGGTGGTGGAGAAGCGGCCGCTCCACCTGCGCCCGGAAGATATCAAGGTGGCGCCCGCCGACCAGGTGTTTCAGTAACCGTCCGCTGGGCGACCGCCAGCCGCGCAAACCAACAGGCAGTGGGGTAGGCCTCCCGGCCTGCCCGGTTCAACTCTTACGGGGCAGGCCAGGAGGCCTACCCCACTTGCTATCCTGAGGGGCTTATGGAACTGCTGATTGTGCCGCTCGAGGTTCCCGAGGGCGGGAACCTGATTCTGGGCCAGACTCATTTCATCAAGACCGTCGAGGATATTTACGAGGCCATCGTGAGCACCGCGCCGCAGATGAAGTTCGGCGTGGCCTTCAACGAGGCTTCCGGGCCCTGCCTGACGCGCGTGGACGGCAACGACGAAGCGCTCCAGGCCCTGGCGGCGCGCAATGCGTCGGCCCTGGCGGCGGGCCACATTTTCGTGGTGGCCCTGCGCGAGGGCTACCCCATCAACGTGCTGGGGCGCATCAAAGACGTGCCGGAAGTCTGCTCCATTTATTGCGCCACGGCCAATCCGGTGCAGGCCGTGGTGGCGGTAAACGAGCAGGGGCGCGGCGTGCTCGGCGTCATCGACGGGTTCCCGCCCAAGGGAGTGGAGACGGCCGGGGATGCTCAAAACCGGCGCGACTTCCTGCGCATGATCGGCTACAAGCGGTAACCGCTCACTTGGCGAGGTCGATGCCCAGCTTCTTGAGCTCTTCGCCGTAGTACCGGCGCAGCAGCAGGTCCCACTCCTCGCTGCCCTCGGGGATCTCGCGCTTCTGGGAGCGGATTTTCTGGCGGGCGGCGCGGTCCACCTTGTCTTCGGCCACCAACAGCTCGGTCATCCAGCGCAGGATCTCCAGGCGGACGTTGTTGGGGTCCTTGTCCTTGAGTCGCAGTTCGTGGCTCTTGCGCAGCATGTCGACGATCTTGTGCGACATGTCGGTCACTTTATCGCGCGAGAGCTTCATCCCGTCGCCCGTGTCCCGGCCGGAGGCGCGGATCACTTTCCGTTGCGAAATCAGCGTATTCTTGATGCGCCGGAACATCTCCTGATAGCTGACGTTCTCCCGGCGCATGTAGTCGCTGTACTGGCTGAGCAGGTCCCGGACTTCGTCGTTCAGGCGGTCTTCCACGGCCAGTTCTTCGGAGATCACTACGGCGATCTTTTCCGACACCAGCTCCGGTGCCGTGGTCTCGATGATTCCCGGCGTCAGTTTCCTGACGAGTTGTCGTGAGAGGTAGGAGACGAATTCTCTGGCAAGCAGCATTCTGTATGCGCGAAAACGTATTTTATCACGCGGCTCCACCCCCGTGCCGAAACCGCGCAAATGGGCATAGAATGTATGATTGCGTACCTTTCCGGCCGGAATTAGTACTAGTCCTACTGACGAGAACCACCCTGACAGAGTACGCTGATTCTACCGCTATCCCGTCGGACGGGGTGGCTTGGAGGGGCATCGAGATGATCCGGGCAAACCGATCGGGGCTGGGATACGAAGATCCGTTAACCTATTTGCCGCGCAGGCCGGCGCAGGAATTCCTCAAGGGACGCACCATATACGATGCGCAGCGGCCCTCCGAGGGCCTCTACGTGGTGATTCTCGGCCGCGTTAAAATCGTCTCGGTTTCCGAGGATGGCTGCCAGACCATCGGCCGGATCGTCTGCACCGAGGGCCTGTTCGGAGAGTCCGCTCTGCTCGGGCCGCAGAAGCTCTCCATATCGGCCGTGGCGATCGATACCGTCACGCTGATGGCCTGGACCCGCGAGGAAATCGAGCAACAGATCGAACAGGAGCCGCGCCTCGGAATCGCGCTTTCCCAGTGTCTGGTGCGGCAGTGCCTGGCGCTGCAGGACCGCATCGAGAGCATGGCCATCCACAAGACGCCCGAGCGCGTGATGCTGGCGATGGTGCGGTTGGCCGCCGAACTCGGCACGCCCCAGCCCGATGGCTCCGTCCAGATCGGAGCGCTCGCCCACCATACCATTGCCGATTACGTCGGAACGTCGCGTGAGATCGTTACGTTTCAGATGAACCGGCTGCGGCGCATGGGGCTGCTCCGCTATTCCCGGAAGCATATCGACATTAACTCGCTGGCCATACAGGACGTGCTCCGCGAGCAGGGCGTGAACGTACCGCAGATGGCCGCTCTGGCGCAGAGAGCCATGGCGTAGCCGCCGCGCCTTCAGTCGTACACGAAGTGCAGGACCTTTTTGAGGTCTTCCCAGGCCTCGCGCTTGGCCTCCTGATTCCCCCGCAACAGGTAGGACGGATGGTAGGTCACCATGACCGGGACATCGCGCCATCGGAACCACCGGCCGCGCAGCCTGGTGACGCCTTCCTTCTGGCCGAGCAGCGCCCGGACGGCCGTGCCTCCCAGGACGCAAATGGCCTTGGGATGGATGGCGGCGAGCTGGCGATTCAGGAACTGCCCGCAGATTTCCATTTCGTCTGGTTCCGGCGTGCGATTCTCCGGCGGACGGCACTTGACCACGTTGCAGATGTACACGTCTTCCCGGCGCAGGGGGATTCCTTCTTTTTTGGCCGTGTTCTCGATCATCTGGGTGAGTAACTGGCCGGCGCGGCCCACGAAGGGGATTCCCTGCACGTCTTCGTCGGCGCCCGGCCCTTCGCCCACGAAGACCAGCGGAGCGCGTTCGTTGCCCACTCCGAAAACGATCTTCGTGCGCCGCTCGTGCAGCCGGCAGCGGCGGCAATCCCCGATGTCTTCCAGAATCTGAAACAGCGATTCGGAAGCGGGCTGCCCGGCCTCGACCCGCAACGGCAGCGGGTGCCCCGCCTGGTCCCCGGCCCCGACCCGCAACGGCAGCGGGTGCCCCGCCTCATCCCCGATCCCCGGCCCCAGGCCCCGACCCGCAACGGCAGCGGGTGCCCCGCCCGGCACCTGGTCCCCGGTCCCGACCCGCAACGGCAGCGGGTGCCCCGCCCGGTCCCCGGCCCCCCCGGCTGCGCTTCGCCGGTACAGGGACTTGATGCCCAGGTCCCGATAGAACTCCAGGTAGCGGCGTAGGGTGTCAGCGTCCATCGGCGGCGTGTAAGGCCAGACGCAACTTCAGCACCTGGTCGAAAATGCGTTCGGCGATTTCGCGTTTGGGCGCGCGGGGCAGGGAAATGAGCTCGCCGGTGCGCAGCGCCAGGACGACTTCGTTCTGGTCGGATTCGAAACCGATGTCGCTGGAGCCGCCCACCAGGTTGCCCACCACCATGTCGCAATTCTTGGATTCCAGCTTGCGGCGAGCCTCCTGGTGCAGGTTCTGGGTCTCGGCGGCGAAGCCGATCAGCAGGCGGTCGCCTTTCTTGCGGCCCAGTTCGGCCAGAATGTCGGGCGTGGGATCGAGCTCGAGGGAGATGCGCGCCGCCGTCTTCTTCACTTTCTGCGTGGGCACCGTGCCCAGATGGAAATCCGCTACCGCGGCCGACTTGATCACGATCCCGGCGGGTCCGAGACGCTCCATCACTTTCGCGCGCATCTCCGCCGCCGTGCGCACCGGCACCACTTCCACCCCATAGGGCGGCGCCAGGTGGACGGGACCGGAGATCAGAATGACGCGCGCGCCGCGCGCGGCCGCCGCTTCCGCCAGTGCGTAGCCCATTTTCCCGCTGGAGCGGTTGGAAATATACCGTACCGGGTCGAGCGGCTCCTGGGTCGGACCGGCGGTGATGAGCACGGTCTCGCCTTCCAGGTCGCGCCGCTTCCGTGCTTCGCGCTCGATGGCTTCGAGAATCGCCGCGGGATCGGCCAGACGGCCCGGCCCGGTCATGCCGCAGGCCAGATAGCCGCTGTCCGGGTCGACCATCCGGTGGCCGCGCTGGCGCAGCGTTTCCAGGTTGGCTTGCGTGGCCGCGTGCTGCCACATGTTGACGTTCATGGCCGGGGCAATCACCACCGGCCCGGTGAAGGCCAGGTAGAGCGTAGTCAGGAAATCGTCCGCCAGGCCATGGGCCAGCCTGGCGATCAGGTCGGCCGTGGCCGGGGCGATGACCATCAGTTCGTGTTCCTGGGCCACGGCGATGTGCTCGATGGCGCTTTCGATCGCAAACAGGTCGGTCAGCACCTTGCGCCCGGTGAGCGCGGCGAAGGTCAGGGGCCGGACGAATTCCTGGGCGGCCGCGGTCATGACCGCCTGGACCTCATGGCCTTGCTGCATTACCAGCCGCGCCAGTTCCGCCGCCTTATAGGCCGCGATTCCGCCGGAAACTCCCAGAATGATCTTCATGGCGATGCCCGGGGCGAGCGGGCTATCAGATCGCCGGTTCCGGCAGGATCGGCTCCGGCGCTTGCCCCGTCAGGCTGTACTTCACCAGCCCGCGCCGCACTTCTTCGACGGCGATAATGGTGGGTTTCTTGGAAGAGGTCGGCAGCACCGGCCGCGCCCCGCCCTGCAATTGCCGCGCGCGCTTGGCGGCTACAATGATGAACCGGTACGTGCTTTGCTCGGGATCGTCCGGTATGGTGCAGTGGGCGTTGTTCCGTGGGGGTTTGTCAGCCATCTTGTCGCTACCTCTCAAAGTTGAAACGTCTCCAGAATGGGCCGGATCTGTTCTTCGACTCTCACCCGCCGCACCCGTTCGGCGCGAACGATCGCGCTCAGCACGGCGTCGGAATCGGCCAAGTCGCGGTTGACCAGGACGTAATCGTAATCGCGGTAATTCCGGATCTCTCCGGCCGCGTCCTTCAACCGTCTTTCGATCACGTCCTCCCGATCCTCGCCGCGCGCGCGCAGCCGCTCTTCCAGCACCGGTCGCGAGGGAGCCAGGATAAAGACGGTGACGGCCTCGGGAATCTGGTCCTTCAATTGTCGCGCACCTTGCACATCGATGTCGAGCACCAGGTCCTGGCCCCGTCTGCGGGCCTCTTCCAGAATGCCGCGGTGGGTGCCGTAGTAGTTGCCAAACACCTCGGCCCATTCCAGGAACTCGTGGCGCGCCAGCATGGCTTCGAACCCGGCGCGCGAAACAAAATGGTAACTCTCGCCGTCGACGTCGTGTCCGCGCGGTGCTCGAGTCGTGTAAGATATTGAAAACATGAGCCCGGGCACCCCAGCAAGCAGCCGCGCCACGAGCGTGGATTTGCCCGAACCCGATGGGGCGGAAATGATGAAAACGGTGGTCATATGTCCCGGGCGGCTCCGGTGCCAATCAGAGCCGCGACCGTAAGGGAGCGGTTGCCGATGGTTACGCGCATTCTTATTCCAAATTCAACGCCTGCTCCCGTATCTTATCGATTTCCGACTTGGCCGCCAGCGCCAGATCGGTCATGGTCAGGCCCAGGTCGCCCAGGCCGCCGGTCTTGGAGAGGATGGTGTTGGCTTCCCGATTCATCTCCTGGAGCAGGAAATCGAGGCGCTTGCCCGCCTCGCCGTCGCTCGCCAGGATGGCCTCGATCTGCGCGGCGTGGGTCCGCAGGCGTAACAGCTCTTCGGAAATATCGCTGCGGTCGGCCGCGATCGCCGCTTCCTGCGCCAGGCGCTGCGGGTCCACCGCCGCGCCCTGCAGCAGGTCCGCCATCTTCTCCCGCAGCCGCGCCTGAAAGGCGGCCACCGCGCCGGCGCGGATCTCTTCCATGCGGCTCACCAGCGCGCACACCGTCCGCCCGCGCTGGCGCATCTCTTCCGCCGTGGCGGCGCCTTCCCGCTCGCGGAAACGGTTCAAGTCCGTGACCGCTTGGGCGGCCGCTTCCAGAATCGCTTTCCCCGTCTCCTCGTCCGCGCCGTCCTCCCCGGCGCCCACGCCGAGCATGCCCGGAATCGAAAGCGCCGCGTTCAGGTCCGGTGCGCCTGCAATGCCATACACCCCGGCGGCCTCGCGAAACGCCCGCATGTAGGCTTCGAGCAGCGTCCGGTTCCACGGCGCGCCGCCCGCCGCCGCCGTCCTGGTAAACGAGATCCGCACCTGCACATGGCCGCGCACTACGCCGCTCCGCACCACCGCGCGAATGTCGTTTTCGAGCGCATCCATCTCCGGCGGCAATTGGAAATGCACGTCCAGCCCGCGATGGTTCACGCTCTTCAGGCTGCACACGATCTCCCCTTGCGCCGTCGTCCGGCTCACCCGGGCGAAGCCGGTCATGCTGCGCGCGCTCACAAGTCCACCACCGCGTCGAGCGGGCTCGCCGCGTCCTCGAACTGCAGCTCGTGGAGCCGCTGATAGATCCCTCCGTGGTTGACCAGTTCTTCGTGCGTGCCGATTTCGCGGATGCGGCCCTTTTCCAGCACGACGATCTTATCGGCGCGGCGGATGGTGGAAAGCCGGTGCGCGATCACGATCACCGTGCGGTGCTCCATCAGGTTGGCCAGCGCCTTTTGCACCAGCATCTCCGATTCGGTGTCCAGATGGGAGGTGGCTTCGTCCAGCACCAGGATGGGCGCGTTCTTCAATAACGCGCGGGCAATGGCGATGCGCTGGCGCTGCCCGCCGCTGAGCCGCGTGCCGCGGTCGCCGATGACGGTCTCATAGCCTTCCCCGAGCAGCAGAATGAACTCGTGGGCCAGCGCCGTTTCCGCGGCGCGCCGGATCGCTTCGGCGGGCGTGCCCGGCCGGCCGTAGGCGATGTTGTTGGCTACCGTATCGTTGAACAGAAACGTGTCCTGCGCCACGATGCCGATCAGCGCCCGCAGGGAGGCTATCTCCAGGTCGCGCACGTCGCGCCCGTCCACCTTCACCGCGCCCCCGGTCACATCGTAGAATCGCGGCGCCAGGTTGGCCAGCGTCGTTTTGCCGGCGCCGCTCGGGCCGACCAGGGCTACTACTTCCCCCGCCTTCACCTCCAGATCCAGCCCCTGCAACTGGAATCCGTTGGGCGCGCCCGGGTAATGGAACGACACGTTTTCGAAAGTGATTTCCCGCTGGAACGCCGCCACTTTCCATGCGCCCGGCTTTTCCACGATCTCCTCGGTGTGGTCCAGATACTCGAACACCTTTTGCGAAGCCCCCAGGGCCTGCTCGAAGATGTTGTGGATCCCCACCAGGCGCTTCACCGGCTCCAGCAGCATCACCAGGGCAAAGACGAAACTGGCGAAATCCTTGGGCGTGAGCGTCCCCGCCTTGATCTGGTTGCGCGCAAACAACAGCAGTCCCACGATGGCCACGGCGCCCACCATCTCGATCAACGGCGAGGCCAGCGCCTGCTGGCGGACGTACTGTACGTTGGTCTTCAGCAGCTTGCGCGCCGCTTCCCGGAACCGCCGCGATTCGTGGGCTTCGGTCCCGAACGCCTTCACCACCATGTGGCCGCTCAGCGTCTCCTGCAGAATCTGGTTCAGCTCGCCCTGCTTGTCCTGGGTGCGGCGCGTGGTCCGCCGGATGCGCCGGCCGATCTGCCTGGTCGGCACGATGATGAACGGCAGCACCACCAGGCTGGCCAGCGCCAGTTTCCAGTCTTTGCCCAATACCACCAGCGTGAGGAACACCGCGGAGAAGAGTTGCCGCAGGAAATCCGCCAGGATGTGCGAAATGGCCAACTGCACCTTGTCGATGTCGTTCATGATGGACGACATGAGCCTTCCGGTGGAGTGCGCCTCGAAGAACTGCGCGCCCTGCTTCAACACTTTGTCGAACACCGTGTTCCGCAGGTTGGTCACCGCCGAGAAGCCGACATAGTTGACCAGGTAGTTTCCCAGATAGTCGCAGATTCCCTTGAGCAGAAACACGCCCAGGATGGCGAACGCCAGCATGCTCCAGACGTTGTGCACCGAGGCCGGAAAGAAATCGCCCAGATAGACCGTGTGATGGAACAGCGGATCGGTGTACAGGGATACCGGTCCGTCGGGCGCGCGGACATCGAGTGCGCGGTAGAGGATCGGCCCCACCAGCAGCGCCATCATCCCGGTGGCCGCCCCCGCGGCGGTCATCAGCGCCACCGCGGCGAACAGGTGCACCGCGTACCGGCGGGCGTAGGAGAGCAGCCGCTGCAGCTCTGTCATGCGTGCCTCACGGCCTATTCTTCGATCTTGGCCTCGTCCACCAGCATCACGGGAATATCTTCGCGAATGGGGTACACGCGATGGCACTCCACGCACTTCAGGCCGCTCTGGTCCGCCTTGAGCTCCAGAACCGCCTTGCACACCGGGCACACGAGGATTTCCAACAGATCTTTGCTGATCGCCATAACGAACCTTCAGTCTAGCAGGCCAGTGGGGTAGGCCTCCCGGCCTGCCCCCATGGCTTGCTCGGCTTGCCCCGCGCCGGAAGTGCGCTCCGGCCGCCGGAAGGGCTTTCATGACTTTTGGTGGTCCTTCGGACCATGGGGGCAGGCCGGGAGGCCTACCCCACCGCCTTCATCTCCGCGCGCGCCCGGGCCACCACAGCCAGGTACTGGCGCGCGCGCTCCTCGATCGCGTCGAAACGGCCTTCGCGCATCGCTTGGGCATCCACCAGTTCCCCGCCCACGGCGATGGCGCAGGCGCCGGCCTTCAGGAAGTCGCCCGCAGTCTCCAGGTTCACCCCTCCGGTGGGGATCATCTCGATCTGCGGAAACGGCCCCTTCAGCGCCTTGATGTACTTCGCGCCTCCCACGTTGCCGCAGGGGAAGATCTTCACCACGTCGGCCCCGGATTCCCAGGCCGTGAGCACTTCGGTGGGTGTCAGCGCGCCCGGGCACGCCACCTTCCCGTAGCGCTTCACCATCTCGATGGTGGCTGGCCGCAGGCTCGGCGTCACGAAGAACTCCGCCCCCGCCAGCATGCACACGCGCGCCGTTTCGGCGTCGAGCACCGTGCCCGCGCCCAGCACCATGGCGCCGCCGAAACGGTCCGCCAGTTTCTCGAGCACCTGGACCGCGCCCGGCACCGTCATGGTGATCTCCGCCGCGCGCAGGCCGCCGTTGTAGATCGCCTCCACCGCCCGCAGGGCGTCGCCGGCGCTCCGGGCGCGCACCACTGGGACGATTCCCACTCCGGTGATGAAGGCGAGGATCTCTTGGGCGTTCATGAGGTCTAAATTAACACGGGCCGTTGCGCCGGCGCCCGGCACCAAATCGCCGCCGCGACGTCTGAATCTGCATGATGGCGCCTGGCGCGAACCGAGACCGTTGCGATTCTCAAGCCGTTCGCGCCCACCTGGAGCGGATTCTCGCCCGGCCGCCGGTCCGGTCCTCGCCCTCCTTGCGCCGTCTCCTGCGCTTTATAGTGGAAGAGACGCTCGCCGGCCGCGGCGCGTCGCTCAATGAGCATGCCCTGGCGGTCGCCGTGTTCGGCCGCGGCAACGGCTTCAACCGCCAGTCCGACTCCCTGGTGCGCGTGCACGTGCGCAACCTCCGGGCGCGCCTGGCGCAATACTATGCCGGGGCGGGATCGGGCGATCTCATCGGCATCGAACTGCCCCCCAGGACGTACCTGCCGGTGTTCCGCGCGCGCACGCCCGGCGCCGAATCCGCGCCGCCGGCTTCCGGCGTCCGCTCGGCCATCGTCGCGGCCTTTGTGCTGTCGCTGGCTCTGGCGTCGGTTTCCGTCTGCCACGGCGCGTTATTCTATTGGCTTGACCTCCCCACAGAATCCGGAACAGGAAAAGCAGCCGCCGCGCGTTTCGGCGGTGGTGGTCTCGCACAACCGGGCGGCGTTTTTGCGGCGCTGTCTGGAATCGATCGAGCAGGCCGAAGCGCGCGAGACGCTGCAGGTGATCGTAGTCGATAACGGATCGGCCGACGCGAGCCCCCGCCTGGAATCCGATTTTCCCCAAGCGCAGTTCATCCCGCTGCCCAAGAACTTCGGGCTCACCAAAGCCCTGAACATCGGTTGGCGCGCCTCCGACGCCGAGTATGTTTTCTTCCTCCACGAGGATACCGAGGTCGAGCCCGGCGCCATCGTCCGGCTCGCCGCCGTGCTCGACGCCCACCCCGAGGCCGCCGCCGTTTGCCCCTTGCTGGTCGATGGAGAGGGCCGTCCGGCGCCGCAATTGGGCGCCCTCCCTCCCGACGGCAACTGGCGCGCCGCCGAGCCCGCTTCGAGCGACCCCATGGCCGTCGATTACCCGCGCGGCGCCGCGCTGATGATTCGCGTCTTCCTCATCAAGGCCATCCGGCAGATCGACGAGCGCTACGGCCAGTTCGGCGCCGATGCCGATCTCGCCGCGCAGATCCGCAACGCGTCGAAGCGCACCCTGCTGGTTCCCGAGGCGCGCGTCCGCCACCACGGCAGCGCGGCCTATACCGCGCTAGAGCGCGCCGACTTCCTGCTCGCCCGCGCGGTCTTCATCGGCAAGTACCAGGGCTTCGGAGCCGGCTTGCGCGCGCGCCTGGCATCGGTCTTCGGCCCGCTCTTCTCCTTCCGCTTCGGCGAATTGCGCTACACCGTGTCGGGCCAGAAGATCGACGGCACACAGCAGTGAGTGGGCTGGTAGATACTTCCTTACGACCTGATACTGAGACGCACGCGCCAGCCTTCTTGGAGTCGCGCCGCCATTCTCGTGGGAGGAATATCACCGACTCAAGAGGGTGCTCGCGAACAATCCCGACTAGCGTCGCCTCACCACAGGGCCAGGCAAGCGACCGCCAGTTTTTGATCTTCATCTGCGTCCTGATCGAACGCCGGTTTCAGCAGAGTTCACAGCTAAAGTGCCAAATGGATGTCGTGCTCCTGCAAGACCGGCGTACCGGTGATGCGCCCGTAGAGAACGTCGGGATCGAGGTCCGCTCCGTTCGGCCAGGCGACGGTGCCCAACTCCGGATCGACGCGGGCCAGCGCGAAATAAGCGGGGTCGCGCAGCGGCTGGAAGACTCCTTGGAAGCTGAGGTGGGGCGCGAGATCGACCACTCCCTCAACGCCGTCC
>JADGNR010000082.1 GCA_017883415.1 Bryobacteraceae bacterium | reverse complement strand
GGAAGCGTCGCGGCGCCATTCTTCCCGCAAGATGAGTCCATTCGCGATCTTTTGTTCGAAAGTGAGCGTGTTTTCCTTGATCGCCTGCGTAGCGCCGGTGAAGAGGCCGCCCCGGTCGGAGAGATACTCGGTCCGGGCGGCGATGGCCAGCTTCGGAGTGAGTTGGTAGCGGGCGTAGGCGGCGCCTCCGCTGGTATGCGACGGAGCAGAGAAGGTGAAAAGACGCTGGATTACATAGTCGCCCTCCCAGGCAAGGGTAAGCTTGGGTGCCGCCTGCCAGGTCAGGTAGCTGTCGAAAATATGTAATTTCCCGTTGGGCGCGTTGGGTATTGGCTGGAACGGCACTCCCTGTTCGGTCGGCAGATTCGTAGCAGTGGAATTCGGGAGAAACTGTACGTCGGGATGTTCTTGCCCAAGATAGTAGTTCACGGTCCAGTTCACGCTTTTGTGGGGCTGGATGTTGAAGCCGAACATCTGATCCTTGAAGCCATTGAAAGGTTCCGTCTGCTGCGTGCCGTTCGTGATCCAGTAGTTCAGCGCGACGGCATTGCTGAGCTTGTAGTTCACACGCGCGCCCATGTGATAGAAGGGCAGGAAGTCAAACCAAAGCGAGCGTGAGTAGTTTATCTGGTCCTTCGTGTAGTTGCCCTCCAGGCCCAAGGAGCTGGCCCATTTCCCGAAGTCCACGGTAAGTCCCCCGCCAACCGGGAAGACGTAGGTTCCATAGGCCTGGAAGATCGCGCGATAGACATCCGGCCGCGGCTCGTTGGATGCACTTCCCTGGAGCGTGGCGGTCGCCTGCCCATACTGCAGGTCGAGCCGGAGACCGAACCGTTTCCCGTGCTCCGGATCGGGGGCATTCTCGATGACCACATCCGCCTGATTCAGACTGAATGCATGGCTGCTCACATCATAGGCGCGAAGGAGATTTACACGGCCGACCGGATTGTTGAAGTTGTAGCCGTAGTAACCATCGAACAGGAAATTCACGGTGGTGCCGCCAAGGAGACTCGCACCGTTCCGCGGTGTATTGGGCACTGATGGACCCTGCGCGGTGGGCAATTGAGCGGGCGCGTCAGCCGTACTCGAACCAGGCGGCATGGGCTGACTCGATACGCGGGTCTTGCTTTCGAGTTCGTCGACGCGCGCCTGAAGCCTTTGGACCAGGGAGGTGAGCTCGGTGAGGCGCCGGCTCAACTCGGCGGAGCTGCCATCCGTTTTTTCTTGAGCGTGACCGGCCCAGGGCGCCAGTGAAACCAACAGAGAGACCGCAATCGTTTCGTTCAAAACACGCCAATTTCTTTTCGCAAGGTTACTAAACATCATGATTTGCTCCCGAGGTCCCCCATAGACCGCAATGGCGAGACACCAGCATGCGGTGAAGAAGATAACCGCAACGGGCTACCTGGAATGGTTAGGTTGGCGGTATTTCGCCGGACGAACCGATCGCCGGCGACCCAGTTTCAGACTACGCGGCGGGGTGTTAAGAAGTCATACGGAAAAAGTAAAGATTTCATAATGCCCATGTTCACCAATCCCGTACGCCAGCGTTTGCAATCGTACTCCAAAGAGTGGTCCGATGCGAGACCATGGGTTTTCAAGGTTCTGCCACGGCACAGGGAACGCCTCCTGGCAATCGGACCGACTGGAGAATTCGCACAGGCCGTGACGTGGGGTCCAAATTCAACCTTGGCGGCGTTTGCAGCTCCGCAGAACGCCAGGTTAGCCCCTTCACCCCGCCTTCCCCACCTCTCCCAGCCTGCGCAACAGCGGCTTCATGGTCAGCCCCTGCACGAATATGGAAAATGCCACCACCGCGAAGCTGACGGTGATGATCTGTTCGCGTCGGGCCACTTGCGCCGGGAGGCCGAGCGCCAGGGCTAGCGCCAGGGCGCCGCGCAGGCCACCCCAGAACAGCACGTGCCGATGTCCCATCGGCACCCGGCGCTTCGACCGCGAAAACAGCCAGCAGCAGGGATAGATGGCCACCGCCCGTCCCAGCGTGACCAGCAGAATGGCCGCGCAGGCGGCTCCCCAGACCACCAGCAGATTCTGCCGGGCCCCGTGGATTCCGATCAGCAGAAAGACCAGGGAATTGGCCACGAAGGCGGCATACTCCCAGAACGCCTCGACGGCCTCGCGGCCGCGTTCGGAAATCACCCCGCTCGAGCCGCTCCCCAGCATCAGTCCCGCCGTGAGCGTGGCCAGCACGCCCGAGAAATTGAAATGCTCCGCCAGCAAAAACGAGCCGTAGGCCGCCACGGTGGTGAAGGTGATCTCCACCAGGTGGTCCTGGGTATGACCGGCGAGGACCAGCACCGACCCCGCCACGATCGCGCCGCACATCACGCCGCCGCCGATCATCAGTATGGCAATGGGCGCCACCTGCAGAGCGGGGAGGCCGCGGCCCGCCGCCCATGCTACGACGACTCCGAACGCCACGGCCGCGGTGCCGTCGTTGAACAGGCTCTCCGCTTCCACCAGCAGGAGCAGACGGCCCCGCGCCCCTGCCTCGCGAAAGGTGGCGATCACCGAAACCGGGTCCGTGGCCGCAATCAGGACGCCGAAGAGCGCCGAGCTCAGCCACTCCCAGTGCGCCAGGTAGTGCATCCCCAGGGTGGTGACGCCGGCGGAAAGGAGTACGCCCGCGCTGGCCAGCACGAGGATCAGCCGGAAATCCTCGCGGAGATTCTTCCATGGAAGGCTGAATGCGGCTTCAAAGATCAGCGGCGGCAGAAGCGCGGCGAAGATGAGCTCCTTGGTGAGGCTGATGGCCGGCGCAAACGGCCGGAGCGCCAGTCCCAGTCCCAATCCCGCCGCCACCAGGCCCGCGCTGTACGGCAGGTGGAGCCGGCGCGTCAACATGGCCACCACGGCTGCGAGCAGCAGCAGGCCGACGGCGATGTCGAAGCGCAATTCCATCTCCTGAGTGTAGCCTCGGAATCGGCGGCTTAACTCAATCCTGATCCTTTCTTTACGACTTCCTTATGCCGCCGCCCCTAAGCTGTGAACGGGTGCTAGCCATGGATACAAGCCGCGAATATCGAATCGACCCGGAAGAACTGGGCTGCGATGGCGCCGATGGGGAGCTGGAAGTTGTCGTGCCGTACACCGAGCCCACCCTTACCGCCGAGGTTCTGGAGCGCGTGCAGGAGCTGACCGCCGGCTTGCGTGCCAGGGTGTCGCTGATGGCGGTTCAAGCGCTTCCCTACCCCCTGCCGTTCGTTTGCCCCACGGCGGTACACGCCCACCTGGCGGAGCTATTGACCGAACTTGCCGGCCGCTGCTCCCTTCCCGTCGCGCCCCAGTTGGTGCTCGCCCGGGATCGCCAGGAGGGCTTCCGGTGCGCGCTCAAACCGGCATCCCTGGTCATAGTGGGCACGCGCCGGCGCTTCTTCCGGTCGCCGGACGAAAGGCTGGCGCGCTCCCTCGCGCGCGACGGCCACAATGTCGTCCTGGTGCACGTGGCATAGTAGAACGGGTGAAACATGCTGGACGTTGTGTTCGTTTCGATTACGGTTCTCTTTTTCCTGGCCGGTTGGGCTTTCGTTAAAGGCTGCGATCGCCTCTAGGAGCATCCATGGAATACATACTGTCGCTCGTTGTGGCCGCGGGACTGGGGGTGTATCTGTTCTACGCCCTGCTCCGCCCCGAGAAGTTCTGAGGAGAATTCCATGACCGCCAACGGGATTCTGCAAATCGCGCTGTACTTCGTGGTGCTGGTGGCGCTGACCAGGCCCCTCGGGGCTTACATGGCGAAGGTATTCGCCGGGGAGCGCACCTGGATGCACCGCCTGCTGCGTCCGCTCGAAGCGGGCGTCTACAAGGTATGCGGCATCGATGAAGCGGGCGAACAGCACTGGACGAGCTACGCCGGCGCGCTGCTGGTGTTCAGCGCCCTGAGCCTGCTGTTCACGTACCTGTTGATGCGCATCCAGCAATGGCTGCCGATGAATCCGCAGGGGCTGGGAAACGTGGGTGAGCACCTGGCGTTCAACACGGCCGCGAGCTTCACCACCAATACCAACTGGCAATCGTACACGCCCGAAACCACCATGAGCTACCTTTCGCAGATGATCGGGCTGGCGACGCACAATTTCTGGTCCGCCGCGGCCGGAATCTGCGTGGCCATCGCCTTCGTCCGCGGGTTTGCGCGCCACTCGATGAAGACGCTGGGCAGCTTCTGGGTCGATTTCACCCGGTGCACAGTCTACATCCTGCTGCCCCTCGCGGTGGTGGGCGCGCTGCTGCTGGTTTCCCAGGGAGCGATTCAGAACTTCCAGCCGTACACCACGGCCGCCACCGTGGAGGGCACCGCGCAGACCATTCCGCAGGGCCCGCTGGCATCGCAGGAAGCCATCAAGATGATCGGCACCAACGGCGGCGGCTTCACCAACGCCAACTCGGCCCATCCCTACGAGAACCCCACGCCGTTTTCAAACTTCCTCCAGATGCTGTACATCTTCATCATCCCCGCGGGCCTCACGTACACCTTCGGCAAAATGGTGAAAGACACGCGGCAAGGCTGGGCCCTCTTCGCCGCCATGAGCGTGCTGTTCTTCGCCGGCGTGGCCGTCACCTATCACTTCGAGCAAGCCGGCAACCCGAACCTGGCGAAACTCGGGATCGAGAGCGCCGCCACCGCCGGCCAGTCCGGCGGCAACATGGAGGGCAAAGAGGTCCGCTACGGGATCGCCAATTCCGCGCTGTTCACGGTGATCACCACCGACGCCAGTTGCGGCGCGGTGAACAACGTGCACGACAGCCTGACGCCCCTGGGCGGCCTGGTGCCGATGATCAACATCGAGCTGGGCGAAGTGGTCTTCGGCGGCGTGGGTTCGGGGCTCTACGGCATGCTGCTGTTCGCCGTGCTGGCGGTGTTCATCGCCGGCCTGATGGTGGGCCGCACGCCCGAGTACCTGGGCAAGAAGATCGAACAGAAGGAAGTCAAAATGGTGATGCTGGCGGTGCTGGTGCTGGCCTTCACCATCCTCGGATTCGCGGGCGCCGGCGCCAACCTGGGCACCGTCGGCTCGAGCCTCGGTAATCATGGGCCGCACGGTTTTTCGGAGATCCTCTACGCCTACAGCAGCGCCACCGGCAACAATGGCAGCGCCTTCGCCGGCTTCAACGCGAACACGCCCTACCTGGACACCACCATGGGACTGGCCATGTTGTTCGGCCGCTTCCTGATGCTGATCCCGCTGCTGGCCGCCGCCGGCAGCCTGGCGCAGAAGAAGCTGGTGCCGGTCTCGGCGGGAACGTTCCCCACGCACGGTCCTCTCTTCGTGGTCCTGCTGGTGGGCGTGGTGGTGATCGTAGGGGCGCTTACGTTCTTCCCGGCGTTGTCGCTGGGGCCGGTCGTGGAGCATTTCCTGATGCACGCAGGCAGACTTTGGAGCTGATAATGGCAACCACTATGACTCCTCCCGCCGCCGATCCCGTTACCCTGATGCCGAAGAAGGGCTCGCGCGCGCGTCCCCTGTTCGACCCGCCCATCGTGCGGCGGGCGCTGACGGATTCCTTCCTCAAGCTGAATCCGCGCACCATGATGAAGAACCCGGTCATGTTCGTGGTGGAAGTGGGGGCGGCCATCACCACCCTGCTGGCGGGGAAAGAGATGGCCGGCGGCGCCGGAGTGGCCGGCTTCACCTTCCAGATCACGCTCTGGCTGTGGTTCACGGTGCTGTTCGCCAATTTCGCCGAAGCCATGGCGGAGGGCCGCGGCAAGGCGCAAGCCGACACCCTGCGCAAGACCAAGACGGAAACCACGGCGCGCCGGCTGATCGACGGGAGGAAAACGGAGACGGTGGCCGCGACGCAGTTGCGCGCGGGCGACCTGGTGCTGGTGGAGCAGGGCGAGACCATTCCGGGCGACGGCGATGTGATCGAAGGCATCGCCAGCGTGGACGAATCGGCCATCACGGGCGAGAGCGCTCCGGTGATCCGCGAATCGGGCGGCGACCGCAGCGCCGTCACCGGCGGCACCAAAGTGCTTTCCGACTGGATCAAGGTGAAGATCACCTCCAACCCGGGCGAGACGTTTCTGGACCGCATGATCGCGCTGGTGGAAGGCGCCCAGCGGCAGAAGACGCCCAACGAGATCGCGCTCAACATCGTGATCGCGGGCCTCACGCTGGTGTTCCTGCTGGCGGTAGTGACGCTCCAGCCGTTCGCGACCTACAGCGTGGCGGCGAGCGGCAGCGGCACGGTGCCTTCGGTGACCGTGCTGATCTCGCTGCTGGTGTGCCTCATCCCGACCACCATCGGCGGGCTGCTTTCGGCCATCGGCATCGCCGGCATGGACCGCGTGATGCAGCACAACGTGCTGGCCATGAGCGGCAAGGCGGTGGAAGCGGCGGGCGACGTCAACACCCTGCTGCTCGATAAGACCGGCACCATCACGCTGGGCAATCGCCAGGCGGTGGAGTTCATCGTAGTGGGCAACATCGCGGAAGCGGACCTGGCCGATGCCGCGCAGCTTTCCAGCCTGGCCGACGAGACGCCGGAAGGCCGCTCCATCGTGGTGCTGGCCAAACAGAAGTACAACATTCGCGGGCGCGAAGTGGCGGAGCACGAGGCGCACTTCATTCCCTTCACGGCGCAGACGCGGATGAGCGGCGTGGACCTGGACGGGCGCCGCATCCGCAAAGGCGCCACCGATTCGGTGGTGGAATTCGTGCACGAACACGGCGGAACGGTTCCCACCGAGCTGATGGAGGTGACCGAGCGCATTGCGCGCTCCGGCGGAACCCCGCTGGTGGTGGCCGACCGCGACCGCGTGCTCGGCGTGGTGCATCTGAAGGACGTGGTGAAGGGCGGTATGCGCGAACGCTTCGCGCAACTGCGCGCCATGGGCATTCGCACGGTGATGATCACGGGCGACAATCCGCTGACCGCCGCGGCCATCGCCGGCGAGGCGGGCACCGACGACTTCCTGGCGCAAGCCACACCCAAAGACAAGATGGACCTGATCAAAAAGGAGCAGGCCGGCGGACGCCTGGTGGCCATGACCGGAGACGGCACCAACGATGCGCCGGCGCTGGCGCAGGCCGACGTCGGCCTGGCCATGAACACCGGCACCATGGCGGCCAAGGAAGCCGGCAACATGGTGGACCTGGACAGCAACCCTACCAAGCTCATCGAAGTGGTGGCCATCGGCAAACAGTTGCTGATGACGCGCGGGGCGCTGACCACGTTTTCCATCGCCAACGATATCGCCAAGTACTTCGCCATTCTGCCGGCCATGTTCATGGCCACGTACCCGGTCATGGGCAAGCTCAACATCATGGGGCTGCACAGCCCGCAGAGCGCCGTACTGGCGGCCGTGATATTCAATGCGCTGATCATCATCGTGCTGATCCCGCTGGCGCTGCGCGGCGTCAAGTACAAGCCCATGAGCGCGGCCGCGCTGCTGCGCCGCAACCTGCTGGTCTATGGCGTGGGCGGCGTCATCGCGCCGTTCCCGGGCATCTGGCTCATCGATAGGTTGTTGGGGATTTTGAGGCTGGCTTAGGCAGGCCAGGAGGCCTACCCCACTGGCTGGGATTGTACGTTTGGCAGAGCGAGAGAGACGACCTATGAAACAGCTCCTCATTGCGATCAAGGTGACCGTGGTCATGATCCTTCTGACCGGCGTGGCCTACCCGCTGCTGGTCACCGGGCTCGCCAAGGTTTTTTTCCGCCACCAGGCGGAGGGCAGTTTGATCCTCGCCCACGGGAAGATCGTCGGCTCGGAACTGATCGGCCAGCGCTTCACGCGGCCGGAGTACTTTCACGGGCGTCCCTCGGCCGCCGGTAAAGACGGCTACGATGGTCTCGCGTCTGGTGGGTCGAACCTCGGGCCCACCAACCAGGCCCTGGTGGACCGGGTGCAGGCCGACGTCAAGAAGTTCCACGAGGAAAATCCGGCGTACACCGGACCGCTTCCGGCCGATCTCGTGACCGCTTCCGGAAGCGGCCTCGATCCGCACATCAGCCCCGCTTCGGCGGAGGCCCAGGTGGCGCGCGTAGCGGCGGCCCGCGGTGTAAGCGTCGAGGCGGTGCGGCAACTGGTGGCGGCCCAGACCGAAGGCCGGCAGTTCGGCGTGCTGGGCGAGCCACGCGTCAATGTTCTGAAGCTGAACCTGGCGCTGGATCAAACCGCGCCGGTGAAGAAATAGCTCAGCTCCGTTCCGGGCCGCGACCGGCAGGGAGCGGTTTCGCGGACGCTGGTCAGCGCTCTTTTTTCAGTTTGGCGGTGCCGATGTTGCTGCCGTTTTCCGCGACGTCGCCTTCGAGCACGTCGCCTTTTACGGTCAGGGTGAAGCGCAGGACGGTGCCTTCTTTGGGGGACGCTTCGATGGTCAGGCGATCCCCTTCGAGCTTGCCTTCGAGAATCTTGAAAAGCATTTTCTCGCTGCCGCCGGCGCTGCCGGTTACCTTGCCGCCGGACTGCTCCAGAACCAGGTAGGCGGGGATGTCTCCGCCGGTGGTGTCGCGAGCCATTTCGGTCGAGATCGTTCCGCGCCACGTGCCGGTAACGTCGGCGGCGGCGGTCGCGGCGGCGAAGAGGGCGAAGAGGGCGCAGAGTACGATGAAACCCATTCTCATGGTGACAGACAGCCTCCTGGGACGTTTAGACACCGCGTGCGGGCGAAAGTTACCATGGCGCGGGGGGGCGGGGGCGTCAGCGGCAGTATTCGTGCCGCGGGGGGACGGCGCACACCTGGCAGGCGAAAGCGCCTGCCCCACTAGGCTGATTTCGACGGGCGAATCTCCACGGGGATATCGCCGCGCGCCGGGGCGCGGGAGCCGTGCGTTTGGGCGTAGACGCGGGTGAATTGCGCGCCCAGGAAGAAGATCTGGCTGGAATAATAAACCCACACCAGAAAAACCACCAGAGAACCGGCGGCTCCATAGGCCGAGCCTACGCTGGCTTTACCTAAGTAGAGGGCGATCAGGAACTTGCCGATGGAAAACAACGCCGCGGTGACGGCAGCCCCGATCCAGACGTCCTGCCATTCGATGGGGACGTCGGGCACCAGTTTGTAGAGCAGGGCGAAAAGAACGGTCATGGCCACGAAGGACAGGGCCACGGTTCCGAGGTGAAGCACCGCTTCCGGCGCGGGTAGGAATTGGGAGAAGAACTTGCCGGCGGCGGCAATGGCGGCGCTCAACACCAGCGAAACCATCAGCAGAAAACCGATGGCGAGCACCATCATGAAGGACACGAAACGGTAGCGGACGAACCCCTTCAATCCCATAACGCCGGCAGATTTCACGCCCCAGACCAGGTTGAGGGAATCGCGCAATTCGGCGAAAACTCCCGACGCGCCGAACAGCAGGGTGACAACGCCGAGGGCAGTGGCGAAGATGCTCGAGGCCGGTTTCGCGGCGTCCAGCAGGAGGGATTGAATCGCTTTTCCACCCTGATAGCCCACCAGGCCTTCGATCTGGGCCACGACGCTTCCTTGGGCGGCCTGCCGTCCGAACGCGAGGCCCGCGATGGCAATGCAGATGACCAACAGCGGCGCAATGGAAAGCATGGTGTAGAAGGCCAGGGATGCGCCCAGGCGGGGAGCGTTGATATCGACCCAGCTCACCACGGTTCGCTGGACCAGGTCCCAGGCGGACTTCCATTTCATCGATCCGGCTCCTGAAAAAACGGCGGCAGCCCGCGTGGTTTTCGCCACCGGGACTGCCGCGTGTGCAAGGTATGAACGGGTATGACCTTGTGGTGGTTATCGCGCCTCACGCAGGTGCAGGGGTTGCTCCAGCCGGAAATTGAGAACCGTCTCCGCGGGGACGCGAATCTCTTTGCCCTTGGTGAGAACTTGTACACCTCCGCCTGCGGCCGCGCCGGCAAGGGCGCCGATGGCCGCGCCTTTGCCTCCGCCGGCGATCGCGCCCAGCAGGGTGCCCAACACCGCGCCGCCGCCCACCATCTCGGCGGTTCGCTTATTCTGGCCAATGCCGGTATCGCCTGTGCGAATATCGGCGGTGTTGACCACGTAGCGCCGGCCGTTGACGCGGATGGAATCCAGATCGAGCACGAGGCTGCCGCTGCTCAGGGTTCCCCCTTCATTCAAACGGCGAATCACCAGGGCTGCCTGGGAGCCGCGCGGAATGACGACCGAGCCCGACGCGTCCAGGATGTCCTGCTGGATGGTGGACGGGTAGGTACGCCCCTCGACCGCGCTCTGAGAATGAATGTCCTCATCGGTGCGGACCGCGAGTTGCGCGCCGGCCGGCAGAGTGGTCCAGTCATGCTCGTACCGCTGGTCGCTGCGATACGCGCCGGGCGGCTCCGGCCGGGCCTGCCGGTCAAAAGCGCCGGTATTCACCCCGGTGAAGTCGATGCTTTGAACCTGGTTCAGGTCGAAGCGCCGGCGGACTCCGTGGTCATCCTGGAAGAAGATGTTCTGCGAAGTACCGCTCACGAATTCTCCGTACACCACCGTCCCGTCGCGCAGGGTGAGACGGGCGGCGGAGAGGGAAAGCGCGAAGGTGGCCAGAAGGGCCGTCAGCACGAATTTCCGCATAGAAACCTCCCGAAGCAGGAGAGGAGCAATCTCAGGGCCAGTTACTGAGAGGCCATGCAGGGAAAGAGGATGGGAGGCGGCGGGGGAGACCGCAGGGAGGCGAATCTCGCGGGAGGAGAAAAATTTTCAGGGCTTGGGGAGGTGCGACCCCTGCCCGCGGAATTCGGGCGCGCGCTGCTCCTTGCGTAATTGGAGGATCAGGTTCATGACCAGGCGCTCGATCTGGTCGCGCACCTCGCAATGGGCCGGATATTTCATAAAGACGGGGTCGGGAACGTCCCACTCGTCCTCGTGCGCGGCCAGATCCTCGGGAATGGAAACGCCGCTCATGTTGATGACCAGGTCGAACCGGGCGCGGCCGAGTTGCCGGACGCCTTTGGGGAAGTGGTCGCGCAGATCGATATTCTTATCCCCCATGGCGCGCAGCGTATCGGGCGCGACGGCGGAGGCGGGGGCGAGGCCGGCGCTGGCGGCGATCAGAACATCGTCGCCATATCTGCGCGCGAAGGCCTCGGCCATCTGGCTGCGGCAGGCATTGCCGATGCACACGAACAGGACGCGCTTCTTCTGGGTGCTCACAGTTTCTCCAGGAAGAGGGCGTGCACGCGGCCGTCGGAGGTGAGTTCGGGATGAAAGGTGGCGGCCAGATGGCGGCCCTGCTCCACCAGCACGGGATCGCCCTGGTAGCGCGCCAGCACGCGGGCGCCAGGGTCGACGCGGCGGATAATGGGCGCGCGGATGAAGACCGCCTCGAGCGTGCCGGGCGCGGTGCGCTCCAGGAACTCGGGCTCCGGGTCGATAGTGGCCACGCGGCTGTCGATCTGGCGGCCGTACCCGTTGCGTTCGACGTCGATATCCATCAGCGCCAGGCTTTCCTGGGCGGGTCCGGAGACGGCGTGGGCCATCAGGATGGCGCCGGCGCAGGTGCCGAAGACGGGCTTGCGGCGGGCGAACTCGCGCAGGGGATCGGAGAGGCCCTCGTAACGCAGCAGCTTGAGCATGGTGGTGCTTTCGCCGCCGGGAATGACCAGGCCGTCGAGCGAGCGGAGCTGCTCGGCTTCGCGGACGAAGACCGGCTCGGCGCCGGCGCGGGCGAGGGCCGCGCCGTGGGCCTCAAAATCCCCTTGCAGGGCCAATACGCCGACCTTCTTCATCACCACCCCCGGGTCTGCAACAGCTCCGCTTCCGGTATCTTGGCGATGTCGAGGCCGGGCATGGCTTCCCCCAGCGCGCGGCTGGCTTCGAGCAGTTTGTCGGCGTTGTCGAAGTTCTTGGCCGCCTGCACCACGGCCTTGGCGCGCGCCGCGGGGTCCGACGATTTGAAGATGCCGGAGCCGACGAATACCGCCTCGGCGCCCAGTTGCATGACCAGCGCCGCATCGGCGGGAGTGGCGATGCCGCCGGCGGAGAAGTTGGGCACCGGCAGCCTGCCGTTGTGTGCCACCCATTCCACCAACTCGAGCGGCGCCTGGAGGATTTTGGCCTGGTGCACCAGTTCTTCGGCGCCGAGGACGGTGAGCTGCTTCATCTCCTTCACGATGGTGCGTATGTGGCGCACCGCCTCCACGATGTTGCCCGACCCGGCTTCGCCCTTGGTGCGGATGAGGGCCGCGCCTTCGGCAATCCGCCGCAGGGCTTCTCCCAGGTTGCGCGCGCCGCACACGAAGGGGACGCGGAAGGCGTTCTTATCGATGTGATGCTCCTCGTCGGCGGGGGTGAGCACTTCGCTCTCGTCGATGTAGTCGACGCCCAGCGCCTGGAGGATGCGCGCTTCCATAAAATGCCCGATGCGCGCCTTGGCCATCACCGGAATGGTGACGGTGCGCATGATCTCCTCCATCTTGCCGATGTTGGCCATGCGGGCCACGCCGCCTTCCTTGCGGATGTCGGCGGGCACGCGTTCGAGCGCCATCACCGCCGTGGCGCCGGCGTCTTCGGCAATTTTGGCCTGCTCGGCGTTAGTGACGTCCATAATGACGCCGCCCTTGAGCATCTCGGCGAGGCCGACTTTTACGCGAAACTGTTCGCTGGTGAATTGAAACATTTCGTTCTCCTTTCAAAAGCGCCCGCAAGCGATTCTTCACACCATGGCGGGCGCGGGCTCGAAGCCGCGCGAGGATCGAGCCAGTTCGCCCGCCACAATCCGTCCCAAAATCGCAAGGCCGGCCCGAATCTGGTCCGGAGCGAGCCCCGCGAAACTCAACCGCAGAGCGCCGGGCTCCAGCCGCGATACGGCGAAATAGCGGCCCGGCAGGTAATCCACGCCTTCTTTCTGCACCCGCGGCAGCAGTTCCCCCGCATCGAGCGGCTCCGGCAAGCGCACCCACACGTTCATTCCGCCCTGGGGCCGCGTCCAGCGCGTGCCCGGCGGCAGAAACCGGCGGCAGGCATCGAGGGTGGCGGCGAGCCGTTCGGCGCCCGCATCGAGGACCCGCTGGCGATGGGCCTGGAGGCGGCCGGATTGGGCGAACTCGAGCAGCACCGCCTGGGAAAGCTGGTCGGTATGCAGATCGGCCGTTTCCTTGGCCTGGCGCAGGCGGTCGATCAGCGGCCGGGGTCCCACCGCCCAGCCCACACGCAGCCCCGGGAAACTCACTTTCGAAAAACTCCGCAGCAGAACCGTGCCGCCGCTTTCATCCAACTGCTTGAGGGCGGCGACGGGCGCGCCCTGGTAGCGCAGGTCGCAGTAGGCGTCATTTTCCACCACCGGAACTCCCGCGGCGCGGGCGGAATCGACCAGCGCGCGCCGCGCCGCCAGCGGCAGCGTCTCGCCCGTGGGGTTTTGGAAATTGGGCGTGACCACCAGGAAGCGGGGCCGCTCGCGTTCCAGCACGCGCGCCAGGTGGGCGACGTCCAGCCCGTCCGGGCCGACGGGAATGCCGGCGAGTTGTGCAACCATTCCGGCGAGCAGATGCTTCAGGCCGGTGTAGACCGGGTCTTCCACGGCCACGGTGTCGCCGGGACGCAGCAGGACGCGGCCGATCAGGTCGAGCGCCTGCTGGCAGCCATTGGTGATGAGGAGATCGTCGCCCGCCCCGGCCAGGCCCTGCCGCCGCGCCTCGTCGAGCAGGTAACGGCGGAGCGGTTCGTATCCGCTGGGCGAGCCCAGTTGGAGGATATCGGCAAGGTCGCGCCGCGCCAGTACCGCCTGGCAACTGGCGCGAAATTCATCGAGCGGGAACAACTCGCGGGAAGGCCGCGACATGGCGAAACTGATGACTTCTCCGCCGGGCGCGCCCGCGTGCGCCGCCGCCGGCATGTCGTTCCGTTCGAGAAGGGTGCTCCAGGGGACCGCACCGGCCGGCCCCGCACCGGCCGCCACAAAGCTCCCCCGGCCGACCTGCCCGGAGATTAGCCCCTCGGTTTCGAGCATTTCATAGGCGGCGGAGACGGTAGTCCGGTTCAGTCCAAGTAGGCCAGCCAATTCCCGAGTGGCTGGGAGGCGCAAGCCGCGGGGGAGCTCCCCTGAGCGGATTCTGTGGGCAATATACTCGTAGAGCTGCCGGTAAAGCGGCGTGGGAGAGTCGTGGACGAGGTTGGGAGTGAACTCCATCCAGCCATACCATACCACATTGGATGGGCGGCAAGTCAACAGCTCAGGAAAGTAAACTTGGGTCTTCGCCCGGGTGCCGGCCTCGCATCCTGCGTTAGAATGAGCACAGACCCACCCCCATGTCATTCCAGGCTACCGAAGGTTCTTCCCTAGGCCCGTACCGCATGATCCGCCTCCTTGGAAAGGGGGGGATGGGCGAAGTGTATCTGGCGCAGGACACGCGGCTCGATCGCAAAGTCGCGCTCAAGCTGCTGTCGGCCCAACTCGTCGGCAACGCGGAACACATGCTGCGGTTCATGCAGGAGGCGCGCGCCGCTTCGGCCCTCAACCATCCCAACATCATCACCATTTACGATATCGGCGAGTCCGGCGAGGTGCGCTACATCGCCGCCGAGTTCATCGACGGGCAGACGCTGCGCCAGAAGATGGCCGCCGGCGCTTTGCCGCTGGCCGAGGCGCTCGACTATGCCATACAGGCCGCCGGCGCGCTGGCCGCGGCCCACGAAGCCGGCATTGTCCACCGCGACATCAAGCCGGAGAACATCATGGTGCGCGGCGATGGCTACGTCAAAGTAGTGGACTTCGGCCTGGCCAAGCTGGGCGAGCGTCCCGGCACGCCGGAAGACTCGGGCACCGTGCTGATGGGCCCCGCCGTCACCCAGCTCGGCACCGTAATGGGGACCGCGCAGTACATGTCGCCCGAACAGGCCCGCGGGCAGACGGTGGACGCGCGCAGCGATATCTTCAGCCTGGGGATCGTGCTGTACGAGACGATCGCGGGCCGCACGCCGTTCGCGGGCGAAACCACCAGCCACCAGATTGTGAACATCCTGGAGAGGACGCCGCCGCCGCTCCGCGAAGTGGCTCCCAACGTTCCGCCGGAACTGGAAGGCGTGGTGGCCCAGGCGCTGGCCAAAAGCGTCGACGAGCGCTATCAGAGCTGCGCCGCGTTGGCCGCCGATTTGAAAGAGATCCGCCGCTGGCTGGAATCGCAGTCCGGCGCACTGCCGCGGATCTCGGTGGCCATGCCGGCCGCTCCCTCCGCGCCCGCGCCCTCCGTTCCGGCGCCAACCGTGCGGCCGATGCGCCGCGCCTGGCTGGCGATTCCCGTGGCCGCCGCCCTCGCGCTGGCCGCCTGGTTCGGATTCGCGCGCCTCTACCACCCGGCAGTTCCGTTTCAGAACTACGCCCTCGAGGAATTGACCGATTCGGGCAAGGTCGGACAGGCCGTGATCTCGCCCGACGGCCGCTACGTGGTCTACGTGCAGGCCGAGCGGGGCGAGCAGAGCCTGCATATCCGGCAGGTGGTCTCCGGCAGCAACGTGGAGATCCAGGCGGCCTCGAAAAAGCACTATGTGGGGCTGACTTTTTCGCCCGACGGCAATTATCTTTTCTTTGCGCGGCAGGAGCCTGCCGCCGCGGTGTGCACGCTCTACCGGATCAGTTCTCTCGGCGGGGAGCCGAACAAGATCCTGGACGGCGTGTTCGGCGCCGTGAGCTTCTCTCCGGACGGCCGGCGCATGGCCTACCTCGGGATAGACCGCACGTTGACGGAGACGCAGGCGATCTCCGCCCGCCTGGACGGGTCCGATGCCCGCACACTGAAAACCGCCCGAGCTCCGATTGTGATCACCACCGACCCGGTATGGTCGCCCGACGGCAAATCGATCGCCGTGTCGGTGAGCAACCCCGGCGCGTCCGGATATCGCGGTGCGCCCGTCCTGCTGGCGGCCGGGGGCGGCAGGGAGCGAACCCTCGGGCCGGCGCGCTGGAGCGGGATCCTGAACCTGGCATGGACCCCCGACAGCAAGGCTCTGTTTGCGATCGGAGTGACTCCCGGCGTCGCCACCTCGACGCAGATCTGGTATGTACCGGTGGGGGCGGGGGAAGTGCGGCAGGTCACCAACGACGTCAACACGTACACCGGGCTCAGCTCCACGGCCGACGGCAAGACGCTGGTGGCGGTGAAGCGCACGCCGTTGGCGGGGATGTCCGTCATGGGCGTGGCGGACGGCGCGGCCGTGCAACAGATCGTCAGCACGGGCCCTTACTATACGGGGGCGCAGGGCATGGCCTGGACCCCGGACGGGAAACTCGTCTACACCGCCAAATCGGGCGGCGGGATCGATCTGTGGCTGCGGGACGTTGCGGAGAGCGCCACACCGAAGCGCCTGACCCGCGATAACGCGTTCATCCTGGCGCCGCATCTCCCCGCCGACGGCAAGCGCCTGTTCTTCACCTCCAACCGCGTCAGCGGCGTGCTGCACGTGTGGTCGCTCGATCTGGCAACCGAAGAATTGCACCAGGTCACCTCGGGTGCGGGCGAAGTGCTGGGCTCGGTGACGGGCGACGGCAAGACGGTCTACTACAACGTGGCGGGGGGCGGCGAGGGAGTCTGGAAGGCCGCGGTGGACGGCGGCGCGGCGGTACAGGTCACGGCGCGCCGCGCCGGCGCCCCTGCGATCTCGCCCGACGGACGGCTACTGGCATTTGTCTTCGTGGATGAGGCCGCGGGGCGGCATGTGCGTTTTGCCCTCATGCCCGCCGCGGGCGGCGACCCGACCAAGGTGTTCGACTTCGCGGTGCCCGCGGCCGGAGCGGTGTCCTGGACGCCGGACGGCTCCGC
>JADGNR010000349.1 GCA_017883415.1 Bryobacteraceae bacterium | reverse complement strand
GTCAGCCGTTGCGCCAGCTGTTGATGAAACTGCAGATGCAGATGCGTTGGCCGATGCTGCAGTGACAGAAACATTCGTTGCAGATGCGGCCGTTGAAGTTGCTGGCAACCGCGAAGCTCACTCTGCTCGATGAGCCCCATCCGCGCAAACCGGCCTGGGCGTCCATTTCGCCCGACGATCAGGTCGTGGTCTTCGCGCGCAATCACAACCTGTATATGATGGACCCCGCCAACTATGCCAAGGCGCTGAAAAAAGCCGACGACGCCACCATCGTCGAGACCCAGCTCACCACCGACGGCGTCGAAGATTTCGGTTACGGCGGCCGCGGCATGGGCGGCGGCGACCAGCAACAGCAACAGCAGCAGGACCAGCAGCAGCAACAGCAGAACGACAATACCGGCGACCAGCAGGGACAGGCCAGCCGCAACCGCACCAGCCCCGGCAACGTCGCCTGGTCGCGCGATTCCAAAAAATTCGCGCTGGTGCGGCGCGACGAGCGCAAGGTGAAGCCGCTGTGGGTCATCAATTCCCTGGCCAACCCGCGGCCTACGCTCGAGACCTATAAATACGCCATGCCGGGCGATATCGACTATCCGCAGGCGCAACTGGAAATCTTCGACGTGGCGGCGGCGGCGAAGGGCCGCCTGATCGCCAAGACGGACGCCTTCAAGGACCAGACCATCCGCATCGAGACCGATCGGCAGCCCGCCCGCGCTCGGGAGCACGAGAAGATGGAGCCGCTCTGGGCCGGCCCAGGGTCCGACAAGGTGTACTTCACGCGCCTCAGCCGCGACCAGCACCGCCTGGACGTCGCGGTGGCCGATACCGCCACCGGCGAAGTGAAGCCGCTGGTCCAGGAGCGCATGAACGTCTATATCGAAAGCAAGCCGCTCAAGATCGTCGGCAACGGAAGCGAGATGCTGTGGTGGAGCGAGCGCGACGGCTGGGGCCACTACTACCTCTACGACGCCAACGGCACGCTGAAGAACCAGGTCACCAAGGGCGAATACGTGGCCGAGGATCTTTCTTACGTCGACGAAAAGGCGCGCGCTCTGTTCCTGACCGCGTCCGGCCGCGAGGACGGCGAGGACCCGTACTTCATGCACTACTACCGCGCCAACCTCGATGGCAGCGGCATGAAAATGCTGGACGCCGGCGATGCGTCGCATGCCGTCAACGTGGCCGATTCCGGGCGGTACTTCGTGGACAATTTCTCGCGCGTGAACACCGCGCCCAAGTCGGTGCTCTACGATGCGCAGGGCGCTACCGTGATGCCGCTCGAAGCGACCGATCTTGCGGCGGCGGTGGAAGCCGGGTACAAATTCCCCGAGCCGTTCAAGGCCAAGGCCGACGACGGCATCACGGACATCTACGGCGTGATGTACAAGCCCTTCGATTTCGACCCCGCCAAGAAGTACCCGATCATCGAATTCGTGTATCCCGGACCGCAGACCGAAAGCGTCACCAAGACCTTCACCAAGGGAAGCAACAACATCGCGCTGGCCAACCTGGGGTTCATCGTGATTGAAGTGGGCAACCGCGGCGGCAACCCGCACCGCTCCAAGTGGTATCACACCTTCGGCTACGGCAATCTGCGCGACTACGGGCTGGCCGATAAGAAGGCCGCCGTGGAGCAGCTCGCGGCGCGGTATCCCTGGATCGATATCGATCGCGTCGGCATCACCGGCCACTCCGGCGGCGGCTTCATGTCGGCGGCGGCCATGCTGATCTACCCGGATTTCTATAAGGTGGCGGTGTCGGAATCGGGCAATCACGAGAACAACATCTACAACGCCCCCTGGAGCGAGAAGCATCACGGGGTGAAAGAGGTCACCGATAAGGACGGCAAAGTGACCTTCGAATACGATATCGATAAGAATTCGCAGATCGCCAAGAACCTGAAGGGGCACTTGCTGCTTTCGACCGGCGATATCGATAACAACGTGCATCCCGGCAACACGCTACGCCTGGTGGACGCGCTGATCAAGGCCAACAAGCGCTTCGATTTTGTGGTCCTGCCCGGCCAGCGCCACGCCTACGGCCCCGAGGCCGAGTACTTCGCCTGGGTGCGCGCCGACTACTTCTGCAAGTACCTGCTGGGCGATTTCGACCAGAGTGTGGACATGTGGGAGATCAACCGCGACCGCCAGCAAGCCGACAAGACGCCACCGCCGCCGCCGGCGACCGGTGCGGGCCGCGGCCAGCAGGTCACGACGCAACAGCAGCAGCAGCAACAACAACAGCGGAACGGCGGCCGGCGCGGCGGGAACTGATAGCGGCGCGATTGTCCCCGCGAGTACCCGTGTGGTGGGCGGCGAGTTGTACTCGCCGGTACATTACACCTTCTCAGCCCGCTCTTGGAAGCCTCGCTCCGCTTGCATGTGTCCTAGACTCGCTGCATAATTGGGTTAGAAGTCAAGGTCTTAATCTCTCTAGGGCCTTTTAATTGTGGCGTGCGAATCCGCGTTCCGCGGTCGTCAACCACCCCCAGACTGATATTTGGCGCGAGGCCAGTGTTGTGCTTCGACGGGACTTCGAAGAAGGTGAACCATGCCAAGGCGAGGAAGGAGAACGGGCCCGGACGCGACGGCGCAACAGGAGTCGCCGGAAGCCAGATCAAGCGGTGGAGCAAAGATGGCGCTTGCAAGGGGCGCCGCAAGGGAATCCGTGAACACCGCCGCAACCGTTAGCCCCACGGAAAGCGGAATCGCCGCACTTGCGTATCAATTGTGGCTGGACAACGGCCCCCGCTGCGATACGCGCCGCGAGTCCGCAATGGTGGTCGAGTTCCGATGGGAGGGGCATTGGGAGGCCTGGGAAAGGGAATGGGGCGGCGCCCGCTGGATCTGGGATTAGCGGCCCTCAGCGATAGACCGCGCAACCACGCACTTCAAGGTGGTGGACCCATGGCGGCGGCGCCAGCGAGTCCACCCACCGCAGATCGAGTTTTTCCAGTCGAGGCAGTGCGGCGATACTCGCCGGCAGGCCGGTCAGCGGGTTCCCGCGCAGATTGATCTGCCGCAACGCTTGTAGCTTTCCAACAGATTCCGGCAGCGACGATATTTCGTTGTTCCTGAGGTGCAGATCCCGCAGCCGCAACAAGCGCCCGATCGAATCGGGCAGTGTCGTCAGCCGGTTGCCGGACGCGCGAAGCTCGATGAGGTTCGCCATTCGGGTCACCGATTCCGGCAGCCGGTGCTTCCAAAGATTCAGATGCAGCGCCGGCGGATCCGACATGGGCCGATCTTATCAGAGGCGGCCCCGCTTGAACGACAATGGAGGGCATGCGCAATCTTGGGTTGATCGGCGGGCTGGGCCCCGGAGCGACGGTTCACTACTACCGGGAGCTGGCCAAGGCGCAAGCGGGCGAGATGTTGCTGGTCCACGCGGATATGGACCGCGTGCGGGGCGATGTGGAGCGCGGGGACCGCAACGGGCTGGCCGCGTACTTCGCGCGCCTGATCGAGCGGCTCGCGCACGGCGGCGCGCACCTGGCGGCGATCTCCGCCGTTACCCCTCATATTTGTATCCGCGAACTCGAGCGGATTTCCCCGCTTCCCCTGGTGAACATCATCGAGGAAACGGCGGCGGAGATTCGGTCGCGCGGCCTTCGGCGGGTAGCGTTGTTCGGCACGCGGTTCGTCGTGGAATCGCGCATGTTCGGCATGCTCGAAGGAGTCGAGGTGGTGGTGCCGGATCAAGATCAAGTGGAGGCCATTCACTCGGCATACATGCGGACCGTCGAAGGCGGAACGGAAGGCAGAGCCATTCTTTCGCGCATCGCGCGGGAATTGCCGGTCGACGCGGTTGTGCTGGCGGGCACGGACCTGGCCCTGATCTTCGATGAAACCAATACGGATTTCCCGCACGTCGATTGCGCCCAGATCCATATTCAGGCGATCTTGCGTGACCTGCGTTGACCGCCGGCGAGCTTGACAAGCTGCCCCACAGCCCCCTCAAACCGCGCGGCGGCCAAACAGGAAGGCGATCAGCCAGATCACCAGGAAAACGAAGAACAGGATTTTCGCAATTCCCACGGCCGTTCCGGCGATGCCGCCAAAGCCCAGCACCGCGGCGACCAGCGCGATAATCAGAAAAATCAGCGACCAATGCAGCATATGCTTTTTCCTCCCGGGCAAAGTTTGCCCCGCTTTGGAGAAAGCAGGCTGACCGCCACTGTGTTTCCGCTCGCACTCCTGGCTGCTCCGGACCAAGTTGGTCCGGACGG
The DNA here is from genome assembly GCA_017883415.1 of Bryobacteraceae bacterium. Taxonomy (GTDB): domain Bacteria; phylum Acidobacteriota; class Terriglobia; order Bryobacterales; family Bryobacteraceae; genus JADGNR01. The sequence continues at coordinate 2,086 of JADGNR010000349.1, read as the reverse complement.
GAAAATCAGCTATTGAGAAATAAGGTATTACGCGACACCCCCGGACCGAGTTGGTCTGGCGGGGCGGTGGGGCCTGCGAGCGGCAGGCCCCTGGATGTCACTACTTCCCCGATTTCCACTCCGGCAGGCGGCCGGGCGTGGGGGGCGCGCCGGCGGCATCGAGCTGCTTTTCGAGACCCTTGATATCGGTCTCGATCAGCTTGCGGAGTTTGGGAATCTCGGCGGCCAGGCCATCGGAGGCGATTTGATACTGCTCCATCGCCGTCTTGGTGGGGTGGCCGGTGGTGGCGCGGGTCGGTGAAGCGGCGGCCTGCATGTGCTCGGAAACGGATGCGGGCGAGCCTTCGTTGTGCGCGCGCCAGATGCGGTCGCCGGAGAGCGCCATGTTGATTTCGGCCAGGTGATTCTCCAGCCGCAGCGTCTCTTCGCGCAGCTTGGCCGGAAGGCTGGGCGTGGCATCGATGGCGCGGCGGATCGAGGAGAGGCGCGTACCGGCCTCGGTGGCGGCCTCCTGGGTAGCGGTCATGGCCTTCTGCAAAGTAGCGAGCTTGTCCTGAAACGCCGCCAGGGCCACGCGGTCCTCTTTGGTGTTGGGGCCTTCGGCTACCACTTCGAAGGTCTGCGAGCCGGCCAGCGGGGTGATCGCGCCGCCCTGGCGCCTGGCCAAAGCCACGGTGTACTTGCCGGGGAGGGCCAACGAACCGCCAGCGCCGCCGCGCCCGGCGAAAGCCACTGGTGGCTCATCCTCGCCACCGGCACCGCCGGCGCCACCGGGGCCACCGGGGCCGCCGAACCCGCCGCCACCACCGGCGCCGCCACGGCCGCCGCCTCCGCCCCCGCCCGCGCCGCCGCGGCCTCCACCGCCGCCGCCGAGCGGAATCGCCGGGGCCAGGGCCACGCCCTGCGTGCGCAGATCCCACGTGATGCGATGCAGGCCGCGCGTGGCCGGCGCATCGAATCGCCGGATCACTTTACCGGAAGCATCGCTGATGGACACCACGATGGCCGGCGCTTCCTCCTGCGCCTCGGCCCGCAGTTCTTCGGGCGTCGGGTAAGGTGGCGTTTCGCCTTTCTGAACGGCGGCGCGCTCGCGCTGCTGCCTCTCCGCCTGTTTCGTGCGGATGGCCTCCTTGACGTTAAAGGTGATCACCGCGCCGATCGGCGGATTGGGCGCCGTGAAATAATTCGTGCCCAGGTCCCCGCCGGGATTGTACGGCAGGTACGAAAGCGCATTCTTCACCGGAAAGATCGCGCTGTCCTTCTGCAGCATTTCCGCCGTGGCGTGGCGCAGCGGGCTATAGTCGTCCAGAATATAGATGCTGCGTCCGAAGGTGCCGATCACCAGGTCGTCGGTCTGCTTCTGGATGGCCAGGTCGCGCATCATGATGGTGGGCAGCCCGGCGTTGAGCTTGGTCCACTTCTCGCCGCCGATGTTGGTGAAGTAGAGCGCGAATTCGGTGCCGGCGAACAGCAGGTTCTTGTTGACGTGGTCCTCGGCGATGGCGTACACGCCGCCGCGCTCCGGCAGGTTGCCGGAAATATTCACCCAGGTCTTGCCGCTGTCGGTGCTCTTGATGAGATACGGTTTGAAATCGCCGTTCTGGTGGTTTTCGTAGGCCACGTAGACCGTGCCGGCATCGTGCTGGGATGCCAGAATGCGCTGTACGTAGGCGTCTTCGGGAACACCCGCGGGCTTATCCACCTTGGTCCACGTTTTGCCGCCGTCGGCGGTGACCTGCACCAGGCCGTCGTCGGTGCCGACGTAGATCAGGCCTTCCTGCTTGGGCGATTCGGCGATGGCCGAGATGTTGTCGTAGAGCGCGGTGGAAACATTCTTCTGGATGGCGTCGATGGTCCACACTTTCCCCATCAGCGGCAGCTTGTTGCGGTCCAGTTGGCGGGTGAGATCGCCCGACACCGCGCGCCAGCTATCGCCGCGGTCGTCGCTGCGGTACAGCTTCTGCGCGCCGAAGTAGAGGCGCGTGTTGGAGTGCGGGCTAACGATCAGCGGGGCATCCCAGTTCCAGCGCATGGCGGGGTCGCCCTTCCCCGGCTGCGGCTGGATGGAGACGCGCTCGCCGGTGCG
>JADGNR010000348.1 GCA_017883415.1 Bryobacteraceae bacterium | reverse complement strand
GGGTGGGCGCTCTCCCCAGTATCCCCGGAGGCGCCCATTTTTTGTTGGTCTATTGTAATCCCAAAAAGACGAATTCGGAAGTGGGTTCTTGCGAGAGTGTACGCCAGCGTGCCTTTCCACCCGCTATCATGGGCCTTACGGCTTTTGGATGACCCATCCCCCGCTGGCGAAGATCGTTCGAATTGTAAACACGGCCGTCGCCCTCGCGCTGGCCGGCGTTCTGGCTCTCTTCTACTGGTACGGATGGCGGCCGCTGGCGCAGCGCTCGGGCACCGTCGAGGGCGGAGTCGGCGCTCCGGTTACCGTGCGGTTCGATACACTCGGCGTGCCGCACATCAGCGCCGCCAGCGAAGAGGATGCGCTCTTTGTCCAGGGATATGTGACCGCCCAGGACCGTCTGTGGCAGATGGACGCCCTGCGGCGTTATGCCGGTGGGGACCTGGCCGAAATCCTGGGGGCGGCGGGGTTGGAATCCGACCGCGAATCGCGCCGCCTGCGCCTGCGGCGGATCGCGGAGCAGGCCTACACGGCACTCGCCCCCGCGGAGCGCGCGATCCTGGCGTCCTATGCGCGGGGCGTCAACCAGTTCCTGGCCACGCAGGGCGACCATCTTCCGTTGGAGTTCACGCTGCTCGGTTACCAGCCGCGGCCGTGGAGCGCGGTCGATTGCATTCTGATCACCCTGCACATGTTCCGCACCCTCACCACGACCTGGCGCGACGAAATCGTCAAGCGCGCCATGCTGGCCGAAGGCGACGCGGGGAAAGTGAACTTCCTGTTCCCGTTGCGCGCGGGGGGCGATACGCAGCCGGGCTCCAACGCCTGGGTCCTCGCCGGCAGCCGCACCGCCTCGGGCAAGCCCATCCTGTCGAACGACATGCACCTGGAGTACTCGCTGCCCGGCATCTGGTACATGGCCCACTTGCGGGCGCCCGGGCTCGATGTCGCAGGGGTGACCATACCCGGCGTGCCCGGCGTCGTGGTGGGCCACAACCAGCGCATCGCCTGGGGCATCACCAACCTGCAGGGCGACGTGCAGGACCTCTACCTGGAAACCTTGGACGACCGCACGGGCCGCTATCTCTATCGCGGGCAAGTGGAGCAGGCGCGCGCGGAACGCGAGATCATCCGCATCAAGGGCCAACCGGCCAGCGAGGTGACGCTATGGGTGACGCGCCACGGGCCGATCTTCATAGCCGAGGGAAAGGAGCGCATGGCACTCCGCTGGACGGCGGCCGAGCCCGGCATCCTGCAGTTTCCGCTTCTCGAAATCGACCGGGCGCAGAACTGGCAACAGTTCACCACCGCGCTCGCGCGTTGGGGCGGGCCGGGCAGCAATTTCGTCTACGCGGACGTGGACGGCAACATCGGATACCACGCCGCCGGCAAGCTTCCCATCCGCCGCGGCTACGCGGGCGACGTGCCGGTGGACGGCTCGACCGGCGATCGCGACTGGGACGGATTCATCCCCTTCGACCGGCTGCCCACCGTCTTCAATCCGCCGGGCGGGATTATCGCCACCGCGAACCAGAACCCGTTCCCCACGGATTACCCGTATCCGGTGAACGGCAACTTTGCGGCGCCGTACCGCGTGCGCCAGATCCGCGATCTGCTTGCGGCGCACAACGGCTGGCGGGCGCCGGATCTGCTGGCGGTGCAGAAGGACGTCTACTCATCGCAGTTCCGGTTTCTGGCGGGCCAGATTGTGGCGGCCTATGAGAAGCGCCAGGGGCACAACGCGACTCTCGAAACCGCGGTCGCGCTGCTGCGCGCCTGGAACGGGCAGATGGACCAGCGGCAGGCGGCGCCCCTGCTGATCGCCTTGATCTATCTGCACGTGCGGACGGCCGTGGCGGAAAACGCCGCGCCCGGCAAGGGAGACAGCTATCAATTCCCCATGGCGTCTTGGGCGGTGGAAGAACTGTTGCGGCGGCGTCCGGAGGGCTGGTTCCGCGATTACGACGAGATGCTGCTGCGCGCGCTGGCGGACGCGGTGGAGGAAGGCACGCGCATGCAGGGCCGCAATATGCAGCACTGGCAGTACGGCGCGTACCTGAAGGTGGAGATCCGGCATCCGGTATTCGACCACATTCCGGTGATCGGCAAATATTTCGATATCGGACCGGTCGCCATGAGCGGCGGCTCGACGACGGTGAAACAGACGACGCAGCGGCTGGCGCCCTCCATGCGCATGAACGCGGACCTCGCCGATTGGGACCGCTCCCTGCTCAACATCCCCATCGGCCAATCGGGCCAACCTCTATCCAGCCACTATAAGGACGAGTGGCCGGCTTACTACGACGCTCGCAGCTATCCCATGCAATTCCGCGACGTGCAGGCGAAAAGCACGCTGGAGTTCCGGCCGAAGTAGGGTAGGCCTCCCGGCCTGCCCTTTTGGGATGGGGGATCTAGCGCTTCACGATGGATACCGGCTCGAGGTAGGCGGGGTCGGCGAAACGATACGAAAACACGATGGCGGCGAGCAGCCAGCCGGCCAGAAACACGCCGTCCCCCACGCTCATTTGTCCGGCGAAAACCGACCATGCGCCCAGTAGAAAGAAGACCACGGAAGCAATCACCAGCACCAGGCTGGCCAGAGACACAACACGATTGTGCATAAGTAAAACCTCTTTTTCTCTCCGAGTTGAATCGGCGGCCGGCGGTCGTCGACCAGCCGGGCCGGACTGCAGGCCTCACCGGAAGCCCCGGTGTGGCCTTCCATCGAACTCACTTACTATGACGAACGAAGCGGGGTAAAGTTACGCGCGGCGCGGCGCGGTGCCGGTGGTGGCCGTGGGAGAATGAAGGACACCACTCTTATGCGCCGCTCCGGGTTCCTTCTCTGCATTGCAGTTTTGCTTGCCGCGCCGGTTTCGGCGCGCCACGGGGTTGCGGTGTGCGGCACCACGCGCGAGACACCCAACGAAACGCTGTTCCTGCACCGGCAAGCGGTGCGCGAGCGGCAGGCGCGCGGCATGCAGGCGCTGGCGGCGGCGGCGCCGTCGGCCAATCGCGATATCGGCTCCATCGCGCTCGTCGAAGATACCGATGGCGTGGTGGCCCGGCAGAACCAGTTCAGCCTGGACAACAATACGCTCACCTTTACGCCCACGGCGCCCAACGCGGTGCGTTACCGCTACGCGCTGGCGGCAGGGGGCTACGATGCCGCGGCGGCCTCGGGCGGCACACCGCTGGCCGCGCTCGACGACGACGATTCGCGCGCGGTGAGTCTGCCCTTCGCGTTTCCGTTTTTCGGCGCGGCCTACACGCAACTGTTCGTCAACTCCGACGGCAACCTCACCTTCACGGCGGGCGACAACGCCAGCAGTGAGCGATCGCTGGGACGCCTGACGGCCGGCCCGCCGCGCCTCGCGCCGCTGTTCGACGACCTGGACCCGTCGCGTACCTCGGGCGGGGTGCGCGTCCTCAGCGACGCCACGCGCGTGGTGGTGAGCTGGGTGAACGTGCCGGAATTCGCCTCGGCCGGCGCGGGCGTGCCGGAGACGTTTCAGGCCAGACTGTACCCCGACGGCCGCATCGAGTTTTCATACTCGGGCATCAACCCGGACGTGGCCAGCGCGGTGGTGGGCATCGCGCCGGGCAATTTGCAGGGGGACGCTCTGCTGGTGGATTTCCGCCGCGACCCGAGCAGCGAGTACTCCGCCGCCGTGGCCGAGCGCTTCGGCAATACGCTCGAAGTGGATATCGTCACCGTGGCGCAAAAGTTTTACGAGACCCACGAGGACGCTTACGATTACCTGGCGATCTACAACAACATGGACATTGGCGCGCGGGCCGGCGCGGTGGCCTACGAGAACACGGTGCGCAGCATCGGCACGGGGTACGGCACGACTCCCGTGGACAGCGGGCAGCAGTATGGGTCGCGATCGCGGCTGCAAGCCGTGCTGAACCTGGGCGATCTGGGGCAATACCCGGCGGACCCCAACGGCACGGTGCCGGCGCGCTTCCTCACGGGCGACACGCCGATCACCATCGTGGGCCACGAAACCGGGCACCTGTTTCTGGCCTTCGCCAGCATTCGCGATCCCGGCAATCCCGCCGCGCGCCCCATGCTCGGGGCGCAACTGGCGCACTGGAATTTCGCCTACGACTCGGAGGCCTCGTTGATGGAAGGGGAGCGCATTGTCGACCGGCCGGGTGTTTCGCCAGAGTTTCTTACCACGGAAACGGTGCAGGGCTATTCGCCGCTGGATCAATACCTGATGGGTTTCCGCCCCTCGTCGCAAGTGCCGGATACATTTCTGGTGACGGGCGTGCCCGCGTCCTTTTCGCAGAGGAGCCCCCAAAGCAACGTTGCGTTCGACGGCACGCGAGAGAACATCAGCGTTGACGATGTGATCCACGCGGAGGGCCGCCGCACGCCGGACTACACCGTGGCGCAGCGCCGTTTCCGCTTCGCGTTCATCCTGGTGATCCCGCTAGGCGGGCAACCGCTGGCCGCCGATCTGACGAAAATCGAAACGTTCAGGGAACAATTCGAAGTGTTTTACGGGAAGGCTTCCGGCGGCAACGGCGTGGCCGACGCCACGTTGAAGCGCAGCATGAAGCTTTCGCTCGAACCGGCGGCGGGAGTGGTGGCAGGCGCCACCGGCGCGGCGACGGTGACGCTCGAAACAGCGCCCTCCGCGGGCATCACCGTGCAATTCCAGGCGCCCCAGGGCAACGCGCAATTCCCGGCGGCGGTGGCCATCCCCGCCGGCGCCACCAGCGCCTCGTTTACCTTCACCGGGGCACGGACGGGCGTGGAAGACGTGCTGGCTGTTCCCGGCGATCCTTCCTACGAAACGGCGGCGGCGCGCGTGCAGGTGGCCGACGCTTCGCTGGTGAAACTGGTGGCCGTATCCGGCGATCGGCAGGTGGCGGCCTCGCCGGGCCCGTTGCCCGATCCCATCGTGGTGCGGCTCACCGACGCCAACAATCTGCCGTATCCGGGCGCGCGCGTGGTGGCGACGGCATCGGCGGGCGGCAGTGTGGCGCCCGCGGAGGAGGATACCGACGCGCGGGGCCAGGCGGCGTTCCGCTGGACGCCGGGCGCGGCCACTGCAAATCAGTTGCAACTGACGGTGGCGAGCCTGCCCGCGGTCACGCTGACCATGAGCGCGGGCAGCGCGGTGCCCGGGGCCGCGTCGGTGGTGAACGGGGCGTCGTTTGCGAGCGGGATCGCCGCCGGAGCGCTGGAGACGGTCTTCGGGGTGAACCTGGCGGGCGGCCAGTCGGCCCATGCCTCGTATCCCTGGCCGACCGAGCTGGGCAACGTACGCGTGCTGCTGAACGGCGCGGCGCTGCCGCTGCTCGATGTGACCGATACCCAGATCAACTTCTACGTGCCCGCGGACGCGCCGCTGGGAATTGGGACGCTGGCGGTCGAGACACCGGCTGGACCGGCGGCCATCGCGGTCGAGGTGAAGCCCGTGCAGTCGGGCATTTTCGCCGGGGCGGTGCTGCACGCCAACACGGCGGTAAGCGCCGTGACCACCGCGGTACGGGCGGGCGATTACATCGAGATCTACTGCACGGGCCTCGGCCCAACCACTGCGGATGCAAACGGGTTGCAACTGACGGCGATCACGCCGACCGTGTTTATCGGCGCTGCGCCGGTGCAACCAGTGTTCAGCGGCCTGGCGCCCGGCTTTGTGGGGCTCTACCAGGTGAACGTGCAGGTGCCGGCGGGGCTGGCTCCCGGGTTGCAGCCGCTGCTGATGTCGGTTAGCCTGACGCATAGCAATCAAATCAACATTTTGGTGGAATGATGTTTTCGTGGCTCTTTTCCGATCCGCTCCCGGCAGGCACCAAGGCGCCGGCATTTTCGCTTCCGGACGATTCCGGGCAGACCGTCACGCTGGCCTCGCTGCGCGGCCGCAACGTGGTGCTGGTGTTCTACCCCGGCGACGATACGCCGGGCTGCACCAGGCAGTTGTGCCAGTTTCGCGACGACTGGAGTGAGGCCGAGTCGCGTGGCGTGGAGATCTTCGGGGTGAACCCGCAGAACGCGCGGATGCACCAGAAGTTCCGCCAGCGATATCACTTCCCGTTCCCGCTGCTGGTGGACGAGGGGCAGAAGGTGGCGGCGCTGTATCACGCCGACGGCATCTTTGTGAAGCGCACGGTGTACCTGATCGACCCCAAGGGGACGATCCGTTTCGCCAAGCGGGGGATGCCGCATCCGAGCGAAGTGCTGGCGGCGGCGGGAAAGACGGGGGGCTAGGGGCTGGGGGCCAGGGGCTGGGGGAAGGTGCGGCCCTGCGGGCCGGGCTTTTCTTGGAGACACTTCGAGTGTAAGCAGCGGGCGGAGCG
>JADGNR010000081.1 GCA_017883415.1 Bryobacteraceae bacterium | reverse complement strand
CGGTGGCCCCGCGTTTCCCCTGCCGCGGACGGAATTAACGCGAAATCCATTGACTTGCCCGCCGGAATGTAATAAAAAAGATCAAATATCCGGGTCTCATGCTTCAGCAGCGAGCGGAAAAGGGGATACTGACATGCAAAAGCTATTCGGGGTACTTGCTCTCTCTTTGTTTCTGGCGACGAGTCTGTTTGGTCAATTGACGGCCCTCAGCGGGACGGTCACGGACCCGACCGGCGCCGTGATTCCCAACGCGGTCATCACCATTATCAACACGCAAACGGGCCTGCAGCGCGCGACCACGTCGGACGCGCAGGGCCGTTACACCATGAACGAACTGCCACCGGGCGTGTATAAGCTGACGGGCAAGTCGCCGGGCTTCTCCGAGGTGGAGATCGGTAACATCGAGTTACTGGTCAGTCAGCCGGCGACCCTGCCGGTGATGTTCCAGAAGGTGGGCTCCACGTCCACCACGGTGGAAGTGGAAGCCGCGGCCACGCAGATCAACACGGTGGATGCCTCGCTCGGCAACGCGCTCAACACGCAGCAGATCGTCAACCTGCCGTCGTTTGGGCGCAACGTAGCCGCGCTGCTCACCTTCGAGCCGGGCGTGCTGCCGGGCGGCCAGGTGAACGGCGGCAAGAGCGACCAGGGCAATATCACGCTCGACGGCGCCGACGTGAACAACCAGAACAACCGCGCCGCCATGTCCAGCGTGTTGCGCGTGACGCTCGATTCGGTGCAGGAGTTCCGCGTCACCACCACCAACGCCAACGCCGATGAAGGGCGCGTCTCGGGCGCGCAGATCAACTTCGTCACCAAGAGCGGCACCAACGCCCTGCACGGCTCGCTCTATGAGTATCGGCGCGGCACCGAAACCGCGGCCAACGACTACTTCAACAACCTCTCCGGGCTGCCCAAGCCGGCGCTGCTAATCAACATCTTCGGCGGCACCGCGGGCGGGCCCATCAAGAAAGACCGGATTTTCTACTTCATCAACTACGAGGGCCGGCGCGACGCCAGCGCTTCGGCGACCACGCGCACCGTTCCCTCGGACCTGCTGCGGCAGGGCATCCTGCAGTACAAGAACAACACGGGCGGAATCACGCAACTGGATGCCGCCGGACTGAAGGCGGTGGACCCGGCCGGTATCGGGATCAACCCGGCGTCGCTGGCGCTGTTCAACCAGTACCCGCACTCCAACGACAGCACCCTGGGCGACGGCCTGAACTTCGTGGGCTACCGCTTCAGCGCGCCGCAGCACAGCGTGCAGAACACCTACATCTCGCGCTTCGACTGGCGCGTGGACAACGCCGGAAAGCACATGGTGTTTTTCCGCGGCCAGTTGCAGAACGACTGGTCCAACGGGCTGCCGCAGTTCCCGGGCCAGGACCCCGCGTCGGTGAGTTTGAACAACAGCAAGGGGCTGGCCACCGGATACACGGCCACGCTGAAGCCCAACCTGATCGCCACCACGCGCTATGGGTTCACGCGTGCCGGGGCGGAGAACACCGGGGTGCTGACTTCGGCCTTCGCCGGCTTCCGCAGCTTGAGCACCATCTTCCCTACCAGCACGGGCACGGCGCGCATCATTCCGGTGCACACGCTGAGCCAGGACTTCGCCTGGACGCACGGCTCGCACGACGTCCGCGTGGGCGCCATCGCGCGGTTCATTTCCAACGGCTCGTCGAGCACCGCCAATTCGTTCTCGAGCGTTTCGTCGAACGTGTCCTGGCTGTTGGGAACGGGCAAGGATCTGCAGCCCGCCAACCTGGCATCGAGCTTCCGTACGGCCTACGGGGACGCGGCCGCGGCCACGCTGGGCATCCTGCCGTTTGCCTCCGCCAACTACAACTACAACATCGACGGCTCGGTGCTGCCGCAGGGCGCGCCGGTGGTACGCACCTTTAACAACCAGGAGTATGAGTGGTACGTGCAGGATACCTGGCGCGTATCGCGGGCTGTCACCATTACGGCGGGCCTGCGCCACTCCCTGATGCCGCCCATCTACGAAGCCAACGGCAACCAGACCACGGCGACGCCCTCGCTGAACTCGTGGTTCTACAACCGCGCCAACCTGGCTGCGGAGGGCCTACCCCAGACCATGGCCGGACCGCTGAGCTACGTGCTTGCCAACGGGCCGGGCGGCAAGGATCTGTATCCCAACCATCTGAAGAACTTCGCTCCGCGGCTGGCGCTGGCCTATTCGCCGCAGGGCACCGACGGCCTTTCCAAGTTCCTGTTCGGCGGCCCGGGCAAGACCGCCATCCGCGCCGGAGCGGGCATGTTCTACGACCTGGTCGGCCAGCCGCTGGCGCAGACGTATGCTTCTACGGCGCTGGGTTTCTCGACGAATCTCAACAACCCGCCCAGTTCCCTCACCACGGTGACGGCGCCGCGCTTCACCGGCTTCTTCAACATCCCGTCGGGCCTGTTGCCGCCGGCGCCTCCCGGCGGTTTCCCGCAGACCGTGCCCGACTTGTTCGCCATCACCAACAGCATCGACGATCAACTGAAGGCGCCCTACACCATTAACCTGAACTTCAGCATTGGGCGCGAGTTCGGTCACGGGTTCTTCGTCCAGGGCGCTTACGTCGGGCGGCTTTCGCGCCGTTCGCTGGTGAACCAGGACCTGGCGGAACCCACCAACCTGGTGGATCCGAAGTCCCACCAGACCTACCAGCAGGCGGCCGGGCTGGCGGCGTTCTACGCCAACGCCGTCGCCAACAAGACCCTGTCCATTTCCCAGGTGCCCAACATTCCGTTCTTTGAGAACCTGTGGCCGGGCCTGGCCGGCAAGGGTCTCACCGCGTCGCAGGCAGCCACCCAGACCTATGGCGCCTTCGCCCCGGATTACACCTCGGCGCTCGAACTGATCGACAACGAGTGCGTGCCCTCGTGCAGCATTTACGGCCCGGACGCGATGTTCAACTCGCAGTACTCGGCGGTTTCCACGTGGAGCTCGGTGGGTAAGGGCAACTATCACTCCATGCAGTGGACGGTCCGCAAGCGCTTCACCGGGGGCCTGACGCTGGACTTCAACTTCACCTACGGCAAGAGCATGGATTACGGCTCCTCGCCCGAAAGCGGCGGGTCGTACGCCGGCTTGATCCAGAATGCCTGGGCGCGCAACCAGCAGTGGGCGGTGTCCGATTACGATGCCACCTTCATCGGCAACTTCTTCGCGGTATGGGAAGTTCCGGTGGGCCATGGGAGGCATTTCCTGAGCGGCAGCAGCCGCGTGGTCGATGCCCTGCTGGGCGGCTGGCAGATCGCGCCGACCTACCAGCAGACCAGCGGCACGCCGGTGAGCGTCAACAACGGCCGCAACTGGCCCACCGACTGGAACCTGTCGCCCAACGCCCAGCAGCTCGGGCCGATTCACACCGCGCCCACCAAGAACGCGACCGCGGTGGCCGGCACCGGCGGCCCCAACCTGTTCCCCGATCCCAATGTGGCCCTGGGGCTTTACACCTTCGATGCACCCGACACCAGCGGCACGCGCAACGTCCTGCGCAGCATGGGACCGTTCGCCATCAACCTGGGCGTCTCCAAGAACTTCCGCCTGTTCACCAAGGGCGACAACCCGCACCAGTTGCAGTTCCGGTGGGAGTCGTTCAACCTGACCAATAGCGCCAGGTTCACCACCACTTCGCTCAGCCTGGGCAATTCCGGAACCTTCGGCAAGTACTCCGCCGATGCCGGACCGCGCCAGATGCAGTTCGCCTTGAAGTACTTCTTCTAGGGGCATGAGCTCCATTCACAAGGGCCGGGCGATGAACCCGGCCCTTGTGCTTTTTGTCGGCCTGGCCGTTCCGGCCGCGCTTCCCGCCGCGGTGACCGCCCTCCACGCGGGCCGGGGGCTCCCGGCCGACCCGAGTTGACTACCGGCGGTCTCCGCGGCTCCGCGCCGGGTCTGGGCGCGAAGATATAGTGGGTTAGTGGCCAGAGCCATCGCTGTCCTTCTCTTTCTCGCGACCTGCGCCGTCTACTCGCCCGTCCGCAATTACGCCTTCCTCAACTACGACGACCCCGATTACGTCACGGCCAATTTGCACGTCCGCGCGGGCCTCACCGCGGATGGCGTGCGCTGGGCGCTCCAGTCCACCGAGGGCGCCAACTGGTTCCCGCTCACCTGGATCTCCCACATGCTGGACGTCCAGCTCTTCGGCATGTCCAGCGGCTTCCACCATCTGACCAGCGTGCTCCTCCACGCGTTGAGCGCCGTGCTCCTCTTTGTGCTGTTGCTGCGGGCGACGGGCGCGCGATGGCGCTCCGCGTTCGTCGCATTCGTCTTCGCCCTGCACCCGCTGCATGTCGAATCGGTGGCGTGGATCGCCGAGCGGAAAGACGTGCTGTGCGCCCTCTTCTGGTTCCTCACGCTCTTCGCATACGTGCGCTACGTGGAGCGCCGCACCGTCGCCAGGTATGCGCTCATGCTGGCGGCCTTCGGCTGCGGCCTGATGTCGAAACCTATGATCGTGACCCTGCCCGTGGTAGCGCTGCTGCTCGATATCTGGCCGCTGAAGCGCGCGATCACGAGGGCCGTGATTCTCGAAAAGCTCCCCATGCTCGCGCTGGCGGGCGCCGTTTCGATGGTGACATTTTGGGCGCAGCAGGGCGGCGGCGCCGTGCTCACGACCGGTCAACTGCCCCTGTCCTTGCGCATGGGAAACGCGCTGTGGTCGTACGTGGTGTACCTTGGCAAGCTGTTCTGGCCGTCCGGGCTCGCGGTGTTCTACCCGTTTCCCGCGGAACTGCCGGCCTGGAAGGCCATCGCGGCCGGTCTGGCCCTGGCCGTAATCACCAGCTTCGCGGTGCGCGAGCGAATCCGCCGGCCCTGGCTGTTCGCCGGATGGTTCTGGTACCTGGTGACTCTTCTGCCGGTCATCGGGATCGTGCAGGTGGGACTCCAGGCGCGGGCGGATCGCTACACGTACATTCCCTCGGTCGGCATCGCGATCGTCCTCGCGTGGGGCGCGGCCGAGATGGGCGCGCGCCGGCCGCGCGTCCTGGCCGCCATCGCGCTGCTGGCATGTGTGGGATGGGTCGCGGCCACCCGCTCGTACCTCGCCTGCTGGCGTGACAGCGCGGCCTTGTTCCGGCATGCCATGGCATCGACCGCCGGCAACTACGTCGCGCACAACAATCTCGGGGTGGCGCTGCGGAGCGACGGCCGGACCGATGAGGCCATCGCGCATTTCCGGCTGGCGCTCGCCATCCGGCCGGCCTACTCCGACGCACAGAACAATATGGCCGAGGCGCTGCTCGCCCAAGGGCAGGCCGAGGAAGCGGCGCCGTACGTCCGGGAAGCGCTCCGCCTGCAGCCGTCATCGGCCGCCGCGCACGTCAACTTCGCCGCCGTGCTCGCCCGGCGAGGGCAGATCGACGAAGCCGCGGCGCAGTATCGGAGGGCAATGCGGTGGAACCCCGCCAGCGCGGAGGCGCACTGCGGCCTGGGCGTCATGCGGATGGAGCAAGGGCATGCGGAGGACGCGCTAGCCAGCCTCCGCGAGGCCATCCGGATCAAGCCGGACTATCCCGACGCCCACTACAATCTCGGACGCGTACTGGGCATGTTGGGACGGCCCTCCGAAGCGGCGGCGGAGTTTGCCGAGGTCATTCGCCGGCGTCCGGAAGACGCCGAGGCCCACTTCAACCTGGGAACCGCGCTCGCCGCCGGAGAGCGCATGGGCGACGCCATCGACGAGTTTCGGACCGCTCTGCGCCTGCGGCCCGAGTACGTCAACGCCCGCTTCAACCTGGGAACCGCCTTCGCCGCCACGGACCGCTTCGACGAAGCCATCCGCGAGTTTTCGGAAGTATTGCGGATCCAGCCGGAATTCGCCGGGGCGCGCCGCAGCCTGGAGCAGTGCCGGGAGCTGCAGGCGCAATCGAAACGGTAACGGAGCGGCGGACAATCCGTACGTGCCGTCCCGGTTTTTGCGCGATAATCGCTTCATGCCTACTCAAGCAACCTACGAAGACGCCAATCTTGTCCTCCGGCTTTACGAACTGCGCCGGGAGGAGAAACTGCGGGAGGCCCGCGCGTGGTTCGGGCCGAACTGCACGCCCGCTTCCCTGGAGGACCTTATGCGGATTGCCCCCATGGGCAGCCAGGAGAACGCCTACTTCCGCATGGTGGTCAGTTACTGGGAAATGGCGGCGTCTCTGGTCACCTCCGGGGTATTGAACCAGGAGCTGTTTTTCGAATCCGGCGGTGAGTTGGTTTTCGTTTGGGAGCGCATCCGCGGACTGGTTGCCGGCTTCCGCGACTTCACCAAGAACCCGAGCGCCTGGCGCAATCTGGAAACGGTGGGCAACGCCTACATCAAGTGGATGCAATCGAAAGGTCCCGAAACCTATCCGGCGTTTCAAAAGATGGTGGGGACGGTCGCGGCCACGGCGAAGAAGTCCGGGTCGGCGTAAGCCCGCCCGATCCGTTCTGAACGCTACCAGAAGAAGCGGTCCACCACCCGGGGCGGACCGGAGTTGCCCCGGATCACCTCGGTGGCGAGCACAAACTGCAGGTTCTTGCCCTGCCAGTTCGGCGGCGCCTGCTTGATGGCCGCCTCCATGTACGCGGGGTCGGATACGAGTTCGCCAGCCGCCACCGTGCCGTAGCCGGTCAGCCCCGCGGCCACAATCACCATGCGCCCCGTGGTCGGGTCCTGAACCCGCGAAATGAGCGCGTAGTCCTGGGTGAGTTGCAGGTACGGAGTGTCATAATTGGCCGAGCGGCCTTTCGCCGAGGGGTTCTGCTGATCGCGGATTCGAAACCCGTTGCCGTCCCGTTCGAAGCTGAAGCGCATAGGGCCGGTCAGGCGCATGGTCCAATCGTTGTTGAATCCCCCGATCAGAACCACCGGGCTCTCCCGCAAATCGGAAAAGCTGGCGGAGCTCTCGCCCAGAACCCGATATTTCTTCCCCTTGGCCTGAAGGAGCCCGGTGAGTCTTCCTAAGGTCTTGGCGTCGTCGAGCGCCACGTTCTGACTTCCCATGTAGTACATCTCGGAGATCGTAATGGGGACGCCAGGCCCGCGCGTCGCCAGCAACTCCACGTCGGGATTGCGCAGTCTCTGAGGCTCCTGGGCGGTGGCCATGAAGGAGCGCTGCCCGATGCACACCAGGACCGTGCTATTCGAATTCACCACCGGCGCCCAGAATCGATCCAAGGCCGTCGGCGAGTGCCAGGACAGGAGCAGCGCCGGCGCCGCCACAACAATGGCAATTGCGGCCGCGGCGAGCGCCGGCCAAAAGAAATGGGAGTGGCGCCGCGTGGCCGCCGCTTCCGGGGCCGGAACGACTGGTGCGGAGGCTGGCGGATGCGTCCCGGGTAATTCGAATTCGGGAATGTAGGAACCGGGGAACAGGTGGATGCGAATCTCGCCGGCATGATCGGCGCTCTGATAGTACTGCGCCAGCCGCTTGCGGATTTCGCCGGCGGTGGCCCGCACGATGGGGTCTTCGTTGGTATCGTAGTTCGGCTGACGCCCGAACACCTCCACACCCAGGGTCCGTTCCTTGAGCTCGGCGGAGTGTCCTTCGAGGGTATGCTCCACCACGTACCGCAGCAGACCGGGGAAGCGGCGGCTGTTCTTGAACAGCGGGTCGGCAAGCATCCGCTCCAGTTGTCTGCGGATTGCCTCTCGTTCCGCTTCCGTCAGCGGGGCGGCACGAACGTGGCCGGGCTGTAAAATCCCTGACTCCGACGTGGTATCCCTCCTGGCGATTCCCTTTTGCTCCGGAATTGTATCACTTTCTCGATGCCGGCGGTAGCCTTCGCGCGAGGGTGTCATGGACCGTACAGTACGTCCCTGTAACCGCCCGGCAACATTTCCCATAAAGCACGGATAAAGAGGCGGATAGCAGGTGTTTAAGGGGGCTCGGTACGGTACCGACCTTGCGACTGCGAAGCGATTTAGTTCAAGGTTAGCCCTAATCGGCGCGTTGGAATGGAAGAGGGGTATTCCGCGTCCGGGCAAGTCTACAACAATTCTGGGAGGGGACGAATGAATTCACCAAGGCTAGGTACGCTCTTGGCTCTTTGCATCGCCTCTGCGCTGCCGCTTGTGGCGCAGGATGCGACGATCGTAGGAACAGTTCTCGATCCGTCCGGCGCAGCCGTGCCGAACGTCTCGATCACCATCGCCAACCCGGACACCGGCCAGATCCGGAAGTTCGTTACCAACGAGATGGGCCAATACGTGGTGGCGGAGCTGCGCATCGGCCGCTACACGGTGCGCGCCGAAGCCGCCGGGTTCAAGGCCGCGGAGCGCAAAGATGTGATGCTGAACGTGGCCGACCGCATCCGCCTGGACTTCACTTTGGAGGTCGGGAGCGCACAGGAAAGTATCAATGTGGAAGCGACGGCCATCGCGGTCCAGACAGAATCCGGAGAAGTCAGCGACCTGATCACGGCCCAACAGGTTTCCCAGTTGGCCACCAACGGCCGCAGCCTGTATTCGCTGGCGGTCCTGACCCCGGGGGCGTCCAGCAATATGGCCGACTTTCAAAGCCCCACCCCGGTGGGTGGCGATGCCAGCGTCAGCTTCAACGGCTTGCGGCAGAACCACAATATCTGGCTGGTGGACGGCGGCGAAAACGACGACCGCGGGGGAGCGGGCGGCATCAGCATCATGCCGTCGGTGGACGCCATCGCCGAATTCCGCGCCTTGACCTCGAACTACAGCGCGGAGTACGGGCTCTCGTCGGCCGCCACCATGACCATGGTCTTTAAGTCCGGCACCAAAGATTTTCACGGCGGCGCCTGGGAGTTCCTGCGCAACGACAAGCTGGACGCCGGCAACTATTTCACCAACGCCGCCGGCCAGCAGGCGCCCGAGTTACGGTTCAATACCTACGGCTTCAACGTGGCCGGTCCGGTGACCTTTGGCAAGTTGTACAACAAGAAACGGGACAAGACGTTTTTCTTTTACAACATGGAGTGGCGCAAGCTGGTGCAGGGCGGCCTGGTGAACCAGACGGTCCCGCTCGCCGGCACCTACTCCGGCGTCTTCAACACCACCATCAAGGTGCCCGACGCCAGCACGCTTTCACCGACCCAACTGGCGCGGTTCACGGCGCTGGGCCTGACGCCCGGCAGCCCGTTCCCCAACAACACGATTCCCGCTCAGTTGCTCGACGCCAACGCGCAGGCCCTGCTTAAGGCGGGGATCTTCCCGTCGCCGAACAACGGCAGCCAGTTCGTCGGCGGCAACAAGCTGCCCACCAACGTGCGGGAAGAGATCATGCGCATCGACCACCGCTTCTCGGACAAGTTCGCGATTTTCGGGCACTGGGTGGACGAGCGCATCAGCCAGGCCTACGGCACCGCGCAGTGGAGCGGCGACAACGTGCCGACGGTCGGCGATGTGTTTGGGAATCCCTCGTACAGCGGGGTCGTGCATGCCACCTATTCCATTAGTCCGAAGCTGCTGAATGAGACCGCCTTCAACTACAACGGCAACCGGATCAACATCGTGCCGAACGGGTCCATCGCCCGTCCCAGCAATCTGAATATTCCGGAACTGTTTGCCGGCAACAACCTGAACCGCCTGCCCGGCGTCAGCCTGTCGGGCTCCACGGGAGCGAATTACGACGTGGCCAGTTGGCCCTGGCATAACAAGGCGGACGACTACCAGATTCGCGACGACGTTTCCTGGCTGAAGGGTTCCCACGAGATCAAGATGGGCGCCAGTTGGGCGGTCTACAAAAAGGTCCAGGACCTGTTCGGAGACACGCAGGGCGCCTTCGGCTTTAACGGAAACTACACCGGCAACGATTTCGCCGACTTCCTGCTGGGATACGCGAATTCCTACACCGAACTCGCCGTCCAGGACAAGGGCAACTGGAACAACGTTTCCTGGGCCGCCTACGTGCAGGACAACTGGCGCGTGAACAAACGCCTGACGCTGAACCTTGGCCTGCGCTGGGATGGAGTGCCGCACACCTACGAGGCCAACAACCGCATGGCGAACTTCTACCCATCCCTGTACGATCCCGCCAAGGCGGCCGTCATCCTGCCGGGAGGGACCATCAGTCCGAGCAGCCCGGGGTTGGGCGTGAGCCCCAATCCCATCCTCAACGGCGTTCAATTCTACTTGAATGGAATCGGGATCGCCGGACAGAATGGCATTCCCAACGGCCTGGTGCAGGATCACTGGGCGGCCTTTGGCCCGCGGATCGGTTTCGCCTACGACCTCACCGGCAGAGGCAAGACCGTTCTGCGCGGCGGCTTCGGCAGCATGTTCGAGCGCATCCAGGGCAACGACATGTATAACGCCGGTCCCAATCAGCCGTTCAGCACCAGCGTCACGTTCAACAACGTGTCCCTCTCCAACCCGAACCTCAGCCTCCTGACGGGCCAGACGCTGAGCGCTCCCATCACCGTGGGCAGCATCACCGGCCTGTCGCAGTCCGACTACAAGCTACCCACCAGCTACCAGTTCAGCTTGGGCGTGCAGCACGAGATTCACCCGGGATCGGTGCTGTCGGTATCCTATGTCGGCAACCAGAACCGGCATCAGAACGACTACCGGGACATCAACCTGCCGTCGCAAAGCGTACTGCCGAGCCTGATCAAGGGTACGGTCAGCTATAACACGGTGGTTCCGTTTCTCGGCTTCCACGATATCAGGCTGGCGGAGAACGCCGAGAACTCGCATTACAACGCGCTGCAGGTCAGCCTGCGGTCGCAGGTTGGAAAGGACCTGACGCTGCAGGCCGCCTATACCCTTTCGCGTGCCATCGACCCGGCGACTTCCTTTGGGGGCGACCTGTACACCGTCTCGAATCCTTACAATCGCGCCTACGACGTGGGGCCCGGCATGGCCGACCGCACCCACATCGCGCTGATCGATTTCATCTACCAACTGCCGGTCTTCAACCATACGCAGAGTCGCGTGTTGAAGTCGACGCTGGGCGGCTGGGAACTGTCCGCCATCGGAACCATGGAGACGGGCCTGCCGCTGAACATTACCCTGGGCGGCTCCCAGGGCAACAACGGCCTGGCCCAAGGCACGAACCGGCCCGACCTGAGCGGCGGCATCTCCTATGCGCAAACGGTCACCTCCTGGTTCGACACGTCGGGGTTCTCGACTCCGGCGCTGGGGCAGTTTGGCAACCTGGCCAAGGGCGCTGTCCGTGGCCCGGGCCGCCACAACTGGAACATCTCGCTCCACAAGAATTTCGTTCTCAACGAAGAGCGCGGGAGCCGCATCGAGTTCCGAGTGGAGAGCTTCAACACCTTCAATCACACCCAGTTCAACGGGGTCAGCTCGAGTTTTTCGTCGAGCAATTTCGGCCAGGTCACCTCCACCTGGGATCCCCGTGTGTTCCAACTGGGGATGAAGGCCGTGTTCTAGGTGTGTGTGGGGCGGCTGGATAGCCCGCCCCATACTTGGCGGAACAGCGGGGCTGGAGCGCGCGCCCGAACTAACGCGCGCTTCAGCGCCACCGCCCCCAGCCCCCCGGGCCTCAGCGCGTCCTGCTGGCGTCCCCAAACCCAACCGGCCGTCCCCTCCCGATTGCCGCTACGTCCCCTTGGTCCCTGTGGTCCGCCTCTTGCATTCATTCCCGCCGAAATCCAATGACGCAGGGGGGAGGAGCTGAAAGCTGAAAGCTGCAAGCTGAGAGCTGAGAGCTGAAAGCTGAGAGCTGCAAGCTGAGAGCCGAAAGCGGAGAGCTGTTTCGCGGCTCGCTGGGACATAATGGGATTCGATGCCTTCCGACGATCGCGCGATCGCCCTCAGCGCCACCTTTACCGCCGAAGCCATCCAGCCTGCCCTCGCGTTTTGGGCCGGTGAGCTCGGGCTCGATTGGGAAATCCGGTTCGCGGCCTACAATCAGCTCTTCCAGCAACTCCTCGACCCCGAAGGACTGTTTGGCCGCAATCGCGGCGCCAACGTCGGGTTGGTGCGCTTCGAGGACTGGCTGCGCGATGGCGGTACTGCCGGCTTGGAAGAGCGCGCGTGCCGGCTGGTGGAGGCGGTGCGCGCTTCCGCCGCGTCGTTTCGCGCGCCGTTGATCCTGGCCATTTGCCCCAGCGCGCCGCCGCATGAAGCCGCCGTTGCGGCCCTGGAGCACGTAGTACGCCAGGGAGTGGCGGACCTGGCCGCGGTCGACCTCATCACCCCGGCGGAAGTGCTGGCACTGTACCCGGTGGCGGAGATCCACGATGCGCACTCCGACGAGTTGGGGCGAGTGCCCTACACGCCGCTGTTTTTCGTGGCGCTGGCCACCGCTGTCGCGCGCAAGATCCATGCCCTGGTCCACCCTCCGTACAAGGCGATCGCGCTCGATTGCGATGAGACCCTATGGGCGGGTATCTGTGGCGAGGATGGGCCGCATGGCGTGGTGCTGGACGAGCCCCGCCGCGCGCTCCAGGAGTTCATGGCCGGACGCCGCGAGTCGGGCATGCTGCTGGCGCTCGCCAGCAAGAACAATGAGAACGACGTGATCGAGACCTTCCGCGCCCATCCCGAAATGCCTCTCGGGATCGAGGATTTCGCGGCGCGGCGCATCGACTGGAGCAGCAAGGGCGCGAATCTGGCGTCGCTCGCCCACGAGTTGGGGCTGGGCCTGGACACCTTCATCCTGGTGGACGACAATCCCAAGGAGTGCACCGAAGCGCAGGCGGAGGCGCCGGAAGTGCTGGCTCTGGCGCTGCCGGAGAGCGCCGCGGAGATCCCCGAATTCCTGCGGCACGTCTGGGCCTTCGACCAGGGGCGCGCGACCGAAGAGGACCGCCGCCGGCCGGAGCTGTACGCGCAACGGGCGGAGCGGGCGCGGGCCGAACACGCGGCCGCCAACCTGGAGGAGTTCCTGGCGTCGCTGGAACTCGCCGTGGCCATCGCCCCCCTCGAAACCGCGCAACTGGCGCGCGTGTCGCAGCTCACCCGGCGCACCAACCAGATGAATGCCACGTGTGTGCGGCGCACCGAGGCCGAGATTCGGGAACTGCTCGCGGGGGGCGCGGAGTGCCTCGCCGTGGAGGTGAAGGACCGCTTTGGCAGCTACGGGCTTACCGGGGTGATGATCTTTCGCGCCGTGGCCGATGCCGTGGCGGTCGATACCTTCCTGCTGAGCTGCCGCGTGCTGGGGCGCGGCGTGGAGCATCGCATGGTGGCCCGCCTGGGGGAGATCGCCACGGCGCGCGGCCTCGCCCGCGTGGAGATTCCCTTCGTCACGGCCGGGCGCAACCGCCCGGCGTCGCTGTTTCTGGAATCCTTGCGGACGGCCGATGCCGACGGCGTGTTCCGGCTGGACGCGCGGGAAGCCGCTGGGGTGAAATATCGCGCCGGGCAGTCGGCCACGCCACCCGAAGCGTACAACAAGACGGCGGGCCGCTCGCCCGGTCCCGCCCGCCGCGTCGATTACCTCAAGATCGCCACCGCGCTCCGCGATCCACGGGCCGTGTGGGAGCGCATGCGCGCCGCCTCGCTCGCGGCTCAGCCGCCGCCGGCGGGAGGCGACGCCGCCTCCCTGCCGCGGACGCCGGTGGAGCGCGACCTGGCGGAACTGTGGGCCGAACTGCTCAACCGGCCGGCCGTGGGCATCCGCGATAACTTCTTCGAGCTGGGCGGCCATTCGCTGCTGGCGGTGCAACTGCTCTCGCGCGTGCGGCAGATGTACGGCGTCGATCTGTCGCTCGAAGTGGTCTATAGCGGCGAATTCACCGTGGCCGAGCTGGCCAAGGCGATCGAGCTGAAAGAGATGGAACAGGGAGGAGCGGAATATCAGGATCTGTTGCGGGAGCTCGACTCGCTCTCCGATGAAGAGGTCCGGACGCTGCTGGCCGAGGAGCAGGATGCGGAATAGCGTTGTGGGGCGAACCCCCTGGTCCGGGCCCAGAGGGCACCCCGGCCTTCGGCCGGAGGCCGGCGGGGGCGTCGGCCTGCGGCCGTGGGCGCCCGCCCGCCCCACTTGGCGGTAACCCATGCGCATCCTCCTGACCGCGAACGCATCCTATGTGCCGCCCCGCGGGGGCGCGACGCGCAGCAATCTGGTCTGGCTCGACCACCTTACGCGCGCGGGCCACCAGTGTTCGATCGTGTGCGGCGTGGAGCGGGCCAGCGCCGCGGGCCGGTCCGGCGCGGCGGGCCCGGCCCCGTGCCCCACCTTCGCGGTGGAGGAGCCGTCGCGGCGGGTCCACGTGCTGCGCCGGCAGATTCGCGAATTCCAGCCCGATTGGGTGCTGGTGTCGTCCGAGGATCTGGGGCACGCGCTGTTGCGCGAGGCGCACCACTCGGCCCCGGGGCGAGTCGTCTATCTGGCCCACACGCCGCAGTTCTATCCCTTCGGACCGGCCAGTTGGAATCCGGACCGGCACGCCGCCGGCCTGGTGGCGGCATCGGCGGGCATCGTCGCCATTGGACGCCACATGGCGGATTACATCGGCCGCGAGCTGGGACGTCCCGCGGCGGTGATCCATCCGCCCATCTACGGACCGGGCCCGTTCCCCAACTACGACAACTTCGAGCGAGGGCTGATCGCCATGATCAATCCCTGCGCGGTGAAGGGCATTTCTATTTTTCTGCGGGTGGCCGAGCGGCTGCGGGAATTGCCCTTCGGCGTGGTGCCGGGATGGGGCACCACGGCAGAGGACCGGCGCGCGCTCGAGCGTCTGCCCAACGTGCGGCTTCTGCCCAATGCCAGGAGCATCGACGAAGTGCTGGCGCACATGCGCGTGCTGCTGATGCCCTCGCTGTGGTACGAAGGCTTCGGGCTGATCGTGGTAGAGGCCATGCTGCGCGGCATTCCCGTGGTCGCGAGCGATTCCGGCGGCCTGGTGGAGGCCAAGCGCGGCACCGGCTACGTGATTCCGGTGCGCACCATCGAGCGGTACCACGCGGCGTTCGACGAGCGCGCCATGCCCCAGCCGGTGATCGAGGAAAGCCCGCTCGCCCCCTGGCTGGAGGCGATCGAACTGCTGGCGGACCGGGAGGCGTACCGGCGGGAATCGGCGGCATCGCGGCAGGCTGCCGGGCGGTTCGTCGCGGGGCTCGACGCGGGGCTCATGGAGGCGTACCTGCGTGCGCTGCGGCCGGCCGGGGACCCGGCCGAGGACCGGCCCGCCACCATCGAATCGCTTTCCCCGGAAAAGCGCGCGCTGCTGCTGGAGCGGCTGCGCAAGCGGCGCATGGCTCCGTGATGCGTATCCTGCTGGCCCAGAATTCGCGCTACTTTCCAGCCCATGGCGGCGGCGACAAATCCAACCGGCTGCTGATGGAGGCGCTCGCCCGGCGCGGCCACGCGTGCCGGGCAGTGGCGCGGATCGGCGCGTTCGGGGAGAAAGAGCACGCGCTTTACCTGGCGGAACTGGCGGCGCGCGGGATTCCCCTCCCGGAGCAACCCGCCCCCGGCGTGGTCGCTTTTGAACGCGCGGGCGTGGACGTGCGCGTGGTCACCAACACCAGCTTGCGCGCCTGCTTCGCCCGACAGGCGGAGGAGTTCCGGCCGGAGGTGATTCTAGCCTCCACCGACGACCCGGCGCAGTTTCTGCTCGAAGCGGCGCTCAATTCCGGCGCCCGCGTGGTCTACCTGGTGCGCGCCACCCTCGCCCTCCCGTTCGGCCCCAATAGCGCATTTCCCAACCTTGCGGGTACCCAACGGCTGCGCGCGGTCGACCGCGTGGCCGGCGTGAGCCGGTATGTGGCCGATTACGTAAAGCGCCATAGCGGCATCGACGCCGTGCATGTGCCCATATCCCTGCTCGAGCCCGCCGCGGCCCATGACGCAGCACCCGAGCTGGCACGGTTCGACAACGAATTCGTCACCATGGTGAACCCCTGCGCGGTGAAAGGCATCGCTATCTTCCTGGCCCTGGCGGACGCGTTTCCGGGTACGTCCTTTGCCGCCGTCCCCACGTGGGGGACCAACCAGGAGGACCGCGCGGCGCTCGGCGCGCGCGCCAACATCCGCGTGCTCGAACCCGTGGACGACATCGACCGCTTGCTGGAGCGCACGCGCGTTCTGCTGGTGCCGTCCCTGTGGGACGAGGCGCGGAGCCGCATCATCCTGGAAGCGATGCTCCGCGGCGTCCCCGTGATGGCCAGCGATGTGGGGGGCATACCGGAGGCGAAAATGGGAGTGCCGTACCTGCTGCCGGTCCATCCCATCGCCCAATACCGGGCGCGACTGGACGACCAGATGGTGCCGGTGGCCGAAGTGCCGCCGCAGGACATCGGCCCCTGGCGCGAGGCTCTGGCGCGCCTCACGGCCGACCGCGCGCACTACCAGGACATTTCGCGGGCGTCGCGCGCGGCCGCGTTGGAGTACGCGCGCAGCCTCAGTGTCGAGCCCTTCGAGCTCCTGCTGGCGGACGTGCTCCACCAGGCGCGGCGGCCACCGAGCCGCGACCGTGAGGGAGCGGTGTCCGCGAGCGATTCGCCCATTGACCAGCTCTCTCCCGACAAGCGCCGCCTGCTGGCGCTGCGCTGGCGCAACAGAGCGCCGGCCTCGGCCTGGTTCCCCGGCGCCGATACGGTACCGTGGCCGCGCCTGTTCTGGTTCCCCCACGCCGGCGGCGGCGCCGCGCGAGTGAGTGGCCGGGACGCGGCGCTCGACCACGTATGTCCCGTGCGCCTGCCGGGGCGCGAATCGCGGCATCGGGAAGCGCCGTTCGAGCGTATGACGCCGCTGGTGGAGGCGCTGGCGGACGCCATCGCGCCTTATCTCGAGCAGCCGTTCGCCTTCTTCGGACATAGCATGGGAGCGGTGGTGGCGTTTGAACTGGCGCGGCTGTTGCG
>JADGNR010000347.1 GCA_017883415.1 Bryobacteraceae bacterium | reverse complement strand
TTTTCGTCCTCTGGCAACGCTTCGAAAGCCTCAAGCAGTTGGGCTGTTTGGCTGCTCATGTTTCCAGGCTATCCATTTCCGTACCAGTCGGCAAGGCAACAACGTCAACCCTTGCTGCGCCGGATGACTGCCCCCCGCTACGCCAGGTTTAGCACCTGCTTGACGGTCCCGCTCTGCTCCTGGATTTTCCGCTGGAGCATCATCAGCGCGTAGATGAGCTGCTCGGGGCGCGGCGGGCAGCCGGGCACAAACACATCGATGGGGATCACCTGGTTCACCGGGATGAGAGCGTAGTTGTTGAATACGCCCGTGGAGGTGGCGCACGCCCCCATGGAGATGGCCCACTTCGGTTCCGGCATTTGCTGGTACAGATGGCGGATCACCGGCGCCATCTTCTGCGAAACGCGGCCGGCAATGATCATCAGATCGGATTGCCGCGGCGATCCGCGGAAGACCTCCGCGCCAAAACGCGCGATGTCGAACCGCGAAGCGCTCATGGACATCATTTCAATGGCGCAGCAGGCCAGTCCGAAGGTCATCGGCCAGATGGAATTCTTGCGCGCCCAGTTCACCGCGCGGTCCAGGTTGGTCAGGATGATTCCTTCCGAAGCGGCCGCCGCGGCGTTGACCGTCGAATAATCGTCGATGCGCGCGAATAACTCGGCGGGACCGCTGGCAAGGGGCTTATCCATACCTTCATTTTCGCATGGCCGGCGGCGCTCCTGTAAAATCAAGAATACTCTTCCATGCCATCGGAGACCTTCCCGCAGCTACTCGACCGCGCCGCCACACGGTACGGAATCGACCCTGGTTTCTGGGACATCTGGGGCCGCTACCACGAGACCAGCAACGCGGCCAAGCAGGCCATTTTAGGCGCGTTAGGAGTCGAAGCCGGCGATCGGGAAGCGCTCGAGCGCTCGCTGGCCGCGCGCACGCGGCGGGACTGGGAGCGGCTGCTCGCGCCCGCTATCGTCGCCGACGAATCGGACGCGGCCGAATTACTCCTCAACGTTCCCGCCGAATCCCTGGGCGACCGGGCGCGGTTCAAGGTGAGTCCCGAGGCGGGCGAGCCCCTGGAGTTCGAGGTGAACCTTGGCGACCTTCCCCCAACCGATTCCATCGAAATGGACGGCCGCACCTGGGTTCGCAAGCGGGTGCGCCTCGCGGTCCGCCTGCCGCTGGGCTATCACGATATCTCGGTGCGCCTGGGTGCCCAGACCGCGGCCACCCGCTACATCGTGACGCCGCGCCATGCCTGGGCCGACCCCCACCTCGGCCGCGGCGGGCGCGCGGCGGGCATCGCCGTAAGCCTGTACGGAGTCCGTTCGGCACGCAACTGGGGCTGCGGCGATTTCGGCGACCTGTTGGCAATCGTCGACTGGGTGGCCGACAAGCTCGACGCCAGCTTCGTGGCCCTGAACCCCCTGCACGCCATTCACAACCGCCGTCCCTTTAACACCAGCCCCTACCTGCCGAATTCCATCTTTTATCAGAATTTCCTGTACCTCGATGTCGAAGGGATGGACGAATTCGCGTTCTGCCGCCGGGCCCAAACGCTGCGCCGCTCGCCTCTGGTGGAAGCCGAAATCCAGGCGCTGCGCGACGCGCCGTTTGTGGAGTACGAGCGGGTGAGCGGGCTGAAGCTGCGCTTCTTGAAGCTGCTCTTCGCGCAGTTCTTGCTGCGGGAGTGGCGAACGGGTTCGGCGCGCGCGCTGGAGTTCCAGGCTTTTCTGGAGCGCGAGGGCGGCCTGCTCGAGACGTTCGCCACCTACTGCGCACTCGATGAGCATCTCCACCGGGGCGATCCCGAGGTCTGGACCTGGCCGCAGTGGCCGGCGCCGTTGCAGGACCCCGCATCCGCCGCAACGCGCGCCTTCCGCCGCCGGTACTGGCGGCGCGTGATGTTCTACCAATTCCTGCAGTGGCAGATCGATATTCAATTGGGCCGCGCGCAGCAACGGGCGCGCGACCGCCATCTCTCCATCGGGCTGTATCACGATCTGGCGCTGGCCACGGACCGCTTCGGCTCCGATCTATGGGCGCACCGCCGGTTCTACGCGGCCGGCGCCCGCGTCGGCTCGCCGCCCGACGATTTCTCGCCCGCCGGCCAGGACTGGGGATTTCCGCCGCCCAACGCCGCCCAACACCGCGAAGACGGCTACCGCCTGTTCGCCGAATCCATCCGCAAGAACTGCCGCCACGGCGGCGCGCTGCGCATCGATCACGTGATGCGGCTGTTCCGCCTGTACTGGATCCCGGACGGGGCCGATGCCACCGAGGGCGCGTACGTGCGCGAACTCACCGACGATTTCGTGCGCATTCTGGCGCTCGAGAGCGTTCGCAACCGGGTGATCGTGGTCGGAGAAGATCTGGGTACGGTCGAGCCGCCCGCGCGCGAGACACTGGCCCGCTTCGGCATCCTCAGCTACCGCCTGTTCTATTTCGAAAAGAAAGAGTCCGGCGGATTTCGCGACTACGCGGAATACCCGGCCCAGGCCCTGGTCTCTTCCACCACCCACGATCTTCCGACGCTGGCCGGATTTTGGGTGGGCGCCGACCTTGCGGCCCGCCGCGCCGCCGGCGTGCTCGAGGAGACGGCCTTCCTGGCGCAAAGCAAAAGCCGCATGGCCGAGAAGCAGAAGATGCTGGATCGCCTGTTTCAGACGTCCCTGCTGCCGCCCCACCTGCCCCGCACCGCCGCGGCGTATCCCGAACTGTCGGGCGAACTGCACAACGCCATCGTGGGTTTTCTGGCCTTGACTCCGTCCCAGCTTCTGGCGATCAACCACGAAGACCTCACGAAGGAGATCCTGCAACAGAACCTTCCCGGCACCACATGGCAATATCCCAACTGGGGACGAAAAATGCGGTTTACGGTGGAGCAGTTGAGGTCCGACGGCGAGACGGGCAGTTTCATCGCCATGTTCCGGAACTGGATTGTGAATTCCGGGCGGCAAAACGTGGAGTAGGCCGGGGCGCCCGGCGCTACCTTAAATCGCGCCGCGCGGGTGTCAACCCTGTGCGCGTCTTTCCTTCCCGACCAGGTCGGGGAGAAGCGTACAATTGGAGATGGAATGAGCCTTGACGACTACAAAGTAGTCTTGTATCGCAACCAGCCCACCGGCTGGGTAGCGGAGGTTCCTGCGATTCGCGGGTGTTATGCGCTCATGCCGACGCGAGAAGAAGCCTTGGCCGAACTGGCAGGCGTGTTTGAAATGATTGCCGCTGAATACGATGAGAAAGGATTATCGCTGCCGGCGGACAGCACCGCGATCGTGAATGCCTAGCGCCCGGGCTGAGGAGTTCCGTCGTGCCGCCACGCGGCTTGGCTTTGAACGGATCCGAAAGACCGGAAGCCATGAGCGATGGCTTCATCAAGATGGGCGAGCGGTTACGATCCCAATCCACGGCGGAAGTGAGATCGGGCCGCCCCTCTTCCATAAAATCGGTTCGTCAGAAGAATTCGTGGGTCGATTCCGGCTCGGGCAACTTGCCAAGTGAGTGATAGAGCGCAAGTTCGAGGCAGCGGAAGGTGCGGAAACCGTAGGATTTTCTCATGGTGACTTTAGCCTTGTTGTTCAGACCCTCGACAACTCCGCTGGAAAGCAGCTTCTGAGCGCGGAAATAGTTGAGGATCAGTTCGCGGTGCTGGCGGAGTGACCGGGCGATGTTCTTCATGGGCTCGATGCGCGAGCGCATCACTTGCCGACACCAGTCATCGAGGAACTTTCCGGCCCATTCGGGCGAGTTGTAATCCCAGAGCTGCTGAAAGGCTTCCTTAAGAAGGTAAGCACGTACGGTCTTCAGGTTGTAACGGAGCAGATCGCGCAACCGGAGGCGCTGGTCCGTCTTCAGATTCTCTTCGCGTTTGAGCAGCAGCCAGCGCGACTTCTTCAGCACAGGCACGCCGCCCTCGCTCGCTATGCGGCGCGATTCTCCCGCTCGGATTTCGTCCAGTGCCTTGTTCATTTTCGCCACGATGTGAAAACGATCGAGGATGTGAAGCGCTTCGGAGCATTTCTCGCGAATGACTTTTAGGTAGGGTTCCCACATATCGGAGCAGACGAACACAATCTCCGAAGCCAGTTGGTCGCCGATGACGGTGAAAAATCCCCGAAAAGATTCAATGGTTCTTTCGCGGCCCACCCAAAGCAGGCGCGTGACGTCGAGATCGATCTGATAAACCAGAGTCAAGTACTTGTGGCCTTTGGCATATTGGATCTCATCGACGCCGATCGCATCGATTTGGCCTAGCACCCGGTGCTCCAGCCCGAAGGTGACGACGTGTTCCACCGCGTCGAAGACCTTGTCCCAGGAGGTGCGAAAGGCCTCCGCCGTCTCTTTCCATGACAGTCGCCGCGCCCAACGGGCTAAGAAGAGCATGTAGGCTTTGGTCAGTGTGCGTTTGCCGTCGCCCCAGGGAACTTCTTCGACAGCCACAATGCCGCAGCGGCGACAGTTGGCGCGCCGCATGGTGTACAGAAGGAAGACGAGAAACCCCCACAGGGGAATGAACTCAAAGCGCCGCTCGGCGAGCTGGTCGTAACCGGGCGCCGGCAAATGGCAGCGCGAGCAGACTGCGGCCGAACCCTTGCGCGGTCGCACGGCCACTTCGATACTCTTCTCGTCGGCACTGAAATGGGCGTGCTGGTATACGAAACCTCGGAAACGATGGCAGCGGTTTAGAATCGTGATCAGTTCCATGGCGCGGAAGCGGGCGGCGGCGAATCTCTACCATAAACCGCTCCAGACCCGTGAGCCGCGGGATCGATAAACGCTGGGCGACTACCTGCGGCGGACCTTAGGCATTTGCAGCGGCCAGGCGGCAGCGGGTTCAAAGCGGATTGGATTGGCAACCATCGCGCGTTTTCGGGAGCAAAACTGGGCTTGACATCGATCTATATATGCTGGCATATATATCATTGTAATGAGAGAAAAAGATCCTGTTGATTTTCTTCCGTTGCACAACAACTGGTTCCACATTCTGCTCTCGCTGGTCGGCAACGAGCAGCACGGCTACGGCATCATGCAGGAAGTCCTGGAACGGACGAATGGAGCCGTGCGCATCTGGCCTGCCACCCTCTATGGCACTCTGCAACGTCTCATCAGCAACGGTCTGATTGAAGAGTCCGATGAGCGGCCGGTGCCGGAACTGGATGACGCACGCCGCCGCTATTACACGTTGACGAGGCTGGGACGAAGGGTGCTCGAACTGGAATGCGAGCGGCTGCAAGCGATGCTCCGCATGATGCAGAGGAAACGCAAGCAGGAGGCCTACTGATGAGTTCCCGTTTGAATCTCTGCCTGAGTCTCTATCGCCGCATGGCGAGCGCATACCCCAACGAGTTCCGCATGCTGTACGGCGAGGAT
Organism: Bryobacteraceae bacterium; assembly: GCA_017883415.1. Taxonomy (GTDB): domain Bacteria; phylum Acidobacteriota; class Terriglobia; order Bryobacterales; family Bryobacteraceae; genus JADGNR01. The sequence goes on along the minus strand of JADGNR010000347.1, from coordinate 970 downwards.
CTCGACAGGTTGGGTGAGGACGCCATACCCGAAGTTTGGCGGCGGTATGGGTTGCCTGGGCTGGCACGGCTCCTTGCCGACATCGCGATTCGGTTGCCCGCCACGTACCTTCGCGAAATCCGTCAAGACATCGTCTATGCGTTGCGGACGCTCGCCAAGTCTCCCGGCTTTATCTCCGTGGCGGTGCTTTCGCTGGGCGTCGGCATTGGCATGTGCTGTGCGTTCCTCAGCGAAATGCAGTCCATGGTGAGCCCGCCTCCCGGCGTGCGCGATCCCGCGGCGCTGGTGACCATTCGCAGCGGTGTTTCCTACCCGTATTTCGAGCGTTACCGGGACCAGCATCAGAAGGTGGTGGCGGCCACGGCTTTGCTGGGACCAGTCCCGTTCGCGGTGGCGTTCACCGGGGACAGGAGCGCCCGGGCTGAACGGTTTTTCGGACACCTGGTTTCGCCTGAGTATTTCTCCACCTTGGGGGTGACGGCGGCTTCGGGAAGGCTATTCACACCGGAGATGGAAAAGCCTGGCATGGCGCCCGTAGTAGTGGTCAGCGATCGCTTCTGGCACACGCAACTAGGCGCGGACCCGCACGCAGTGGGACGGAGGCTGCGGCTGAACGGTCGGATGGCAACGATAGTGGGTATCGGCCCGAAGAACTTTCTGGGGATCTGGCCAGCCTATGCGGCGGATCTGTTTGTACCGGTAACGTGCGGCGCTTCAGTGGCTCCCGAACTCAGTGGCGCCCCCCTAAATCGCCGGGACCTTGAGATTTTTCGCGTGGTGTTGCGGCTTGCACCTGGTGTGACAATGCCTGGGGCGGAAGCAGCTCTCGAGGCGACTACCCGCAATTTCGACCAGGAAAACGGAGCCCAACCTGATCGCGATCGCAAGGGCAAGGTGGTTCAGTTGATGCCGGCCGGCACCTTTGCGATGATGAGAGCCGAGCAGCGCGCGTTTGCGAAGACATTAGTTA
>JADGNR010000080.1 GCA_017883415.1 Bryobacteraceae bacterium | reverse complement strand
GCCGCGCCGCGCACCCCCCGCGCGATCGAGATGCCCCAGATGCCCAGGCCGAGAACCGCCGCAACCAGACAGGGAAGGCTCACCTCTTCCGCCGTGGCCTGGGGCTCCAGCCACAGGTAACTCGGCACGCAAAAACCGGCCACCACGAAAAGGGCCAGCCCCGCCGGAAGAAGCCGCAGGGCCGCCAGGCGGCGCGCCGCCACCCGCGCGTTCCTCCGCTCCGCCCAGCCGATCGCCCGCGGCGCCGCCAGCGCGACCGCCAGACCCACCGCCAGGTGCACCACGTAAAAGCACGCCAGCGACAGGCACAGCAGCCGGGCGGGATAAGGGATGGTCACGCCTTCCTCCGCCGTTCCAATTCCCGGCGCTTGAGCTTGATCTTTCGCTCCAACTCGTTGAGCAGCGCCTGATCCTTTGGGCCCACCGCCTCCACCAGGCGGGAAATCAGCAGTTCGCTCGCCTGCCGCGGTCCCGCCAGAAAGCCCGCCACCACCTGGTCCGCCCGCTGGTGCTCCCATTCCCGCCGCGACAGGTGCGGCGAGTAGAAGAACGCCCGTTCCGATTTCCGCCGGTCCAGCAGCCCTTTCTTAAATAGCCGGTCGAGCGTGGTCATCACCGTGGTATACGCCAGCGGCCTCCCCAGCCTCTCGCCGACGTCGTGCACGTTGCACTCGCCGCGCGTCCACAGGATCTCCATCACCGCGATTTCCAAGGGACCCAGATCCGGGGACGCGTCTGCCATTGCCCGCTATAGTATCAAACGTTCGTCGCCCTCGCGGCGCGTCACGCGCTCCCGGTCCAGGTACTCCAGCAGGGGAATGGCGTACTTGCGCGAAATCCCCGTCCACTCTTTGAATGCCCCTACGTTGAACCGTTCGGACCGCCGCGCCGCCAGCATGTCCCGCAATTTCTCGAGCGCCGAGCGATGAAACACCAGTTCTTCGCTGATCCGCACCAGGCGCTTCTCGCGCAGCAGGATTTCCAGCAGCGACCGCGCCCGCTTCGCCTCGACGCCCGATTTCGCCAGCACCTCCGCCACCGCCGGCGTCGCCAGCGCGGCCTGCTCGAAGGCCCGCTCGATGGCAGCGCGCGCCTGCTCTTCGTCCTCTTTGAGCACCAGCTTGTGCCCCCGCGACCGCACCAGCTCGCCTTCGGCGGTCAGCTCAGCCACATCCGCCAGCAGTGCGTCCAGCACGAACAGCGGCGCGTTGGCCAGGGCGCGGCTGTGCAACTCCTCCCGCGCCATCCCCGGCAGCAGCGGGTTCTTCTGGTGGAACTCGCGGACCATCTTCACCAGCCGCTCCCGCGCCGCCTGGAACCAGGCGCGGTCGATATACCAGGGCTGCGGCTGCGCGAGGGTGACCAGCCGCGCGCGCGCCGCCGCGGCGGCAATCTCGCGTTCCAGCATCCCCGTGCGCCCGACCAGCGCGGCTATGCCCATGCCGAAATCCGCTTCCCGCACCAGCAGCGCAATCCGCGCCGCCGCGTCGGGCGATGCCATCACATCCAGCCGCGCCGTGGCGTCTTCCCGTTTCCGGTAGCGGCGTTCGCCCGCATCCAACACCACGCCGCCCGCGATGGTCACCACCGGCGAGAACATGCGGACGATGAAACGGTCGCCCGGCAGCAGGAGGGCCGCGTCGCGCAGCACCAGGCGCACATACGCCGCGCCGCCGGGCCGGAGCGCCGCCGCGCCTTCCAGCAACCGCACTTCCGCTTCGATCTCCGCCGTCCCCGAGTGAAAATGCACCGGCGCGCGATGCTTCAGCGGCTTGGCCGAACCGAGCAGCTCCAGCCGGCAGTCCACTTGTTTCACCGCGTGGAACCGCCCCGGCTCGGAAAGCACATCGCCGCGCGCCAGTTCCCCCGGCTCGATGTCCGCCAGGTTCACCGCCGTGCGCTGTCCCGCCACCGCGCGCTCGGCCTTCGACCCGTGCACTTCGACCCCGCGCACGCGCAGCCGGCGCCCCGCGGGATACACTTCCACCTCCTGCTCCTTTTCCACCGATCCCGATACCAGCGTGCCCGTCGCGACCGTGCCGAACCCCTTCACCGAAAACACCCGGTCGATGGGCAAACGGAAATGCCCGGCCGCGTTCTTCTCCGGCACCGCCGCCGCCACCCGCTCGAGCGCTTTCCGCAACTCCTCCAGCCCCGCGCCCGTCACCGAGCTCACCGGCACCATCGGCGCCCCCTCCAGGAACGACCCGGCCACCAACTCCTCCACCTCGAGCCGCACCAGCCCCAGCAGATCCGCGTCCACCAGGTCCGCTTTCGTCAGCGCAATTACGCCGCGCGGGATGGCGAGCAGCCGGCAGATATCGAAGTGCTCGCGCGTCTGCGGCTTGATCGATTCATCGGCCGCGATCACGAACAGCACCAGGTCGATTCCACCCACCCCCGCCAGCATGTTCTTCACGAAGCGCTCGTGCCCCGGCACATCCACGAAGCCCAGCCGCAGCGAAGGCGTGAGCGCGAGATGGGCGAACCCCAGGTCGATGGTGATACCGCGCCGCTTTTCCTCCTCCAGGCGGTCCGCGTCGATGCCCGTCAGCGCCTTCACCAGCGCCGTCTTCCCGTGGTCGATATGCCCCGCCGTGCCGACGATAATGTTTTTCATTCGCTTGTTACAGTGTAGAAGTGCTCGCGCTCGCTCTGCTGGCCCTGGTGACCGGCTCCCTGGTCTACTGCCTGCTCACCATTGCCGCCGCCGTGCGCTACAGCGCGGTGCGCCCGCCGGAACTGCACGCCACCCCACCGATCAGCGTCCTCAAGCCCCTCGCCGGCGCCGAGGACGGCCTGGAAGAAAACTTGCGCACCTTCTTCGAGCAGAACTATCCCTATTTCGAGTTGCTCTTCGCCGTGCGCAGCCCCGAAGACCCCGCCATCGCCATAGTCGAGCGCCTGCGCGCGCGCTACCGCGGCATCCCCGCGCGCCTCATCGTGACCGGCGAGCCGCCCTATCCCAACGCCAAGGTTTACAGCCTCGACCGCATGCTCGCCGCCGCCAGCCACGACCTGGTGGTCATGGCCGATAGCGACATCCGCGTCACCCCCGACATGCTCTCGGTCATCGCCGCCGAATTCGAAGACCCCGCCCTTGGTCTCGCCACGTGCCCCTACCGCGCCGTGCCCGGCCCAAGCTTCTGGTCCACCCTCGAAGCCATCGGGCTGAACACCGAATTCCTCGCCGGCGTGCTGGTGGCGCGCATGCTCGACGGCATGAAATTCGCCCTCGGACCCACCATCGCCGCGCGCCGCGAGACGCTCGCCCGCATCGGCGGCTTCGACGCGGTCAAGGACTACCTGGCTGAAGATTTCGTGATGGGCAAACTCGCCGCCGCGTGCGGCGACGGCGTGATCCTCTCCTCCTACGTCATCGAGCACCACATCGGGGCGCAGCCCTTCGCCCAAAATCTGCGCCACCGGCTGCGCTGGAACCGCAGCACGCGCCGCTCCCGCCCCTGGGGTTACATCGGCCAGTTCTTCACCAATCCACTCCCGCTGGCCCTGCTCCTCTGCGCCGCGCGGCCGGCGTGGTGGCCCGTCCTGATTCCTACGGCCGTACTGCGCGCCGTCGCGGCATGGGCCGCCTCCGGGCACGTCCTCCACGACCCGCTGACGCGCCGCCGCTGGTACCTGGTGCCGCTCCAGGATGTCGCCAGCTTCGCGGTGTGGATCGCCGGCTTCTTCGGCAACACCATCCTCTGGCGCGGCCGCAAATATTACGTCCTGCCCGACGGGCGGTTCCAACCAGCGCCATAGTTCACCGCCGCCCCGCTACAATAGTCCGAGATGAACCGTCTGGAAGAACTGCACCGCCGCCACGCCGAGGCCGAGCAGGGCGGAGGCCCCGCGCGCCAGGCCCGCCAGCATGCGGAAGGCAAACTCTCTGCCCGCGAGCGCATCGAGCTGCTGCTCGATGAAGGCTCCTTCGAAGAGCTCGATAAGCTGGTCACCCACCGCTGCCGCGATTTCGGCATGGACGATCAAGTGGTCCCCGGCGATGGCTTCGTCACCGGCTACGGGCGCATCGAGGGCCGCCTGGTCTACGTCTTCGCCCAGGATTTCACCGTCTTCGGCGGTTCGCTCTCGGAAACCAACGCGCTCAAAATCTGCAAGGTCATGGACCTCGCGCTGAAGACCGGCGCCCCCGTGATCGGCCTCAACGATTCCGGCGGTGCGCGCATCCAGGAGGGCGTCGTCTCGCTCGCCGGCTACGCCGATATCTTCCTGCGCAATACGCTGGCGTCGGGCGTCGTCCCGCAGATCTCCGCCATCATGGGCCCCTGCGCCGGCGGCGCCGTCTACTCCCCCGCCATCACCGACTTCGTCTTCATGGTGGACCACACCAGCTATATGTTCGTGACCGGCCCCGACGTCATCAAGACCGTGACCCACGAGGACGTCACCAAGGAAACGCTGGGCGGCTCGATGACCCACAATTCCGTCAGCGGCGTCGGCCACTTCATCGCCCCCGACGATGCCGAGTGCCTGCGCATGATCCGCGAGCTGCTGGGCTACCTGCCCCAGAATAACCGCGAGGACCCGCCCCGCCGCGCCACCTCCGATCCCTCCGAGCGCATGGACGCCGCGCTCGACTCCATCGTGCCGAAGGATTCCGCTCTGCCCTACGACATCAAGGACGTCATCCACCGCGTGGTCGACGACGGCGAATTCTTCGAGGTCCACGAGCACTACGCCCGCAACATCGTGGTCGGCTTCGCGCGCATGGACGGCCGGTCCATCGGCATCGTCGCCAACCAGCCCGCGTTTCTGGCGGGATGCCTGGACATCAATTCCTCGGTCAAGGGCGCGCGCTTCGTGCGCTTCTGCGACGCGTTCAACATTCCGCTCCTGACCTTTGAAGACGTGCCCGGCTTCCTCCCCGGCACCGAGCAGGAGTTCGGCGGCATCATCCGCCACGGCGCCAAGCTGTTGTTCGCCTTCGCCGAAGCCACCGTCCCCAAGATCACCGTCATCACCCGCAAAGCCTACGGCGGCGCTTACTGCGTCATGGGCTCCAAACACATCCGCACCGATATCAACCTCGCCTGGCCCTCGGCCGAGATCGCCGTCATGGGACCGGAGGGCGCGGTCAACATCGTCTATCGCCGCGAACTGGCCGCCGCCACCGATTACGACGCCGCGCGCCGCCAGAAAATCGAAGAGTTCCGCGACCGCTTCGCCAACCCCTTCGTGGCCGCCGAGCGCGGCTATATCGACGACGTGATCGAGCCGCACGAGACGCGCCCCCGCGTGATCCGCGCCCTGCGCATGCTGGAAAACAAGGTGGACACCATGCCCCGCAAAAAGCACGGGAATATCCCGCTGTAGGCACCCCGCCGTCTCAGCTCACTCGGGCGTGGCCGGTGCCAACCTTGCGCAACTCAATCACCAGGCGTAAGGCTTCGTTCACGGCTCTCTCACTGCGAAAGGCCTTTCGGACATCGGGATCCAAGAGAACAAGATTAGTGCCTGCATGGTAACGCTTCGCATACTTGCCGCGCACCCCTCCCTTGAGCAACAGGCCAAGATCATATTCGGGGCGCAACTCATCGCTCATCTTATCTTTGCGTTTCTTCATAGGCTCTTATCTCGCTTCGGGTCAGCTTTCGGGCACTGATGATTCGAATCCGCCCGCGGCGTTCTGCGTGAGCGATCATCAGCAGTCGGCCGCGATTCGACAACCCAACAGTGATGTATCGATGCTCGGCGCCTGAGTGGTCAGGGTCGGCGGCTGTCGTGCCGAGGAAATCGCCGAACACCGTGGCGGCTGGTCCGCCTTGCTCGGATCCCACTCGAACTCCATGCGCCCAGTGTAGCGGGTTGAAACTGGCCTTGCATATTTACGAGTCAGCAGACCGACCGCTTCGCCAACCCCTTCGTGGCCGCCGAGCGCGGCTATGTCGACGACGCGATCGAGCCCCACGAGACGCGCCCCTGCGTCATCCGTGCCCTGCGGGTAGCGAGCCGCTCCTGCGCTTACTTCCCGAACGCGCTCTTGACGCGCATGCCCAGGAGGAAGCGTGGCGTGATGGTCAGCCGGTTCTCGCTGGCGCGGCCGCCCTCCACCTGCTTCATGGCTCCATCTTGCACAACCTTGTCCCGCCGGTACTTGTGGGTCCCCTGAGTGCCGGCTTTATAGAAAGAGTCCAGCGCTCCTTCGTAGCCGTAGTAGGTACAGGTGTCGTACCCATGGTTGTACATGTAGTCGGCAAACGCCTGTGCGAACGAGGATTTGAATCCGGCGAACTTCTCGCCACTATGGCAGTTGTAGCACTTCAGCTTGCCCTGGAACCTCTTTCGCAATCCGGACTTGATGAGCCGTTCGCCCACTTCCTGGGCGGACAAAACCTGGCCGCCGCGCGCCACCTGGATGCCTGTACCCAGCGTGGCATCATTATGCCCACGGATATAAATCTGGTCCGTGGCAACGCCCAGGTTCTGAATGATCGGGTCCGGGTTGCCGGAATACCAGACCGCCGTGACTTGCTTGTCTGCCCCTGCCTGATTGGCGGCAGTCCAATCAATCCACTCCGTATTGCTTCCACCTTTCGCGCGGCCGTACTCCGTAAACGCGACGATATCGGCCTTGTTCACGGCCATGAACAGAACCTTCATGCGCTTGCCTCCAAACTTCAACCGGTGGGGGATTCCATTCCTGGCTGCCGGCCGCCAGCCAGTATAAACCAAACGGGCGATGTCCCGCTTCAGGGGTGTCGTTTGCGGAATGCGAATGGGGTGCCGGTCATCCGGCCAGTGGATTCGCGCCGCCGAACGCGAAACTCCGCATCGACAGGTTCCCATATTGGAACCCGGCGAAGATCGTCTCCACGCTCTCCTCGGGATAGGCCGCTCCCAGCGCCACGAACAACGGATCGAAGTGCTCGCGGCTGGGGACCGACAACCGCGCGTGGGGCCCTTCGCGGCGATACGCAAAAAGCTTCTCCAGCTTTCCTTCTCGCACCCGATCCGCCACCCACTGATCGAACTCCGCGGCCCAAGCGTCCACCGGGGCATTCTTATCCGCCAGGCGCACGCGCGAGAGATTGTGCACGATGCCGCCCGAGGCCGCCACCACGATACCGTCCTCGCGCAATGGGCGGAGGGCTCTTCCCAGGTGAAACAGATCCTCGGGTTCGGCGAAGGGCATCGACAGCTCGAGCACCGGAGTGGCCGCCTCGGGCCATGCCAGCCGCATGGGAACCCAAGCGCCGTGATCGAGCCCGCGGGTGGTCTCGAAGGTCGCGTCCTGGCCCGCCGCGCGCAGCACGCCCGCAATCCGCGCCGCCAGCGCGGGGTCCCCCGGCGCGGGATACGCAATGCGGTACAGTTCCTCTGGAAACCCGCCGAAATCGTATACCAGCGGCGCACGGTCCCAGGCCGTAATCCGCAGCGGCCGCGAGACCTGCCAATGCGCCGAAATCACCAGGATGGCGCGCATGCCTCGCACGCGGCCGCCAAACGCGCGCAACGCCGCCGCGTGGTCATCGCCCCCCAGCGCCGACATGGGCGACCCATGCGCGAAGAAAGCCGCCGGAAATCGATCCATGCCCTGGCCCCAAACCCCCGGCCCCTACTCTTCCTTCACTACCAGCACCACGACTTCGGCAATCACGTCTTTATGCAGCCGGACCGGCACCTTGAACTCGCCCAACTGCTTGATCGGCTCGTCCATCTGGATCTTCCGCCGGTCGATGGTGAAGTCCTTCGCCGCCAGCGCGTCGGCCACGTCTTTGGCCGTGACCGAGCCGAACAACTGGTCGCTCTCGCCCGCTTTTTGCCGGATGGTCACGGTCACGCCGTTCAACTGCTTGGAAAGATCCTCCGCCTCGCCGTGCAGCTTGGCTTCCTTGCGCACGTGGGCGTGGCGCTCGGCCTCCACGATCTTCTTATTGGCTTCCGTCGCCGTCACCGCCAGCTTCTTGGGCAGTAGAAAATTCCGGGCGTATCCCGCGGCCACTTTCACCACTTCGCCGCGCAGCCCCACCTTGTCGATGTCTTCTCTCAATATGACGTCCATGCCGGCTTCCTCCCGCCCCTAGAATTGCGCCGCGAACGGCAGCAGTGCGATGTTGCGCGCCTTCTTGATGGCGTCGGTGAGCCGCCGCTGGTGCGGGGCGCACACCCCCGAAATACGGCGCGGCACAATCTTGCCCCGCTCCGCCACGAACGCGTGCAGCATCTTCACGTCCTTGTAATTGATGTCGTCGATTCGCTCCACGCAGAACCGGCACACTTTCTTGCGCCGGAAATACTGCTTCTTCTGCGTGGCCACCGCCTTGTCGCCACCGGTGGGCCGCTGTCCCGCGCTGCCCGGTCTTCCTTTGAATTCCGCCATGGCTTATGCCTCCCTCGGCACGCCCGGCATGCCCGGAAGGGCAGCCGGCGCTTCGGTCTGTTGCCCCGGCAGGGGCTGCGCCGGAGCCGGCGACGCCCCGCCCGGCCCCGCGCTCGACGCGCGCCGCGCCGTGCGCTTGTCCCGTTCCTTCTTCCGCTTCTCCAGCCGCTTCAGGGTCTGGTCGATGCGCACCGTCAGGAACTTCAACACGATGTCGGACACACGCAGGCGGCGCTCCAGTTCCTTCACCGCCTCCGGCTCCGACGTGAACTGGAACAGCACGTACGTGCCTTCGCGGTACTTGTCCACCCGGTAGGCCAGCCTGCGCTTGCCCCACTTGTCGACTTTGTCTACCGTGGCGCCGGCCGTGGTCAACTGCGTCCGTATCTGTTCTACGAACTGGTCCACTTCTTCGTCGGGCGCATCCGGCTTTACTATGAACAGCTCTTCGTAAATCCTCATTCTTCCTCGTTTTGTAAGCCTGGGGCGCGACGATTGTATTTCGTCATGGCCATTACGACGCCCTCGGCGATTATGGCGCGAACCGCATCGGCTGCGTAGTCGATGAATTCGTCCAATTCCTTCCTCTGCGAGCGCCCCAACGGCGCCAGAACAAAATCCGCGCCATCTTTCACCGGATGGCCCGGATGAATCCCCATTCGTACCCGCACCAGGTCGCTGGTTTTCAGCTCCCGAATCACCGACGCCATGCCCTTGTGCCCGGCCGCGGAGCCTTTCGGCTTGATTCGCAGCGCCGTCCAGGGCAGGTCCAGCTCATCGTAAACCACCACCAGCCGCTCCGGCTCGATCCCATGCTTCTCCATCAGCGGCCCGAGCGAGGTGCCGCTCAGGTTCATATAGGTTTGCGGCTTCGCCAGCATCACCGCATGCCCGTCAATCTCGCCCACGCCGGCGAGCGCCTTCGAATCCCGGCGGCTGACGCGGATGCCCTGCCGCTCCGCGAGCCGGTCGACGGCCAGGAACCCCAGGTTATGCGGCGTGAGCGCGTACTCTTCCCCCGGGTTCCCCAGACCGGCCACCAGGTACATGGCGTCTTACTTCTTCTTGCCCTTTTCCTCGGCCGGGGCTTCTTCTTCCTTCTTGCCTTTCTTGATGACTTCCGGTTCGGCCGGCGTACCGGCTGCGCCCGCCTCCGGTGCGACCACCGCCTCGGCGGCCGGCGCCACTACCTCTTCGGCGCGCAGCGCCACCGCGTGCGCGATTACCGTGTCGGGCGAGCTGACCAGCTTCATCGAGCCCCCCAGCGCGACATCGCTGGCGCGTTTGGCCTGCCCGATCATCAACTCCGTCACGTCCACCGTGAATCCTTCCGGAATCTCGTCCGGCAGGCATTCGATTTCGATTACGCGCGTGATCGTTTCGAGCAGCCCGCCCTGCACCTTCACGCCCTTCGCCTCGCCGGTGGTATGCACCGGAACGCTGATGCGGATCCGCTTGGTCAGGTCGATGCGCTTGAAGTCCGCGTGCAGCATGTACCCCTTTACCGGGTCCACCTGCTGGTCCACCAGCATCACCGGCGTGGTCTCGCCCCCGGCCACCGCCAGGTTAAAGATGGTGTTGTATCCCGTGGTGCTGTGGATGATTTTGAGGATCTCGCGCGGATTCACGGCCACGCTGACCGGGTCCTGGAAGGCCCCGTACACCACCGCCGGGATCTGTCCGGCGCGGCGCGTGCGGCGCGCTTCGTTCTTGCCGCGCGCGGCGCGCACTTCCGCAGCAACGGTAATGTCTTTTCTCACTTCATTTCTCCTGTGCGGGTTCGAAGTCCGTTCGCCAGTGGCCCAGGCATTCCTGCCCGGGTTGGTTTCCGTGGGTTCGATGGCCCGTCAATCTTTCAAATAAACAACACACTCACCGAAGTCTCTTCGTGGATGGACCGGATCGCCTCCGCCAGCAGGCTGGCAATCGACAGCGATTTGATCCGGCTCGATTGCTTCGCCTCTTCCGACAGCGGAATCGAATTCGTCACCACCACTTCCTTTAAGCACGAGTCGTCGATCCGGCTCACCGCCGCGCCGGAAAGCACCGCGTGCGTGGCGCAGGCCGAAACACTCAACGCTCCCTTTTCCAGCAGCGCTTCGGCGCCCTTCACCAGCGTCCCGGCGGTATCGATCAGATCGTCCACCAGCAGGCAATGACTGCCCTCCACTTCGCCCACCACGTTCATCACTTCGGCGATATTCGCTTCTTCCCGCCGCTTGTCGATGATCGCCAGCGGCGCATTCAACCTCTTGGCGAACGCCCGCGCCCGCTCCACGCCGCCCGCGTCCGGCGACACCACCGTGATGTCGGCCAGGTTCACCGCTTTGAAATACTCGATCAATACCGGCGAGGCGAACAGATGGTCCACCGGGATATCGAAGAACCCCTGGATCTGCGCCGCGTGCAAATCGAGCGTCAATACGCGGTCCGCTCCCGCCGTTTCCAGCAGCGCCGCAATCAGTTTCGCGGAGATGGGTACCCGGGGCTTGTCCTTCCGGTCCTGGCGGGCGTAACCATAATAGGGTAACACTGCCGTGATGCGCTCTGCTGAGGCGCGCTTCAGCGCGTCGATCATCAGCAGCAGTTCCATCAGGTTGCGCTCCACCGGCGTGCACGTCGGCTGGATGATGAATACGTCCGCCCCGCGCACGTTTTCCTGGATCTGCAGGTAAATTTCCCCGTCGGCGAACGTCTTGACCATGGCGCGGCCCAGGTCGATCCCCAGGTGCTGGCAGATTTCATCCGCCAGTGCGGGATTGGCGTTTCCCGTGAATAGTTGCAATCGGTCGTGAATCATCGCACGTGTCGGCTTTGGGGCGGCCATACTCTCCCGGTTATGTGCTCCTGCAACGCGCGCCACCACATGGATCGGTAGCGCGGACGGCTAATCAGCGAAATGCGAAACGCTTCTTCCTCTCCCGCGAGGCCCGGCACGCCGCGCCCCAGTGACTCCATCGCCTGCGAAACTTCATCGCCGGTGCGGAACAACCCGAATAATGCAGAACCGCTGCCGGTCATCAACGCCGGCCGGGCACCGGCCCGCAGCAAGCGCTTCTTCAAGGCGGCCAAACGTTGATGCCGCTCGAAAACCACTGTTTCAAAATCGTTCGCCGCAGCTTCGACGGCGCTCGGATTCCACGTGTGCGACTGGAAACTAAATATTTTATTTTGTTGGGATTCGGTTGTCAAACGCGCGCTCAAAGCGCGGTACGCCTCGGCGGTGGAGACATGCACGCCCGGGGCCACCAGCACCCCCTGCGCCGGCGGTCCGTCGGGCAGCGGGAACAGCTCCGTTCCCCGCCCGATCCCCACCGCGCGCCCGCCCAGCAGAAAAAACGGAACGTCGCTCCCCAACTCGCCCGCCAGCTCACTCAATTTCCGCAGACCCACCGCGCGCCCCGCCAGCACCGGCAGCGCCAGCAGCACCGCCGCGGCGTCGGACGATCCTCCTCCCAGCCCCGCTCCCAGGGGAATCCGCTTCCTCAGCCGCATCTCCACGCGTCCCGCCGCCCCCATCGCCTCCATCGCCAGGCGCGCCGCACGCAGCACCAGGTTGTCCGGGATGGCGAGCCGGTCCTCCAGCGCGATGGTGGTCTTCCGCCCCGGCGTGAAGGCGATGTCCAGCGTGTCGGCGAGCGAGATCGTCTGCAGAATCGTGCGCAGCTCGTGGTAGCCGTCCGGCCGCCGGGCCAGCACCCGCAGATCGAGATTGATTTTTGCCGCCGCCCGCACCCGAGCCCGGCGCGTCGCGCTCATTGGTAGTATTCGAGCAGGGAGAAAACGTCGTACCCCGCCAGTTTCTTCCGCCCGCCCAAGAACGTCAACTCCACCACGAAGCCCATGCCCGCCACCGTGCCGCCCGCCTCCCGCACCATGCGCCCCGCCGCCGCCGCCGTACCGCCCGTGGCCAGCAGATCGTCCACAATCAACACGCGGCTGCCGGCGCCGATCGCGTCCTTGTGCATCTCCAGGCTGTCGGTGCCGTATTCCAGGTCGTAGGTCACGCTCACGCAGGGCGCAGGCAGCTTCTTCGGCTTGCGCACGGGCACGAAGCCCGCGCCCAGCGCATAGGCCAGCGCCGGCGCGAAAATAAATCCGCGCGCCTCGATCCCCAGCACTACGTCCACCTGCGCGTCCCGATAGTGGAGCTTCAGCCCGTCGATCACGCCGCGCAACCCGACGCGGTCCTTGAGCAGCGTGGTGATGTCGTAAAACAGAATCCCCGGCTTGGGAAAGTCCGGCACTTCCCGGATCAGCTTTTTGAGATCGTCCATCGATCCTTTATACCTCAATCAATCCGAAACGCCCCGCCCTCCTCCACCGCCGCCTCCTGCTCCTCCACGCCGCGCACCTCGGCCCAGCGCGGCCCGCGATGCATCAGGCCCGCCATCTGCGCGAGCCGCTCCTCGCTGCCCGCCGCGTAGACCTCCACGCGCCCGTCGTCCAGGTTGCGCGCGTATCCCGTCAACCCCAACTCCCACGCCGCGCGCTGCGCGAAGTAGCGGAACCCCACCCCCTGCACCCGCCCCCGCACCAGCCACCGCCGCGCCGCTTTCCCCTTGGAGCCCATCCTCGCAGGGAGCATAGCACGCCGCTCGCGGCCCCGGCCACGCTCTTCAGGCGGGCCAAGTCCGCCGCGGCCGAACAAGGCATCTCGCTGCGGGAATTGGTCTCCGTGGCCCTTGCAGAAAAGTTGCGGGTCCGGGAATCCCGCGACAAGCCATGGCTGAAGACCTTCGGCAAACTGCGAAACCTGCGCACCGAGACGGCGCGCATCAACCGGATAATCGAAGTGGAGTTTGGGCGGATCGAGCCTGAGGATTGGCAGTGATCCTGGACACCAACGGGCGATCAGCCCTGGCGGATGGCGGCCGGAAGTTGGAGCCGCTTCTGCAACGGGGGTCGCCCGATCCCCGGAAATGATCTCTGGATTGCCGCCTTGGCGCGGCAGCACGCTTTGCCGCTGCTCAGCCGCGACATTTTGTTCCGGGACTGAAGCGGGTCGGCTGTTAGCCCCCCGGCCCGCCGATTATGATGGTCACCAGGGTGACCACATGCGAATCAGTACAGTTCGCGAGTTCCGCGATAACGCGACCGGACTATTGAAGTCCAAGGAACCCGTCCTGATCACTCGCAGGGGACGAATGGCGGGCGTATTTTTCCCGTCACCGGAAGGCACGCTCCCGGTTGATCTGGCCTGTGACCCCCGGTCAATGCCCCCTCGAAGCTCCGGCCAAGGCGTGTGGGGTCACAGGCTATTCAATCCGGCCTCGCCGGTGGCCAGGCTAACGCGCGAGCTGTTTGAAAAGCTGAGTTCCGAAATAGCGCGGCAAATCGCGAAGAACGGGGGAACAGAAGAGGAGGTTCTCTCGGATTTCGAGTCCTGGCGAAAAGGGCGTCGTGAAACTCCCCGCCGACGCTAACGTCCTGCTGTCCGGGCTGATCGGCGGGAAGGCGGCGCGGGTTCTCCGCCATTCTGCAATCGGGGAAATTTACGACCGCTACAACCTTGGCTGAAGTGCAAGAGTACGCGGGGCAGTTGGCCCGAAAGCGGCGCCTGGCTGTCGATCTGGTGCTGCTCGCCGCCGCAACTCTTCCCGTCACAGTGGTTCCGCGGGCCACCTACGCCGCCTCTCTGCCTGAGGCGCGGAAACGCATCGGTCGACATACGACGGCTTCATTGCTGGCCCTCTTGGAATCGAAGGGAAGGTGACCACTCCGAGTCATTTCTTCCGTGCGCCGTCGAAAAGGATCACGATATAATCGCACAACTGTTTCTTACATGGACTCGAAGCGATTGATCAATTCCATCTTCGGCGTCCCGCGGGCGTTGATTGGCGTGATTCACGTCGCGGCGCTGCCGGGAACGCCGGGTAGCGGGCGGGGGGTCGCCGAGGTCGCGGAAGCGGCCGTCCTCGAGGCGCGCACCTACGCATCCGCGGGTTTTAGCGGTCTTGCCATCGAAAATACCCACGACCGGCCCTACCTCAAGGGCTCGGTTGGACCCGAGATCGTGGCGGCCATGGCCGTGATCGGATCCGCGGTGCGGCGCGCCGTTCCGCTCCCGCTGGGAGTTCAGGTCCTGGCGGGCGCCAATTCGGCGGCGATGGCGGTGGCGCACGCCTGCGGCGCCAGCTTCGTGCGCGTGGAGGGCTTCGTGTTCGCGCACGTCGCCGACGAGGGGCTGATCGAATCGACCGCGGGAGACCTGCTGCGCTATCGGCGGGCCATCGGAGCGGATTCCGTGCGGGTGTTCGCGGACATCAAGAAGAAGCATTCCGCCCACGCGATTACCTCGGATGTCGATCTCCCGGAGACGGCACGGGCCGCCGAGTTCTTTCAGGCGGACGGCGTGATTGTCTCCGGCGCCGCAACGGGCCGTCCGACGGATCCCGGCGACGTGCGCGCGGTCAGCGAAGCCGTGGGGATACCGACGCTGGTCGGCTCCGGTGTCACCCCCGAGAATATGGCAAGCCTCGCTGCCGCGGACGCATTGATCGTCGGATCGTCCGTCAAGGAAGACGGCCTGTGGTCCAATCGGCTCGATGATGGACGGGTGCGGGCTGTAGCTCGCGCGTTTCAGGGGTTGGCCGCAGGCCGATCGCGGCGGCGAACTCAATTCCGTGCGCAGTGAGCCCCAGCGCGGCGGCCACCGCGGATTCATCCGGCTGCGCAGCACCCAGCCTGTCTCAAGCAATACCGTCTTGGCGATCCAGATCGGCCCGGACGCAAACAGCGAGCGCGCAGCCGCTCCCTGCTTGGGCTCGTCGCCCGTCAGCAGCGGACCGGCGGGTTAGTATCGACCGCGATCATGTCGCCGTCTTACTTCGCGTCCAATGGCGGCGCTCATCTGTGCGAGCGTTGTCGATTTGCGTTTGGACCGCAGACAGCCGGCCACCTGTTCCAGATCGGTCTCGGGGAAGCGGGCCGCGGGACGAAGCACAATTCCGTCGCCGCTCTCTTCGATGGTGAATTCCGTGCCCCACGCTCTGGAATCCCGGATCGACTTCGGCAGGGTGATTTGCCCTTGGTCGAAAGCCGGGTGGTCATCGCGCGATCCTCGCCCCGCCGCCCTCCATCACCCGCAGCACCTCGGCCAACGTCGCCATCGAGGTGTCCCCCGGAGTCGTCATGGCCAGCGCGCCGTGCGCCGCCCCGCATTCCACCGCCCATTGCGCCGGCCGGCCCGTCAGAAATCCGTAGATCAGCCCCGACGCGAACGAGTCTCCGCCGCCCACCCGGTCGTAAATCTCCAGGCCCGGCCGGTGCGTCGCTTCGTGGAATGCGCCGTCGCACCAACAGATCGCGCCCCAATCGTTCTTCGTGGCCGTCGTGGCCTTGCGCAGCGTGGTCGCCACCACCGCGAACGGAAACTCGCTCACCACCCGCTCGATCATCCCCCGGAAGCTGGCCGTCTCGAAATCCGTAAGATGCTCGTCCACGCCGGCCACCGCGAAGCCCAGCGCCGCGGAAAAATCCTCCTCGTTGCCGATCACCACGTCCACCAGCGGCGCAATCCGCCGGTTCACCGCCTGCGCCTGCTTCGCTCCCCCGATCGCCTGCCACAGCGACGCACGGTAGTTCAGGTCGTACGACACGATCGCCCCGTGGCGCTTCGCGCTCTCCATCGCCTCGAGGGCCACTGCCGGCGTGGTCTCCGACAGCGCGCAGAAGATCCCCCCCGTGTGGAACCACCGCGCGCCGCTCGCGCCGAAAATACGGTCCCAGTCGATCTCCCCCGCCCGCAGTTGCGATATCGCCGTGTGCCCGCGGTCCGAGCATCCCACCGCGCCGCGCACCCCGAAGCCGCGTTCCGTGAAGTTCAACCCGTTGCGCACCGTGCGCCCCACGCCGTCGTAGGCCACCCACCGCACCAGCGATTGGTCCACGCCGCCCTGGTACATCAGGTCTTCCACCAGGCGCCCGGCCGGATTGTCGGCCAACGCCGTCACCACCGCCGTGTCCATGCCGAAACACCGCTTCAGCCCGCGCGCCACGTTGTATTCGCCGCCCCCTTCGCACACCTGGAAGCAGCGCGTGGTGGCAATCCGCCCGTCGCCCGGGTCCAGGCGCAGCATCACCTCTCCCAGCGCCACCAGGTCCCAGCGGCATCCTTCCTTCGGCTTCACGGTCAGCGGCATCGTTCCTCTGCGCTCCTCAATACTTCAGGCCGTAGCCATAGGGAAACAGCGCGGTCTTGCGCTCGCCCCCCGTCCGCGGCCACGAGAACGAAAGCTTCCCCGTGGGCGCGAAATCGCCGAACAGCACATCGGTCACGCCCTCGCCTTCGGTCCCCGGCAGCCACGCGGCCACCACCGCGTCCGCCTTTTCGAGGACCTCGCCCAGAATCATCGGACGGCCGGAGATCAGCACCACCACCACCGGGATGCCGGCGCGTTTCATATTATCGACCGCCGCCACGTCATCCGCCGCCAGCGCCAGATCCGCGCGGTCGC
>JADGNR010000636.1 GCA_017883415.1 Bryobacteraceae bacterium | reverse complement strand
TGGTCGGCGCGGCCGGAGGACCAGGCGCCGCAGCCTGAGGAGTAACTTTCCAGATTTGGGCCGCGCCGTTGATCGCTCCCCCGGTGCAGTCTACTCCCACGTAAAGCGGCTCGTTGGCCAGATCCCGCGTGTCCGCGGTGAGGCCCGAGATGAAACAGAAGGCCCCGCCGTAGCTGGGATCGAGCGCCATGCCGGTCACGGTGTCCAGGTTGGTGATCTTAGTAATTACTCCCAGGGAAGCGGCGTAGATCGTGTTTCCGGGGAAAGAAGGATAGATCGCGTCGCTGATCAAGCCGCCCTGGGGACCGGGGACCTGGGTGGCCAGAATCTCCGTGGCCGCCGTCGGTCCGCACCGCAGGTTGCCGTTGAGCGGAGTCAGGCACTGGTCCGCGTTTACCTTAATCCACGGGGCGATGTTGTCCGCGCCAAACAAGGTGTGCCCGATCCAACCCATGCCAAACGTGTGTCCGTTGCCCAGGCGTTCGTCCGCGCTGAACAACGGCACCTGTATGTCGTTCTGGCAGTCGGCCGGATTGGCCGGGTCCATGGTCGCTGCATTCAGAACGCGGATGATCATGCCGCCCCGCTTGAACCCCGCGTATAGATTGCCGTCGGGGCCAATCGAGGCCGAGATGGGCTGGGCGGGAAGCTGATTGGTAACCGGATCGGCCAGCATGGGGCAACCACCGACGGCATTTCTGCCCAACTGTCTCCCCAACAGGGCCTCCACGTGGACGGGATCGATCGTGCCGTGCCCGTTGTCTCCGCTGGG
The DNA here is from genome assembly GCA_017883415.1 of Bryobacteraceae bacterium. Lineage (GTDB taxonomy): Bacteria > Acidobacteriota > Terriglobia > Bryobacterales > Bryobacteraceae > JADGNR01. Next base: position 1,736 of record JADGNR010000636.1, on the reverse strand, counting down.
AATGTAATGGAGCCGGATGATGCCCGCCCCCACGGCGGATACGTTGACCGAATAAAGCGTGTTCGTCGCTTCGTCAAACGCCACCTGGCCAGGCTTGAAGCCGGTCGCCTGAATGGCGCCGATGCACGTCTGGATGATGTTGTGGTGACCGGCCAGGCCCGGTCCGGCGACCACGCCGGGATCGTCCATTTCCGGGTCCACCCGGCACAGCCCATTGCTGGCATCGCCGTACCACATATGGCGGACCGGCTTGCCGGTGATGGGGCTGATCGCCGTCCCCTGCAGGATCACGCCGGCGCTGGGAGCCGTGATGTCCGCCAGGCCGAACTGGTTGAAGTCCTGGGTTCCGGCCCACAACGTCACGCTCGTCGGCTGGCTAAACACGCTCTGCGCGCTCGCCGTGCCGGCTGCGCACAGGACCAGGAGGACCACCAATGCGGATACCAGAATCGATCCGGCTGGCGAAGAAGGCTTTCCCGATTGGTTTCTTTCTGCAATCTGATTCTGACTTCTCATGGCTTTCCTCTTTCAAGATCTGGAATCCTTGCCGGGGTCCGACACCCGGCTCTATTGGAATTGCGTGGTGCACACCTGGGAGAGATCGTGCGCGCGCGGCCCGTTGGCGGAGGCGGCGCCGATCAGCTCGGCGAAACTCTGCAGCGGCAGCCCTCCCGCCGCGCCCACTTCGGGAATCTCCACCATGTTGTCCAGGGCTTCGTTCAAGAAGCGCCCATCGAAGGTGAAGTTGGGGATCAACACGCCCGGGGTAAAGGTCTGCTCCCCATCCGGCACGCACAGTTGGGGATGATCGAAGGGCGCGCGCTCGAAGCGTACGCGGTCGTCGCTCAGCGCTTTCAGAAACTCCACCAGCGCGGCATGATCGCTGGCCGACAGACTGAGCGGCTGGATGCCGGGGCCCAGGTTGCCATCGCCGGGAAAGTCGCCGCCGCGCGAGTAAAAGTCCACCACTTGATCCAGGGTTGCCGCCTCGCCGTTGTGGAAGTACGGACCGGTGAACTCCGTGTTGCGCACCGTAGGCACTTTGAACGCGCCATTCACCCCGGCATTGCCGGGGCTCAGCGTCGCCGCGATGGACAGCGGCTGTCCGAACCCGTCCTTACCTCCCAGGCCAATGTCCTCGGCTATGGGACGCACGCCGGTGCGAAAGAAGCCGGTGTCGGTTTCAAGGCCGTGGGAAATGCCTTGCACACTCCCCTGCCGGTTCACCGCGGTGAAGGACGCGGACGTGAACTCCGGCCCGCTGTGGCAGTTGGTGCATTGGCCCTTGCCCGTGAAGATGTTCAGTCCCTGCGCCTGCTGTGAGTTCAGGGCGTTGCGGTTGCCTGCCGCGAACTGATCGAACGGGCTCGTCGAGGAAACCAGCGTCGCCTCGTACGCCTGGATCGCCATGCCCCAGAACAGCGCGAAGTTGTACTCCATCTGGGTGTACTGATCGGTATTCGAGGGCGAGCCCGCTAACCCGAGGTTCGTGCCCGCGCCGTCCACCAGTAGCGCGGAGCTCCAGTACTGCGGCAAGAACGCCTGCTGGATCAACGTGCCGTAGGTGATCCCGGGTTGCAAGCCGGCGCCGAACGCGTTGGCAAAAGGTCCGAGCACGCTGTCCCCCGGGTGGACGCGCTGGTTGGCCAGGGGCGGAAGGCCGAGCATTTTCTTGCCGAGCTTCCGCCAGGTACGGCCGGCCGACGACATCTCGACCGGGTTCATGGGCGGCCCCA
>JADGNR010000635.1 GCA_017883415.1 Bryobacteraceae bacterium | reverse complement strand
GTCTGAAATCGCAATTTTCAGACCTGGCAACGTTCATCGTGGCGAGAAATCTCTCGCGGAGTTGGGCCTGGCCGCTAACCTCGTCAATAACTACGTCTCTGTAGCTAGTTTCTGTCGCGAAACGGGTAAAAATGCGCCGCGCATCCCGGAGCGCTGCATAAATCGAGTAGCAATGTTTCAGTTATACAGATGAACGGACCCGGCACGAATGCATCTCAGAACAGTTTATGAGAGGTTGGTTCAATGGGTTGCCTGAGAAGCGGCTGAGCCGGCGGAATTCGGCATGATTGGCAGGAATCGGAGACACTTATCCTACGGTAGCCAAAGGGCCAGAGGGCTTTATGCGGCAGCTCGTCGGCGCTTCGGTTTCTGGTCCTCAAGCAGTTGCGCGATCCGCATCAGGTTGTTGGCCAGCACCGCGGCGCCTACCAGCATCTCGAACCGCTCACGGCCTTTGGCCCGGCACCGCTTCATGCCCCGACCGCGAAACAATACGGAGATACGGCCCTCAATGCCGACCCGGAATCGTTGGCCTTTTTTGAACTGGGGGCTGCGCTCCAGGGCTGCCTGCTCCGCGGTCTTCTGTCCGCCCCGCTGCGGGATGCATACCTGCTCGACCTCAGCCTGCTGGCAGCGCTCGATATTGGCGGCGCTGTAAAAGCCGCGATCTCCTGCGTACCAGTCGGGAGCGTGTTGGAAGGTTTGCTGGTGCCGCTCCAGCGAGCCTTCCACATGGTCGCTGTCGGCGGGGTTCCCCTTCAGCACCTGGTAGTCGGTGATCAAGCCCTGGGCGCTCTCGGCCAGGAAAATCTTGTGGCCAAATTCCACCGGCTTCTGGGCCTTGCCCCGCTTGATCAGATCGGTGTGGGGCTCGAAGATCGAGTAGACCTTCTGCTCGCTGGGAACCTGTTCTCCCTCGATCACCCGGCGGCGGGTCTGGTCGATGACGCGGCCACCCAGATCGCAGTAGGTGGTAATTTCCTTCCGAATTTGGTCGATCACCACGCCCGCGACCACATCGATCCCCTCCATGCTTTTGGCCTGTTCGACCGCCTGGCGCGCATTCTGCACCACCTGGCCAGTGATCCGTAACAGTTCGCGGTACTTAAGTTCTTGCTGCTGCTGCCGCTGTTGGACAGTCATCCGTTGGAGTTGTTGCATGCGGCGGCGAGCACTGCGGGTGCGATTCGTAAACCCTTTCACCCCGTTGGGCAGTTTGTCGTGGAGATCTCCCACCAGACGCGTGATGGTGCGCACTGTGTCCCACAGTAAGGTCGCATCGGTGGGGTGATGAATGTTGGTTTCCGATACCGTGGTATCGACACGGAGTTTCTTGCCGTCTTCCAGACCGAGTTGGACGGCTGCCTGGATCAAGGCTTGGTTAACGGCTTGGAGCGTGGCCGGCGTGAGCCGGTTGAAGGCCCGGTTGAAGGCGTCGTGCTTGGGGACCAGGTGGCTGCCAAACTCTGTAAAGCAGCGCAGCGTGTAGCCATCGTTGATGCGCTCGCGCAGTTCGCGATAGTCCCAGTTCTTGACGCGCATGAGAGTCAACGAGCGCAGGGTCTGCGAGGGTGTGATGCCGTTGCGCCCGGTACCGGGCTTCTTCAGACCGCGCTCCAGATCCCGGCGGATCTGCTCGAACAGAGCGGAGTGCTGACCGAGGAAAGTGTCGATGCCTTGCAGGATTGGGTCGAGATGGACACCCAGCCGGCTCAATTCCAGGTCGGCGAAGCTGAGTTGAGGGTCGAGAGTTCGGCTCATAAGCGCTCGAGGATTAGCGATGGTTCAGCGGCCGGAGCAGTTTGTGGTTGAGTTCGCAGATGCGCTCCAAGGCGGTCTTGAGTTTACGGTAGTTGCGCAACCATTGTTGGACTTGGGGTTTCTGTTCGGCGGAGAGGCTGATCTGCTTGTTGCGCCCGCCGGGATAGCTGACAGTCAATACCCATACGAGATGGCCCTTACCACGGGCACAGACGGCGCAGCCGGAGCGATGGCGGATGCGGCGGTGGAGCAGGGAGCCGCGGAGGATCTCGGTAGTGGAAGGGAGGGCGGCAGCGAGCTTCAAGCGAGCGTTAATGATCGTCTCTTGCTTCATCTATAAGAATGAAACCATACAAGGTCGATTTTGTCAATACCTTCCGGAACATGTATTTCACATTTGTTTTGGCGTCAGGCGTGTGCGGGCCCCCACAGAAATCGTTCCTTCATTGCATCGACACCCTGCCGATAGCCATGGCACCGGGTCCTGGAGCAGCGCGGTTCAGGAGCGCGGGGGAGAGGTCTGCAATTATCAGCGCCGGAAGTTCGCAACCATCGAGCGAGCGTCGGCGCGGTTTCGTAAGCCTACTGGCGAGCTGACCCTGCGAGTCGACGCTGAGGATAGCAGTCAAACCATTGTATAATAAAGACTTCTTGGTTTCGCGACAGAAACTAGCTAGCTACTTTCTCCATTCCAGGGAAACGGGCGTGTAGTCGACGTGAGTTCGCACAAGCCGGAAGGCCACGCGCCC
>JADGNR010000634.1 GCA_017883415.1 Bryobacteraceae bacterium | reverse complement strand
AATAAAACAATGCCGAGAGGTCGAAAGCCTGAACTTCAAACCGCGTAAACCGCGTCGCCTGCCATCCTGCTGCACTTCGACCAAATGGGTAAGCGTGTTTTCAACGTTCAAGAGATCGCTCGCATTTTGGCGCAGGCTCGGGGGTGGTGGAGGCGATTCTCTTCCAGGGAGGAACGTTGTGGGCCAGTCTTGGCTTCAATCTCGGTCCGGCGTTCGGCACGCTGGACACGTCGACCGCAGCCGAGACCATTGTGACCAACCAGGTGGTGGGGATTATCACCGCGCTGGCTCCGTTTCCCCTGTCTGCTGTGCCGCAGCCGACCATCCTCTCGGGCGGCGTTGTGCCCGTGGACGGCCCATCGAACACCATCCAGCCCGGGCAGATCAATGTACAGGCCCCGGACGACACAACGACCGGAATAGTCTCCGTCGTAGTGACCAGTCCTCTCGGCAAGGCAACGTCCACTGTGACCCTGGCGCCAATTGCTCCTTCATTGCTGCTGCTCGATCCCAAACATGTGGCCGGAATCATCTTCAGGTCCGACGGCTCCGGCGCTTATAACGGCGGCGCGTACGACATCATCGGCCCGACGGGTAATTCGCTCGGGTTTCCGACGGTTGCAGCGAAAGCAGGCGATGCCATTGAACTTTTCGGCGGAGGTTTCGGGCCAACCAGCCCGGCAGTACCAGCCGGGCAGGCATTCTCCGGAGCTGCGAAAACCACTAACGCCGTGACCGTCCTCATCAACAATGTGAGCGTCACCCCGTTTTTCGCCGGATTGACGGGCGCTGGACTCTACCAAATCAACTTTTTCCTGCCCGCAGGTCTTGGCACCGGCGATGTTACGCTCGCGACAATCGTGAATGGCGTGCAGACACAATCGAACGCGGTGATTTCCCTGCAATAAAGCGGCTCTGGTCCGCGTCGGGCGCTCTGGGACCGAGCGCGCCTTCGGCGCGGGGGCAGGCCCGGAGGCCTACCCCACTCAGTGGGTCATGGCGTAGACCACGTAATTCACGCCGATGCGGATTCCCAGAGCGGAAAACTGCTGCGGATATTCGGGGTTGTCGGCGTGCTCCCAGGAATCGCCCAGGTCCATGTCGAAGCAGATGGCCACCATCAGGCGGCCCTTGGCGTCGTAGATGCCGCGCCAGTGCGGTTCGTAGCCATCGTACTCGTAGGTCCTGCCGGTGCGCACATACTGCTCGCCGGGCACCTGGTAGCGGTCGTCCAGGTCGTAAATGGTATGAAAGATCGCGTCCGCGTTGGGGATCTCGACGATGGGCCGGTCGGGGAAGACGCGGCCCATGCTGTGGGTGAACACGGCCCACTCTTCGGTGCCGTGGAAGTCGTCGCACATGAAGAAACCGCCGCGGTCGAAAAACTCGCGGAATCCTTTGACCTGCGCATCGGTGAGGTTCCAATGGCCCACCTCGACGCCGTACATCCAGGGCCAATCGTACTGATCGCCTTCATCGAGATTGACGGGCTGCTCCACGGAGCGCGCGTGGATGCGGGTCAAGCGGCGCACGGCGGAGGAAAAATGGCGGTCGGAGCGCGGATAATCCATGGTCCAGAAAACAGGCCGCCCGCCCTGCCTCCAGTCCACGTTGCCGTAGCGGCCGTAGCCGCGGTTGTGGACGCCATCCATATTGGGGTACATCAGGCGCGCGAAGACCCATTCGGTCTTCTCCTGGTAATCGGGGGGAATCGGGAAATTGTTGTACTCGAAGGCGGGATACTCACGCCACGTGTGTTGATGCTGCCCGACGGCGTACGCCGCACTCAGAAAAGCGATGCCGCCCGCGATCGCCCCCGCAACCTTCCGCCAGCCCATCTCCAGTGCCTTTGCCTAGAGGATAACATTGCCGCCTACTTGGCATCGCGCCAGTTGTCGCCTATGCCGACATCCACCAGCAACGGCACGTTCAGTTGGCAGGCGCCTTCCATCTCGCGCCGCACCAGGCCGGACACCTCCGCGGTCTCCTCGGGCGGGCATTCGAAGACCAGCTCGTCGTGCACCTGCAGCAGCATGGCGCTCTGGTGGCCGCCCGCCTCGAGCGCGCGATCGATGCGCACCATGGCCAGCTTGATCAGGTCCGCGGCGGCGCCCTGCAAGGGCGAATTCACGGCGGTGCGCTCGGCAAAGCCGCGCGCGTTGGGGTTGCGGCTGTTGATATCGGGGATGGGCCGCTCGCGCCCGAACAGGGTGCGCGTCACGCCGGTCTGGCGCACCTGCGCGATGGTCTCATCGAGAAAGCGCCGCACGCCGGCGTAGCGCGCGAAATAGTTCTTGATGTACTTCTCCGCCTCGCCGCGCGAGATGCCCAGTTGCGCCGCCAGGCCGAACGCGCTGATGCCGTACACGATGCCGAAATTCACCGCCTTGGCACTCCGGCGCGCTTCGGGAGTCACCGCGAGAGGGGGCACGCCCAGCACTTCCGACGCGGTGCGCGTGTGGATGTCCTCGCCGTTGCGGAACGCCTCCATCAGCAGCGGGTCCTCCGAC
>JADGNR010000633.1 GCA_017883415.1 Bryobacteraceae bacterium | reverse complement strand
GTCTATACTTTGACGGCCTACGGATCGGGAGGACAGACGGTAAGCGTCTCCATCTCGGTCTTCGTCAGGTAAACCGCGGCAGGCGGAAACGCCTGCCCCACCTACTCTCAGCCGGGCGGCCGCACGCCGCCCGGCTTTTTCTATGCCCGCGCGCGGGCAATCATCAAGGTCAGGTCATCCGACTGGACGCCGGCGCCGAAGCGCTGCACGGCGCTTAAGACGGCGGTGACGATCTCCTCGGCAGGCCGGTCAAGATTGGCCCGCAACTCCTCGATCAGGCGGGCATCTCCGTACTCCGCTTCTTCATCGGGCGTCGCCTCGGTGACGCCATCGCTGAAAATCGCCAGCAGGTCGCCGGGAAGAAGCTCGATCTCCGCCACCGAGCACTCCCAATTCTCGAACAGGCCCACCACCGTCGCGGTCGCACCCAGCCGTTCCGCCGTTCCGTCCCGCCGCAACCACACCGGAGGAGTGTGGCCGCAGTTCACATACGCCAGGCGGCGCGTGCTTTCCTCGTAGACACCGAAGAAGAGAGTGGCATAGTGCTGATGCGCGGTGGATTTCGACAGCGTGCGGTTCACCTGCTGGAGCACTCTCACCGGGTCGAGCGGCGCCACCGCGCTGAGGCTGCGCAGTTGGGCCTGCAGGTTGGCCATCAGCAACGCGGCATGGACGCCCTTGCCGGAAACGTCGGCCAGAACCAGCCCCACGCGATCCGGATCAAGCTCCAGAAAATCGTAGTAATCGCCGCCCACCCAGCGCGCCTCGATGCACCGCGCGGCGAGGTCGAGGGTCCGCAGGCTGGGCGGGGCCTCGGGAAGTAAGCGCGCCTGCACCTCCTTGGCGATCTCCATTTCCCGGGCCGCCCTCCGTTCGTTCTCCAGCCGTTGGGCGATCTCCTCGGCCAGGGCGATGTTCTCGAGCGTGGTCCCGGCCTGGCTGGCCGCCGACGCCAGCAGGCGCTGGTCCTCGCCCGAATAGGGCTCCTCGGAGAGCCGCGCGCCCAACACCAGCAGGCCAACGAGCCGTCCGTCGCGGCCCGAAAGCGGAACCAGGATGTCGGGCTGGAGCGGCGCCCACGCGCCCCGGTCTTCGCCCTCCGCCGGGAACTCCCAGGGGCGTCCATGGCGAGCCAGCGCGGTCAGGATCGGCAGGTTCGCGGAAATCGAGCGAATTTCCCGCGGCGCGCCGGCGGAGGCCGCCACCAGCAGGTCCCCCGGTTCCCGCAGGTACACCACCAGAGAACTCGGTTCGAGCGCCTGGGCGAGATGCTCCTCCAACACCCGGGCAAGGTCCCCGCGGCTGGTGAGGGTGCGCATCTGCTCGGCGAGATCCTCGAGAATCACGCGCGCGTCGTAAGCCGCGCGAAAAAATGCATGATCGATCCTCCGGCTCACCCGCTTGTGGACTTGGGAACCGCCCCACAACAGCGCCGTCCCCAACACCGCGCCCGAGGCGATGCCGGAAGGCTGGGCGATATCGACGAGTGGGCGCAGATAGCGGGCCAGCGAAGTGGCGCAAACCAGAGCCACCGCGATGCTGGCCAGGGAGAGCAGCACCGTGAAACCGCGCTGCACCAGCACGTATCGGGCGCTTCTCTGCAGCAGCGCCGGAATCTCGAGCACGCGGTGCTTGACCACAGCATAGGCGAACGACAAGGGAAAAAGAACCAGCAGCACGACGCACGTCGTATCCAGCCAGGACGGCGGCTGGAAACCCGCGAATGTGCGGGCCCCGTGCTGGACCAGCGCGGGCCCCACGCCGATCAGGGTTCCCCAGAAGATGACGCGGATCTTGCGCCGCGCCTGCGGGTCGGGGGACTGGAAGAAATTCGCTGCCAGCGACACCAGGCCGAGGAGCACAAATCCGAACAGATAGAACAGCGGAATGCGCATCGCCAGATCGTTCCCCAGGAGCCGGGGCAGAGGCGGAGGCGACCGCAGCCCGCCCACGCGCACTCCCGGCAAGATAAACGTAATCCCGAGCGCGATGGACAGCCACTTCAACCACGGGAAGCGGCGGTCGAGCAGCGAACGTACCGGAAACAGGGCAAAAAACCAGTAAAACAGGGCGCCGAGCATTCCGATGAACAATACCTGGTAGAGCTTGACGAAGGGCCGCAGCAGCGGCGTCACCGTGGCGTAGTCGTTGGGAAATCCCGACGTGGCGATAAAGCTGGCGCACAACAGGGCCAGCAGCCACCCGTTGCGGTCCTCGAGCCGCAGAAACAGCACCGCCAGCCCCACTGCCAGGAACGGCACCGGGAAGAAATTGCGGAACTGGGCGAAGTACTCCGCGATCGGCGTGCCGGAGTTCACTGCGCGAAACACGCCGGTCAAGACCAGCGGCGCCGCCTGGCCCGGGCGCTCGACCGTCACTTGCACCCGGTCTCCGGGCTGGTGCCGGCTCCACTCTTGCGGTTGGTCTTCCGCCCTGGCGATGCGCACCTGGTTGATGGCCACCAATCGATCGCCTACCCGCAGGCCCGCTTGCTCGGCGGGGCTATTCCTT
>JADGNR010000632.1 GCA_017883415.1 Bryobacteraceae bacterium | reverse complement strand
GCCGTGGGCGTCTTGATGGGATCGGTGACGAAGCCTCTTTTCTCCTTGAATACCACGTCTTCGATCGGCTTCATCAACAGGCCACGCTTGTACGCGCCGGCGTACCCCCCGTTCTTCGCGCTCTCGACTTCGTCGGAATTCTCGCGCGCCAGATCGCCGAACTTTTCGCCCTTGCGCGCGCGTGCCACCAGGTCTTTAGCCTTTTTTTCCGCCGCGGCCACCTGCTCGGGCGTCTTGCCCTCCGTGGAAATAATGATCTGGCTCAGGAATACCTGATCCTCGCGCACGAATTCGGATTTGTGCTCGTCGTAATACTTTTGCAGATCTCCTTCGGGAATGGTGATGCGCGAACCGATCTCCTGGCTGACGACCCGCCGCGCCAGCAGCTCCTTCTTCTTGCGGTCCTTTAATTCTTCATAGGTCATCCCGCTTTGCTGGCGAAGCCATTCATGAAATTTGTCGGGATCGGAAATCTTGCTTTCCACCTGGATCTCGGCGAAGTAACGCGTCACGTCGCCATCCACGCTGATGTTGAGGTCCTTGCCCTTTTGCACGAGCAGCAGGGTATCGATTTCATCGCGCAGGGAATCGGCTTCCTGCTGCCGGGCAACCTCGGCCAGCTTGGCGCCGGTAAGACCGTTGCTCTTGAGGTACGCCTCGATCTCCTTGCGCTTCTCCGCCAGTTCGCCGCGGGTGATGATATCGCCGTTTACTTTCGCGGCGATCTCCTCCACCACGCGCACGTTGGGGGGAACGTCGGCGGCGATGCCAATCGGAAGGGTTGCCACCATGAGCAGTACAAGCCTGTAGGACATAATCTAGACCTCTATTTTAGCAAAAGGCCGCCCCGCATCCTGGATTCGCCGTTCCCGTGGGATAGGCCTCCCGGCCTGTCCTCATGGCCCGAAGGGCCACCGGAGGCGATGAAAACCCGGTGGGCAGGCTGAAGCCCGCCCCGCCTGCCAATCCCCTTGACCGGCCATTCCCGCTCACGCCGTGACGGGGCACCGGGATTTCGCGCACACCACGGGAGCCTCCACAAGGCCGGTCGGCTCCGTCGCGGTTATGGCCTCGCCGGAGGGACCTGTGGGGAACTGGCGGGCACGCCCGCGAGCGTCCGGACAAATATGTCCAGATCGAGCGAAGGGCTCTCCTGCTTCACATAGTACAGATCGTACTCTAAACGGAGCGTCTCGTCCGGCGCCGGCTCGCAGTACCGCAGATTCACCTGCGACCAGCCCAGAATGCCGGGCTTCACTGCAAACCTCTGGGCGTAAATCGGCAGGATCTGCCTGAGCCGTTCCGCAAAACTCCTGCGCACGGGCGGTGGGCCAAACAAGGCCATTTCCCCGCGCACCACATTGATGAGCTGCGGCAGGTTGACCAGGTGCAGCCGGGAAACAATCCGGCCGATCCGGGAGAACTGGCCGTCGGTGCGCCGCGTCCGAAAACGCACCAGTTGGAAGGGAGTCCCTTGCAGCCCCGGGCACTGAAAGGTTTCCACCGGCACGCTCCCCGAGAACAGCCCCACCAGAACCGTGGTCACGATCAGAACGGGAGATAGAAGCAGCAACAAGCCCAGACCAATCAAGTTCGTGTACACGGCTTGAAAAGCCGCCGCCGCCCGGCTCCCGCCCGAAGAGGACGAGAACAGGAGGTCGAGCGGATCCAGGTGGTCCCAACTGACGCGGCACAGCATGCTCTCATAGAGATCCGGCCCCGATTCAATCGCAATTCCGGAATAGCGCAGATCCAGGAGTTGTCTGGCCGAGATCCGCGACCGCCACTTCCGGTCATTCACAATAATGCGGCTCGGGCGGCTCGCCGCTACGGCCTCGCTCAGGTGGCTCAAATCGCCCAGAAAAGGCAATCCCGGAGAGACGCGGGCCGGATCGTCATCGAGAACGCCCACGATCCGATCGCGGAGAGGCGGCGCCAACGCTGCCGCAATCGAGTCGAATCCCACCAGCAGAATTCCCGTGTCTTTCGCCAGAGTGGCCATCAGCTTTCTCAAGAGCGCGGTCAGCCCGATGCTGAAGGCGCTCCCGGCGACCACAATCGGCCAGGGAGTGGGCCCCAGAGTAAAGAAATACGCCAGCCCGTATAAGATGACCAGGCTGAGCCCGACCGCCGAGAAAAAGCGGTCCATCCACAAGCGCAGGCCGCCACCCCCGCCGCGGTCCGCGGAGACCACGGCCAGCCAGCAGGCGACCACGGTCACCAATAATCGAAGGAGCCATGTGGCAGACCAGCCTGAGTCCGTCCGGTCCAACAAGGCCTTGTACAGCCACGCCGCGAACCCCACGCCGAGGACACAGGCCAGTAAATCGAACCACTCCCGAAACCGGAGCGGGCGACCCGCGGCCGCGGTCATGGCACCAGGGCCGCCGCGTCCGGCACCGGAGTCCTCTTCCCACGAAAAGTGCGGCTGATCATTTCGGCAAAGCCCACGAGGTCGAAGGATACCGCCGAAGCCGCCGGCAGCGTGCCTTCCACCTGGACCGAGTCCGTT
>JADGNR010000631.1 GCA_017883415.1 Bryobacteraceae bacterium | reverse complement strand
AGGCGCGAAGCCGTCACCATGGTGAAGGGACCGATCTCCACGTCGTCGGCGAGCGCGGAATCCCTTACGATGGCGCACGCGCCGATGCGGCAGTTCTCGCCGATGGTGGTCGCGCCCAGGATCTGGGCGAACGGCTCGACCACGGTATCGATGCCGATGCGCACATCGGCGTCGATGGTCACCGTCTCGGGCTTCTCGATGGTCACGCCCGCCAGCATCAGCTCGCGCAGTTTCCGTTCGCGCAGCAGGCGGTCCGCGTCCGCCAGCTCCAGGCGGTTGTTGATGCCCAGCGCTTCGCGCGCATCGTCCATTTCCAGGGCTTCCACGTAGTGGCCCGCGCGATGGAGAATAGCCACCAGGTCGGTGAGGTAGTATTCGCGAGCGGGATTGTCCGGGCGGATTTCGTCCACGTGCTTCCAGAACAGGTCCGCGCGGTAACAGTAGATGCCCATGTTGGCTTCGCGCAGGGCGCGCTGTTCCACGGACGCGGCTTTCTGCTCGACGATTGCGGCCACGTGGCCGCGCGCATCGCGGATCACCCGGCCGTACCCGGTGGGATCGTCCATGATGGCGGAAAGCAGGGTGCCCGCCGCGCCGCCGGCGGATTGGGCGGCGATCAACCGCTGGAGCGTCGCGGCGCGCAACAGGGGGCCATCGCCGTAGACGATCGCCAGGTAGCCATCGAGCGGCGAGAGCGCTTCGCGCCCCACCATCAAAGCGTGGCCGGTGCCTTTCTGCTCGGTCTGTTCGATGAATCCGATTCCCGGGGTGGCCACCGCCTGGCGCACTTCCCCGGCCTGGTGCCCCACCACCACGAAGACGCGTTCCGGCGGGGCGAGCGAGAGCGCGGTGGCCACCACGTGCTCCACCAAAGACTTGCCCCCGGCGCGGTGCAGCACTTTGGCCTTGCGCGACTTCATGCGGGTGCCGAGCCCGGCGGCGAGAATCACAACGGTGACGGGTGTCTGCATCAATTCCATTATGGCTGGCCGTTCTTCCGGCGTCTGCCTTCCTGCGCCAGCCGCACCACCACGGCCGCGGTCGAGGCGGGGTCGTGCCGCAGCTTGTCGCTATGCTGGGCCAGGTTGCCGGCCATCACTTTCAGCCCCATCTTGAAGATGGCATCGATGTCGTTTTCCACCGGCATGGCGGCCTGCCTGGCGTAGCGTTTCTTCATGGCCGAGGTGATGGCGCGGACATTGACGACGGCGTAATCCAGGAATTTCCCGCCGGCGTGGCGGTGGATGGCCCGAATGTGATCGGACGCCCGAAACTCCATGGTTTCTCCGGGCTGCCACATGAGGTTTACGAAATAGGCTTTCACCGCGGGCGAGCGCCGGATGGCGGAGGGAATTCCTTGCACCAGCAGGTTCGGGATCACGCTGGTGAACAGCGAACCGGGCCCCAGGGTGATGACGTCGGCTTCGGCGATGGCGGCCAGGGCCGCGCCCAGCGGCTGCACCTTCCGCGGCAGCAGGCGGATGCTCTTGATCCGGTGGAGGCTGCGGCTGATTCGTGTTTCTCCCAGCACCCGCACGCCGTTGTCGAGCGTGGCTTCCAGAGCCACGTTGGACGCCGTGGCGGGATAGATGCGGCCGGCGATTTTGAGCACTTCCGAGGAGACCTTGACGGCCTCCGGAAAGTCGCCCATGATCTGCGTGAGGGCCATCAGGAACAGGTTGCCGAAACTGTGTCCCTTGAGCCCGCGGCCGGCTTGAAACCGGTACTGGAAGAGGCGGGCCAACAGCGCGGAATCCTCGCTCAGGGCCACCATGCAGTTGCGTATGTCACCCGGCGGGAGCACGTCGAAATCGCGCCGCAGGCGGCCGGAGCTGCCGCCATCGTCGGTCACGGTCACGATGGCGGTGATGTCCACGGCCGCAGCGGCCGCGTCCGACGGTCTGGTATAGTGCTTCAGGCCTTGGAGCACGGCCGAGAGTCCCGAGCCGCCGCCGATGGCGACCACGCGAAGTGGCGAGTTGCCTGCCATGAATCCTGAAACGGGCTGAGCGGCGGCCGGCCCGGTTGCTACCAGCCCTTCTTCTCGGGGTAGAGGAGCGCCTCGAACGGCGGCTGATTGGCGAGCGGGGCGAAATCGACATCCTGCCGCGCCATGATGCGGTTACGCGGTTCCAGTTCGATGGCGCGCTTCAGGTTCTCATGCGCGTTCGCCAGGTCCCCCGCCAGAGCCTGGGCCAACGCCAGAGCGTAATGGATGTGGTCCGAGCCGGGGGCGATGGCGAGCGCCTTCTCCAGGTGCGTCCGCGCCTCCGCCACGTTGCGCGTGTTGAGCAGCGCCACCCCGTAGTTGTAGTAATCCTCCGCCGAGCGGAAGTCCACGGCAGCGTGTTCGAGCCGCTGGTCGCACATGGCGACATGCAGCCCCGCGCGCTGGGCCACGTCCCGCTCGGGGCCCTCGGCCACCTGCAAAAACAGTTCGCGGGCCTCCTGCAATTTGCGCGTGTGAAACAGCTTCATGGCGGCTTCGAAGCTGTGAAGCTGGTTTTGGGCGCTG
>JADGNR010000630.1 GCA_017883415.1 Bryobacteraceae bacterium | reverse complement strand
GCACCATTGGTCGAATTCGTCGGCTCCACCGGCGGACGCGAGATTGTAGTTAGTTTGATCGTCGCCTCTCACCGTTACCTGTTGCCGCGCGTAAATCGGGAACGACTCGCTGCCGCCAGTCACCTCGCCCTCGCCATCGCGCACCGTGATCATGGTGGTCTGCGAATCGGGATTCGCGTCGATGCGGTAATTGCCGGGCCGCTCTATGGTGAAGGCCAGGTTGGGTGTGTCGACCTCAAAGATCTGGTTCTGCGCGAGACTGCGGAGGCGGACGGTAAGGGTCCCTTCCGACAGCCGGATCTGGACGGTCCGATCGTCCAGATTCAGGAACTGAAAGTCCGAGTAGGCGCTCAGGCGTAAAGCCGTCGATCCGATGTGAAACTCGGCTCGCCCGCGGTCCCCGACCCAGACGTTATCGCCGGTGGTCAGCGGCCGGTTGATGTCGGCATCCACCCATTCATTGATGCCGGTCGGTTGGACTGACACCGGACCGTCCCGGTAATTGAGGCGGCCCACTCGGCTCGGGGGATCCTGCGCCGCCAGGAACGCGGCTGAAGAAGCCATCAGCACCACAGCCATCCTTATGTGCCACATAAATTTCTCCTTCTTGATGATTATTTCGGCGCTTCGCGCACCGGCATTCCCTCACTGCACGAGCACTGCCAGTTCCTTCCCCCGGGGGTCCGCGAAGGGCACAACCAGCCGTTCGCCTACTTTGGGGGAGCGCTATGGTCCATCCTGTGCAACAACACGAAGGTCGCCACCGTATGGGCCCAGTTGATGAGCCGCCTGCAAGAGCGATTTGCACACGCCTGACCTCAGCGCTTCTTGCTTCCGGGACGGCAGGAATTGCACCAGTGCGTGCGTCTCAATTCGGCTTTCTGGCAGATTCGGGATGTTCAGACCTTTAAGTCTCTTGCGCGACTCCCGGCCGCCTTCCGGGCAGTCCCGGAAGCCGGAAACCCGTCTCCAGCATTCCCTGCCCCAGCAAATGCGCCAGCCCCAGTCCCAGTGCTACGATGGAGAAGCAAAGGACCGAACACGCACCAAATGGAGTGCCCGTAAGTTATTGAAATAAAGGCATCGGCTGGCGTAGCTCAGTTGGTAGAGCAACTGATTTGTAATCAAATTAAAGCAGTATTCGGCGGCACTCCATGGCTATTAAATCAATAACTTAGGCGATCGGCCATGCCGCCAGATCCCCCCATTTCCCCTCCCGTCTAGCACAAAATCTAGCACACGAAAAATATAGAGTTGGCGCTTTCTGACGAAGCCGCCTCTTGTTGCGTCAAACTCATTTTGGGGGCGTTGGGACCGTTTGGCTGGTTAGAATACCTGGCTTCTCAAGCGCACAACAGCGCCGAGGTTTATGAGCCGATCATCACAAAACGTAACCGCGGAACGGCCCAAAGCAGCCGCCCGCGATCCCGGAAGTTGCGCGAAGTGGGAATTGGCGTAGTGGAGGGGATTGGAGTTGTGTGGCAGGGCTCCTGCTGGCCGTTAAGTAACGGCGGGCTCCTGCGTGGTATCGCTTCCACGGAAAACAGTCGAGTTGTCAAAGATCAACGAAGCCCTGCCCGCCGATAGCGGGATGGCGCGTGTACTAGGCTTGCTACGGCGCAACATTTCTGTTGCGTGTGCAACACATCTGATGTATCATCACTTATGACGAGCGCCCAATTCAAGCGATGGCTTGAAAAGCAAGGCTGCACGTTTGAACCCGGCAAGGGCGGGCACCTGACGGTCCGCCTGGGTACCCGTGTAACATCGTTGCCCATGCATGGGGCGGGCAAAGAAATTGGAAAAGGCCTGGAGCACCAGATCAAGAAGGTGTTGGGGCTAAAGTAGAGAGAAAGGATCGCCAGTCATGCTGCGTTATCACGTGAAACTCTCCAAAGACACGAACGATACGATTCTGGTCGAGATTCCGGACGTTCCCGGGGCCCTCACCTTCGGCGAGGATCGAGAAGAAGCACTCCTACGCGCTCCTGATGCCATTGAGACGGTCCTCATCGCCTATATGGCTGATCGTCGGGACATTCCAATGCCCCGCACTGGCGGCAAGGGGCCATTCGCCACCCTGCCGGCGCTCACAGAAGCCAAGCTGGCCCTTTATACCGCAATGCGGGCTGCAAAAATCGGCAAGGCGGAACTCGCCCGCCGGCTAAACTGTCATCTGCCCCAAGTAGATCGCCTGCTCGATCTCCGCCACGCTTCCCGCCTCGATCAGTTGGAAGCCGCTTTCCGTGCACTCGGCAAACAGCTCTCCATAGAGATTTCCGCGGCGGCCTGAGAAGCTCGAGGCGTCCACCGAGGGCGAAGTCCTCTATGAAGCGGCGTGAACAAGGCCTCCTATTGCTCCGCAGGCTGCCCAGGATGAAGCTCGGCTCGATGAGCCGATCACCTCGGACCAAGTCAGCGATGAAATCATCGGGTTTCATTGCCAACAGGCCGCCGAGAAGATTTTGAAGGCCCTGCATTGCGAGTTTGGAGTCTGCTTCCCGAAATACGCACGATAT
>JADGNR010000079.1 GCA_017883415.1 Bryobacteraceae bacterium | reverse complement strand
GCCTCCCGCAGCGCGGGCAACTCAGAGCGTGCCGAGCAGGGCAAAAAAGGTCCATTATGGATTTCTCGGCGCCTCGGCGTCTCGGCGGTATAACCCGCTCGCTCCTCGAGTTCAGTCATGATTTGGCATAATCATTCAGCTTGCTTCGTAAGTTGCACGATGTTACTCCTGGAGGTCTGAGGATTACTCATCATGATAGCGGAACATCCTCCTCTCCCCCAGAACATCTCCATCGCAGAACTGCCCCAAATGCCGTTGCCGCGCGCGGTGCTGGTATGCCCGCCCGATTGCTTTGACGTCGTCGACGTCAAGAACCCCTTCATGGAGGGCCAACAGGGCCACGTCGACTACGCTCTGGCGAAGCGGCAGTGGCTCGAGGTGATGCGCGCGTTCGAGCAGATCGGCGTGGAGGTCCGGGAACTGCCGCCGGCTCCCGGTTGCGAGGACATGGTCTTCTGCGCCAATCCGATTTTCGCGGGCCTCGACAGCGACGACCAGCGCGTCTGCGTCCTCAGCCACATGCGCTTTCCATCCCGGCAACCGGAGGTCGCGGCCCATGCGCGCTGGTACCGGGAGAATGGGTATCGCGTCGTCGAAATTCCCGGCGGCCTGTTTGAAGGCAGCGGCGATGCGCTCTGGCACCCCGGCCGCCGCCTGATCTGGGGCGGCTACGGCCATCGCACCAACAGGGAAGTCTACACCAGGATCTCGCGCGTCTTCGACACTCCGGTGCTGACCCTGGAGCTGAAAACCGAGATGTTCTACCACCTCGATACCTGCTTCTGCCCCGTCGATGAGCGCACCGTGCTGGTCTATCCCCCGGCGCTCACCGCCGAGGGGTTCGAGATGGTGCGAGACGTTTTCCCCCGCGTCATCGAGGTGGAACACCAGGAGGCCATCCAGGCGATGGCGTGCAATGCCGCGGCGTTCCTCGGCAAGTACGTCGTGATCCCGCGCGGCGCGCCCATTGCGGTCCGTAAGCTCCGGGAACTTGGGTTCCAGGTGGTCGAAGTGGACACGTCGGAGTTTCTCAAGTCCGGCGGCAGCGTCTTCTGCATGAAGATGTACCTGTTCTAAACACGCACTTATAAGTCACGTATAGGAGAATCTATGGCTATCCGAGTAATCATTATGGGAGCCGCCGGCCGCGACTTTCATAACTTCAACACTTACTATCGGGACAACCCCGCTTACGAAGTCGTGGCCTTCACCGCCACCCAGATTCCCAACATCGACGGCCGGGTCTATCCGGCGGCTCTGGCGGGTTCTCTGTATCCTAACGGGATTCCCATCTTCCCCGAATCCGAGCTGCGCCGCCTGATCGCCCACCACCGCGCCGACGAGGTGGTCTTCGCCTACAGCGATGTGCCGCATGAAGGGGTGATGCACAAGGCCTCCGCCGTGCTCGCCGCCGGGGCCGACTTCCGGCTGATGGGGCCCAACCATACCCAAGTGCGCTCCACCAAGCCGGTGGTCTCGGTCAACGCCGTGCGCACCGGCGCCGGCAAGAGCCCGGCCAGCCGCCGCGTCGCCCAGGCGTTGCAGGAACTTGGATACAAGGTGGTCGCCATTCGCCACCCCATGCCCTATGGCGACCTGGCCGCCCAGGTGGTCGAGCGCTTTGCCACCATGGAGGACCTCGACCGCTTCGAGTGCACCATCGAAGAGCGCGAGGAGTACGAGCCGCACATCATGCGCGGCGTCACCATTTTCGCCGGCGTGGATTATGAGCGCATCCTGCGCGAGGCCGAAAAAGAGGCCGATATCATCCTCTGGGACGGCGGCAATAACGATTTCTCCTTCTACCGCTCCGACCTGGTGATCGTGATCGCCGATCCGCACCGCGCGGGACACGAGATGACCTACCATCCCGGCGAAACCAACTTCCGCTCCGCCGACGTGATCGTGATCAACAAGGTGGATACCGCCTCGCTCGAGGCCGTGTCCCTCATCCGCGACCACGTCTACGCGGTCAACCCCGAGGCCACCATCGTGGAAGCGGCCGCCCCCATCACGGTGGAAGACGCGCGCGCGATCCGCGGAAAACGCGTGCTCGTGATCGAAGACGGCCCCACCCTCACGCACGGCGAGATGGCGTACGGCGCGGGCTACGTCGCGGCCAAGAAGTATGGCGGCCAGATCGTCGATCCGCACGAATATGCCGTGGGCACCATCGCCGCCACCTACGCCCGGTATAAGACCACCGGTCCCGTGCTCCCCGCCATGGGGTATGGCGACACCCAGGTAAGGGAGCTGGAAGAGACCATCGCCCGCACCCCCTGCGACCTGGTGTTGATTGCCACCCCCATCGACCTGCGCCGCGTGCTGCTCATCGGACAGCCCAGCCAGCGCGTGCGCTACGAAATGCAGGAAATCGGCGAGCCGACGCTCCTCGGTATCCTGCGCGAGAAGTTCGGTGTGAAGCCCCAGCCCGAGCGCCAGGACGCGCCCCAAGCCGTCCTCGCCTAAGTCCCCCCTGCTACTCGTACCGCAGGGCCGAGATCGGGTCGATGCGCGTCGCGCGCCGGGCGGGAATGTAGCCGGCCAGTAGCGCTACGGCCACCAGCGCCGCGGCCGCGGCGGCGATGCTCCCCGGATCGTTGGGAAGAATGCCGTAGAGTTGCGCTTTCACGTAACGGGTCAGCGCCAGCGCGATCGGGATGGCAATGAGAACTCCGGCGAAAGTCAGCAACGCAACCTCGCCCATCACCAGGCCAAGCAAGCTGCCCCGTCCGGCGCCGAGCGCCAGGCGGATGCCGATTTCGCGCGTGCGGCGCGTGACCGTGTACGACATGACGCCGTACAGGCCGATGGCCGCCAGCAGCGTCGCCAGAATGCCGAACCAGGCGGAGAGCGTGGCCACCAGGCGCTGCGCGGAGAGCGCTTCATTCACCTGCGCGTCCATGGTGCGCATGTTGGCGATGGGCAGCGAGGAGTCGATGGCGGCAATTTCGCGGCGCAACGCGGCGAACAGCTTCTGGGGATCGCCCGAGGCGCGCGCGTAGACCATCAGCGAGCTGGGATTGTCGTCTTGCGCGAACGGGATGTAGAGCACCCGCAGCGGCTTCTCATCCACGTTGCCGTACCGCGACGCGCGCACCACACCCACGATTTCGCGGAAATGATCTTTGTCGCGCATGAAGGCCACCCGCTTGCCGAGCGGGTTTTCGTCCTTGAAGAAGTATTTGGCGAAGACCTCGTTCACAATGGCCGCCTTGGGCGCGCCGGCGCCGTCGCGCGCGGTGAATTCGCGGCCCAGCAGAAGGGGAATGCCCATGGTCGCAAAGTAGCCGGGGCTCACCGAATCCACGTAGGGGTTCATGTCCTCCTGCTCCTTGGCCTGGTATCCGTCCACCTTGATGGTGGACAGGCTGTCGTTGCCGGCCAGCACCGGGTTGACGCCGATGCCCACCGAGCGCACGCCGGGGAGGGCCGCAAGCCGCTGCTGCGCGGTCTCGGCGAATTGGAAGATCCGCGGCGCCGGGTAGCCGTCGAGCGAAGGATCGAGGCCGAACCCCACCAGGCGTTCGGTGCGGAAACCGAGGTCCACGTTCTTCAGGTTGAACAGCGAGCGGGTGAACAAGGTGGCGCCGATGAGCAGCAGCAGCGAGAGCGCTACCTGGGAAACCACCAGCGCTTTCCGCAGGCGCACGTGGCCCGCACCGGAGGAGACGTTGCCGGCCTGATCCTTCAGCGTCAGCGCCAGCGAGGGAGAGGTGGCTTGCCACGCCGGGACCAGGCCGAAGACCACGCCGGTGAGCAGGGCCAGCGCGAAGTTGAAAGCGAAGATGCGCAGGTCCAGCCTGGCGCTGAGCGCGAGATCGGAGGAGTTGGCCAGCAGGCCAATCAGCAGGCCGCTGGTCCACTGCGCCAGCAGCAGGCCGATCGCGCCGCCCGCGAGCGACAGGACCACGCTCTCCACCACCAGTTGGCGTACCAGGCGCAGCCGGCCGGCGCCCACCGCGAGGCGCACCGCAATTTCCTTCTGCCGGCCTGCCGCCCGCGCCAGCAGCAGGTTGGCCACGTTGGCGCAGGCGATCAGCAGCAGCAGCCCGACAATGGCCAGCAGGATCGCCAGCGGCGCCGAAAACTGGTCGCGCAAATCGGAAACGCCGCGGTGGGCCGGGGTCAGGGTGAGCGGCTTGGTGAGAAAACGCTCCGACATGCGCGGCATCGTCTTCAGCTCCATCGCCAGCAGCGAGCGGTAATAGGGCAGCAGCGAGGCCTGCGCGCGTTGTGCCGTGACGCCGGGTTTGAGGCGCCCCACGAGTTGCAGCCAGATCACGCGGCGATTATCCAGGCCGTTCCACGTGGGCGTCATCTGCGCCTTCATCATGGCGGGGACCAGCGCGTCCGTGCGCGCCCCCACGTCGAAGCCGCGATAGCCCGGGGCGGTCACGCCAATGACCGTCATCGGGTAGCCATTGAGCAGTAAGGCCTGATTCAGGATCGAGGGATTGGCGCCGAAACGCGTTTTCCAGAAGTCGTAGGTGAGGACCACCACCGGGTGGCCCCCCGGCACCCGGTCGTCCTCGGGGGTTAGCCCGCGCCCCAGCACCGTCGCCACGCCCAGCGTGTCGAACCAGGTGCCGGAGACGATTTCGGCCTGGATCAGCTCGCTGTGGTTCTGCCAGGTCATGCCCAGCGAGGTTCCGAAGCGCGCGGCCACCCCGTCGAAGACCGCGTTGTGGTCGCGGAAATCGAGAAACATGGGGTGCGAGAAGCGGTTCGATCCCCACACCATTCCCGACTGCGGGCCACTGGTGTTGAACAGCACCAGCGACGGGGCGTGTTGCACCGGCAGAAGACGGAGCAGCACCTGGTCGGCAATAGTGAAGACCGCGCTGTTGGCGCCGATCCCCAGCGCCAGCGACAGCAGCGCCACCAGCGTGAACATGGGGCTCCGGCCCAGATTGCGAACAGCGTAGCGGAAATCGGCCAGCATGATTGATTAACAGCTTACAGCTTTCTGCGGTCGGAGCTATCGGCTTTGGGCTATGAGCGGTATGATTGAGGGCAGTTACCGGTCTGAGGAAGTCTCGTGTATGTCGGGTGTTACGGCCACCACACTCCTGCTCGGCTGTCTGGTGATGGGCCGCGCCGAGCAACCCTGCGCGCGCTGCCACCCGTCGGAAGTCGCCGCCTTCGAGCGCTCCCCTATGGGCCAGTCCGTTGGCGCCCCATCGATTTTTGAAAAAGGCCGCATCGTCCACAAACGTTCGGGGAGTACCCTGACCATCGCGCCGCGCGGCCCGCTGCTGGAACATCGCTTGGAGCGGGGCGGCATGGTCGCCAAGTATCCCGTAGCCTATTCCGTGGGGGCCGGCGTAGTCGGATACAGCTATATGGTTCGGCTGGGGCGATACCTGTTTCAATCGCCGGTTTCTTACTACACGCAAACCAAAAGCTGGGACCTCACGCCGGGCTACGAGGAGGAAGCGCATCTCGATTTCACGCACGAAATATCGAGCGGCTGCCTCTTCTGCCACACCGGCGCCGTGAACCTCGTGCGCGGTACCGCGAACCAGTTCAACGATCCTCCCTTTACGGCGATCTCTTGCGACCGGTGCCATGGCTCCACGGTCGCGCACCTCCAGAACCCCGTCCCGGGCTCCATCGTAAATCCGGCCAGGCTGGCCCCCAGCCGCCGCGACAGCGTATGCGAGCAATGCCACCTGGAAGGAGAAGTGCGGATCCTGAATCCCGGCCGCGATTGGTGGGACTTCCAGGCGGGCCAGGCCACCGAGAGCGTTTTTGTCACCTACCTGAGGGCCGCGGCCGGCGGCGCGCTGCGCGCGGTAAGCCAGAGCGAGTTGCTGGCCGAGAGCCGGTGCGCCCGGCAAAGTGGCGGCCGCTTGTGGTGCGGCACCTGCCACAACCCCCATGGCAACACTTCGAACCGGGCCCAGGCCGTGAAGCAGGTGTGCCTCTCCTGCCATGCCGATCTCTTCGCGGCGGGGCGCCACCCGGCGGCCGCCGATTGCGTGAGCTGTCACATGCCCCGTTTGCGTCCGACCGGCGTGGCCCAGTCCGCCATCACGGATCACAGCATTCCGCGCATCGCCCGTGCCCTCGAACCCGGGCTCGCCTCCCGTGAGTTGAGGGCCTGGCGCGAACCGGACGCCGCGCTGGCGAGGCGCGATCTCGGCGAGGCGTATTTCGATTTAGCGGCGAGCACCCACGCGGTGTCCGATGGGCAGCAGGCATACCAGATCCTCTCCCAGTTGCCCGCGCAAGAAAGGCAGGATCCCCCCGTCGAGGCCGACCTGGGATCCCTCCTGCTGGCCCAAGGCAATACGCAACTGGCACTCCAGATGTTCGCGAACGCGGCGGCGCAGGAACGCTCCAACGCGCGCTATGCATATTGTCTGGGGGCGGCACTCGAGCGCGCGGGCCAAAGGGAGGCCGCGGTTAAGGAGTTGGAGCGAAGCATTGCACTCGATCCCTCTCAGCCGGATGCTTACCTCGAGTTAGCCCAGTGCTATCGGAAAGCCGGCCGCGAAGCGGAGAGCCGCAATGTGCTGCGGGAGTATCTGCGCTTCATGCCGCAGAATATTCAATTGCGATTGCCGGAGTGAACCAGAGAGCTCACTCGTAGCGGAGCGCCACCAGCGGATCCACTTTGCTGGCGCGGCGGGCGGGGATGTAGCAGGCCAGCAGGGTGACGGCGATCAGGGCCCCGGCCATCGCCGCGAACGTGGCCCCATCCACCGAGCTCACCCCGAACAGCAGCCCGCTGAGGAAGCGGGTAAGCGCCAAGGCGCCCACGGCGCCCAGGGCGGCGCCGGCCAGCGCCAGGCGTAATCCGGCCGCTCCGATCAGCCGCAGCACGTCGTTCGATTGCGCGCCGAGCGCCATCCGGATACCGATTTCATTGGTGCGCCGAGCCACCGAATACGAGATTACGCCGTAGATGCCCAGCGCGGCCAGGGCGAGCGACAGCGAAGAGAACAGCGCCAGCAGCAGGGTAAGAAAGCGCGGGCGGGAGCGCGCGGCGGACATGACGTCGTCCATGGAGCGCACGGCGGCGATGGGCAGGGCACGGTCCAGCGCCAGCACTTGCGCGCGGACCGCCCCGACCGCCGACATGGGGTCCGCCGTGGTGCGTACCAGCAGGTAGGCCGTGCGCACGCCGCTCGCTTGCGCATAGGGGATGTACAGTTCGCTGCCGGTGGCGCGGTCCAGCCCGGCGTTTTTCACGTCGGCGATCACCCCCACCACGGTCTGCCAGGGCGTGGTCGAAGGGCCTGTGCGCACGCGGTGCCCGATGGCGCTCTGGTTTGGCCAAAACGTGCGGGCCATGGTCTGGTTGACGTTGACCACCTGCGGCGCCGTGGCCCCATCGGTGTCGTCGAGGAAACGGCCCTCCAGCAGCCGCGCTCCCACCGTTTCGAAATAGTGGCCGCCCACGAAGTTCCAGTAGTCGACATTCTGTATGGGGCCGTTGGGGACGGGGACGAAGCCTTCGATCTCCGTATCGTTGGCGTTGATCGGGCGGGAAGGCGCCAGGCCGCTGGCGATCGAAGCGGAGACCACGCCGGGCAGGGAACGGACGCGGTTGGTCAGCGCCTGCCAGAAGCCCGTCAGGGCCGCGGCATCGCGGTAGGCGGTGGTGGGGAGCGAAAGACGCATGGTCAGCAGGTGCTGCGGGTCGATGCCGGATGCGACGTCCTGGAGTTTCCAGAAGGCTTTGACCATCAGGCCGGCGCCGATCAGGAGCACCAGGGCGAGCGCCAGCTCGGAGGTGACCAGCGCGGCGCGGAAGCGGTTGGCGGCGCCCGGGGCCGTGGCGCGTCCCGCGGCCGATTTCAGAATGTCGTGCAGGTGCGTGGGCCGGATATGGAGCACCGGCGCGAGGCCGAAAACGATTCCCGTCCCGAGCGATACGGCGAGGGTGAACAGCAGCACCTGCCAATCGATATCGATCTCGCCTGCGCGCGGAATGCTGCCCGCGTTGGTGGCCACCAGCAGGCGGAGGCCGCCGAATGCGAACAGCAGGCCGCACACGGCGCCCCCCAGCGAGAGCAGCACCCCTTCCACCAGGAACTGGCGCAGCAGGCGGCCAAAGCCGGCGCCGATCGCGGCGCGGATGGCGATTTCCCTCCGGCGGGCTTCCGAGCGCGCCAGCAGCAGGTTCGCCACGTTCACGCAGGCGATCAGCAGCACGAAGGCGACCGCGCCCAGCAGAACCAGCATCGCCGGGCGCACGTTGCGCACTACCTCATCCTGGAAGCCGGCCAGAACGATGGGGTGGAACTTGGGGTCGAAGGGGTGATTGCGGCGGCTGAACGTGTCGCTCGAGTGTTGCGCATAGCGGTGCATTTCCCCCTCGGCCTGGGGAAGCGAAACGCCGGGGCGCAGCCGCGCCAGCACGGAGAGGAAATGGCTGCCGCGGCCGCCTGGGCGCGCGGGATCGATCTGCAAAGGCAGCCAGAGTTCCGCCGGATCGAGTTCGCCCGGCGGAAACGAAAAAGAGGGCGGCATCACCCCGATCACGTTGCACGGGTTGCCGTTCAGGCGGATATCGCGGCCAATCACGCCGCGGTCGCCGGCATACGCGCGCTGCCACAGGCCGTAGGAGAGCACCGCGGTGAGCGGCACGTTGGGCCGGTCGTCGTCCGGGGAGAAGACCCGGCCGGCGGCCGGCGCCACACCCAACATCTGGAACATGCCCCCGGTGACGTAGGAAGCGGTGGCGCGCACCGGTTCGCTGGCGCCGGCGAGATTGACGCCCTGGATGGCCCACCCTTCAATCGCGTCGAACGAAGTGGTGTCGCGGCGCAGATCGAGATACTCGGGTGGCGAAACCCAGAAGTGGCGCAGGCCGCCGTTGGGGAAGGTGGGGAACTCGGTGAAGACGCGCACCAGGCGGCCGGAATCCGCGTAGCGCAGCGGCCGCAGCAGGACCGCGTTCACCACGCTGAAAATGGCGGTGGTGGCGCCGATCCCCAGCGCCAGGCACAGCACCGCCGCGCCCGTGAACCCAGGATTGGCGGCAAGCACGCGCAGGCTGTAGCGGACATTTTGCGTAAATGACCCCATAAGCCTCCCCGGCCCCCGAGTTTAGACGGTTTGCTGAGGGGTTTGGTAGGCCTGCAAGTGGGCGACCCGCTGAGACTGCTGTGCGTGGACTTCCGTTTTAGTGGGGCAGGCGCTTTCGCCTGCCAACTGCTTTTTTCACGGGTCCTGACGGTCGCCGCTTCAAGAACCCGCCCCCCTACACGTCCAGATTCTTCACGTCCAGCGCGTTCTCTTCGATGAACTTCCGCCGGCTCTCCACGTCTTCCCCCATCAGCGTCGAGAAGATCTCTTCGCATTGCACGGCGTCTTCCTGGCGCACCTGCAGCAACGTCCGCTTCTCCGGGTTCATAGTGGTTTCCGCCAACTGCTCGGCGTTCATTTCCCCCAGCCCCTTGTAGCGCTGCACCGAGGCGTCTTTCTTGCCTTCGTTCTTCACGTAATTCAGCAGCTCCAGCCAGTTCGGCTGCGGCTCGCGGTGCTCGTTCTTCACCACCACGAAGGGCGGTTCGTTGTACTTGGCGATGGCGCGGGCCAGCGTGCGGAAGCGGCGGTATTCGGGCTGCGCGGCCAGTTGCAGGCCGATCGAGCGCTCCGCGTTGGTGGAATCGTGGAACACCACCGCATACGAGGAGTGCTCCTCGTCGCGCCGCATTTCCGGATTCAGCCCAAGCTTGGCCAGCGCCTCGACCACCGGCCGCAGATTCGCTTCTTCCTGGAACTCGTTTTTGTGGTCGACGCGCAGGTCGATCGAGGCCAGCACCTCCACCACCCGTTGGTCGCGCAGCCGGCGCTCGAGCTTGTGCACCGTCTCCTCGTACTCGTTGAGGTTGAGCAGGAAGGCCCGCAACTCGGCGCCTTCCAGTACGGCTTTGGCCCCGGCCCCGTTGGTCGAGGGCCGGATCTCCAGCGTCAGGTTCTCTGTCGCCCGGCGCATGATCTCGCGCGTGTATTCCTTTTCGTCCTTCAGGTATTTCTCGCTTTTCCCTTTCTTGATGCGGTAGAGCGGCGGTTGGGCGATGTAGACCCGCTCGCGCATGATGAGTTCGTGCATGTGCCGGAAGAAGAACGTCAACAGCAGCGTGCGGATGTGCGAGCCGTCCACGTCGGCGTCGGTCATGATGATGATCTTGCCGTAGCGGATTTTGGTGGCGTCGAAATCGTCTTTGCCGATGCCCGTGCCCAGCGCGGTGATCAAGGCGCGGATTTCCTCGTGGCCCAGCATCTTGTCGTAGCGCGCCTTCTCCACGTTGAGGATTTTGCCCTTCAGCGGCAGGATCGCCTGGAAGCGCCGGTCGCGCCCCTGCTTGGCCGTGCCGCCGGCCGATTCGCCCTCCACCAGAAACAGTTCGCAGCGCTCGGGGTCCTTCTCCTGGCAGTCGGCCAGTTTGTGCGGCATGCCGCCCGATTCCAGAGCGCCCTTGCGGCGCGTCAGATCCCGCGCATGGCGGGCGGCTTCTCTCGCGCGCGCGGCCTCGATCGCCTTGCCCACGATCTTGCGCCCCACGGCCGAATTCTTGTCGAAGTACTCGCTCAGCTTCTCGTTGACGAACTGCGTCATGTAGCCGGCGATGTCGCTGTTCAGCTTGCCCTTGGTCTGGCCTTCGAACTGCGGTTGGGGCACCTTCACGCTCACCACCGCCGTCAGTCCTTCGCGCACATCGTCGCCCGTCAGGTTTTCCTTGACGTCCTTGAACAGGCCGGCCTGCTGGCCGAAGGCGTTGATGGTGCGCGTGAGTGCCGTGCGGAACCCGGTAAGGTGCGTGCCGCCATCGACGGTGTTGATGTTGTTGGCGAAGCTGAAGACGTTCTCCGAGTACGTGTCGTTGTACTGCAGCGCCACTTCCATGTTGAGCGTGCCGGCGCCATTGGGCAGTTCGCGATCGGCCTCGAAGTGAATCGGTTTGTCGTGCAGCACCGCCTTGCCGCGGTTGAGGTGGCGGATGAATTCGGCAATGCCGCCGGAATACAGGAACTCGGTCTGCTTTTCAGGATCCACGCGCTCGTCGGCCAGCGTGATTTTCAGTCCCTTGTTCAGGAACGCCAACTCGCGCAGGCGCTGCGCCAGCGTGTCGTAGTTGAACACCGTCATTTGCATGATGGCGGGATCGGGCCGGAACGTGACGCGGGTACCGGTCTTGCGGCCTGCTTTGCCCGTCTTGGTAAGCGGCCCCTTGGGGATGCCGCAGGCATACTCCTGCTGCCAGGTGTAGCTGGGGCCGCTGTCGCCCTCGGGGCGCCAGATTTCGAGCTCCAGCAGTTCGGAAAGGGCGTTGACCACGCTGACGCCCACGCCGTGCAGGCCGCCTGAGACTTTGTAGCTTTTGGAATCGAACTTGCCGCCGGCGTGCAGCTTGGTCATCACCACCTGGGCCGCCGAGACGCCCTCTTCTTCGTGCAGATCCACGGGAATGCCGCGGCCGTTGTCCACCACCGTGACGGAGTTGTCGTCGTGGATGGTGACGTTCACTTCGGTGCAGTATCCCGCCAGCGCCTCGTCGACGGAATTATCCACCACTTCGTAAACCAGGTGGTGCAACCCCATTTCCCCGGTCGAACCGATGTACATGGCCGGGCGCAGTCGGACCGCTTCCAGACCCTCCAGAACCTTGATGCTACTGGAATCGTAAATCTCGCTTTGCCCTGTGTTCAATTCGTTTCCCATTGTTCCTACCCACCCGGCGCCCGCCGCCCCATACTACCCCGGCGCCCCATACCACACCGCGCCCCGCACCCACCCGGCGCCGCTCAAATCCTCATGGGCATGACCACATAACGATACTGGTCGGTCACCTTGTCCCCCGCGGGCCGCATCTCTCCCGCGCTCTTCTGGTCCTTCAACTGGAAGGCGACATGATCCTGCGGGATGGCGCGGAGAAAATCGAGAAGGTACTGCGCGTTGAAGCCGATCTCGAGCTCCGGGCCCTTGTATTCGCTGTTGACGCTCTCTTCGCTTTCGCCCATTTCCACCGACGAAGAAAAAATTCGCACCTCTCCCTCGGCGAACTGCACGCGAATGGCGCGCGACCGTTCATCGGCGAACTGCGCTACCCTCTCGATGGCGGAGCGGATCTCGTCCTTTTGCAGGGTGGCGACCAGCCCGTGGTCTTTCGGCAAGACGCGCTCGTAATCGGGGAAGGTGCCGGTGAGTTTACGGGTGATCAGCAACCGCTGCCCGATTTGGAAGAACAGGTGATTCTCGTCGCCGGCGAAGATTACCTGTGCCTCGGGCGCGGCATCCTCGGAGAGCTTGACCAGTTCCGCCATGGCCTTCTTGGGAACCAGCGCGCGGAACGCCTGTTGCACCTCCCCGCTCTCGGCGGGCGTAGCCTGCACGAACGCCATCCGGTGCCCGTCGGTGGCTACCATGGTGAGGCCTTCCGGGCGCATCAACAGCAGGGCGCCATTCAAAGTGAAGCGCGATTCCTCCAGTGAGATGGCGAACGAGGTTCGCGCAATCATCGACGCCAGCGTTTTTACGGGAAGGTGCGCGATCGGCTCCGGCATTTGCGGCAATTCCGGAAAACTCTCGCGCGACATGCCCGCGATTCGCGTCTTGGACCGCCCGCACGTAATGTTGGCCCAGTGGTTTTCCAGGAACTTCATGGTGAGGTCTCCCTCGGGCAGAAGACGCACGTAATCCAGAAGTTTCCGCGCCGGCACCGTGCCTGCTCCTTCTTTTTTGATGCGCGCCGGGCAGGAACAGCGGATGCCCAATTCCAGATCCGTCGCGGTCAAAGTCAGGCGGTCGCCAGCCGCCTCCAACAGCACATTGGAAAGAATGGGAATGGTGGTCTTCTTCTCCACCACGCCCTGCGACAGGCTCAGTTCTCGCACCAGGTCGGCTTTGCTGACAGTGAATTCCATGGGGCCAAAGCTCCTATCTTCCGCAGGCTATAAAGATGACCACTAGAAGAACCGTCTTCATCGGGCCTGTGTAATTGTTGAAGGTTACCTAAAGTATACTAAATCCAACCACTTTCTTCCATACGGACCGGCGGATCGGGGGGTTGAAAAACGTGCAAAAACAGGGGAGGGAGGGATTTTTGCACATTTTTCCTGGTGCCGATTTCGAGGCCATTGTGCAAAACGCACGTAAGTTCATTGCAATGAGTCCATTAGAGTGTGGAGCAACCTGTTTAACTCGGGGTCGATATTCCGTGTTTTCTCGATTTTGTTTATGGAATGGATCACCGTGGTGTGGTGCTTGCCGCCGAAGGCCCGGCCGATCTCTGGCAACGAGGCGCCGGTCAGTTCTTTCACCAGGTACATGGCCACCTGGCGCGGGTAAACGATCTTCTTGGTGTTGCTTCTCTCCTTGAGCTGGGCCTGCTTGATCTGGAACCGTTCAGCCACCGCTTTCTGGATCGAATCGATGGTGACCTTGCGATCCTGCACGTGAACCAGGTGTTTCAACACCTGTTGGGCCATCTGCAGGTGGATGCCCGTCCCGGTCAGGGAAGAGTAGGCGATCAGTTTGATCAGCGCTCCTTCGAGTTCCCGTACGTTGGATTTCGTTTTGGACGCCATGAACGTGCGCACATCGTCGGGCAGTTTGATGCCTTCGGCTTCGGCCTTCTTGTCCAGGATGGCCATCTTGGTTTCCAGGTCGGGCGGCTGAATATCCGCCATCAGCCCCCACTCGAAGCGGTTGCGCAACCGCTCCACCAGTCCGGGAATTTCTTTCGGAATGGAATCGCAGGAAATCACAATCTGCTTCTGGTGGTCGTGCAGTTCATTGAAGGTGTGGAAGAACTCCTCCTGGGTGCGCTCCTTATTCCCCAGCAACTGTATATCGTCGATTAAGAGGACGTCCGCCGCGCGATAGCGCTGGTGAAAATGCTGCATACGCTCGGTGCGGATGCAGGCGATCATCTCGTTCATGAACCGTTCGCTCGAGGTGTAGATCACCCGCATGGCGCCGAACTTGTCCATCAACTCGCGCCCGATGGCGTGCATCAGATGGGTCTTCCCCATCCCCACGCCGCCGTAGAGGAACAGGGGATTGTAGCTGCGCGATGGATTGGTGGCCACCGAGCGCGCCGCCGCGTGCGCGAACTGGTTGCACGCGCCCACTACGAAAGAGTCGAAGGTGAACTTGGGATTGAGCGCGTGGATGGGGGATTCGGCTTCCATCGGGTCCACCGCGGCGAGGGCGCGATTCTGAGCGCCGCGCACTTGTTCCGATTCGTAGGACAGCCGCCGGACGGGCAGAGCTAACTTCTCAACCGCATCGAGGATCATCGCGGCATATTCGGTTTCGAGCCATTTGCGAGTTTCGCGATCGGGTACCGAAACGATCAGCGTGCCACCCTCGAATTCCACGAAAGCGGTGCCCTTGAGCCAGTTCTCGTAACTTTCCACGCTCAGCTTCGGTTGCAGGTATTGGCGGATCTGATCCCATAAGTTCATTTTACGTTTTGCACACCACAGGCACACCTCCCCCACATGCTTTTCCACAGCAACGTGGGAGGTTGGCGCCCAATTAGAGAATTGTCAGCGGGGCTCGCTCAAGCCCGCGCCAAAGTCGACCTATCACCGTACTTTTGTCGCCGAGACAGTAGTCTACCACAGCAAAATTGGTTTCAAGCAAATTTTATAAACGGTTTGGTTTCATCGGCTTCACGGGAACGTTTGACACCGCTATTGTTTGTGAAGGAAAATGGATCTTCCCATCGGGCGGGAGTAACTCAGTTGGTAGAGTGCGACCTTGCCAAGGTCGATGTCGCGGGTTCGAATCCCGTCTCCCGCTCCATAGTTTTGCCCCGCAAAACCGCCATGATGAAGCGTCTGCTGTTCGTTCTTTCCGCCGTTCTTCTGGCCTCCACCCCCCTTTTCTCGCAGGATTACAAACTGGAGCCCATCGCTACCGCCGCGCCGGGGCTGCCGGCCGCCTACGCCAAGCTGATCGACTCCCAGGGATACCGGGTGGTCGGCCCCAAAGGCCCGTGGTGCGAAATCTGGTTTCCCAAAGCCATCCGCACGGGCTCCAAAGCCTCCGACGATTCGGTCGTGCTTTCCATCCCGCAAGGCGCGCTCCTCGGCGTCCTGCGTTTCCCCGGGACCGGCGGCGACCGCCGCGGCCAGACCATCAAACCGGGCGTATACACGCTGCGCTATAGCAACTACCCGGTGGATGGCGCGCACCAGGGCGCGGCCCCGCAGCGCGATTTCGCGCTCCTGACGCCCCTCGCCGCCGATTCCGATCCCAACACCACTCCGGCCTTCGACCCCCTCGTGCAGCAGAGCATCAAAGGCTGCGGCACCCCGCACCCCGCCGTCCTGTCGCTCGAAGCCGCCGCCGGCGCCGGCCAAGCTGCGCTAACCAAGGAAGGCGAAACCGACTGGGTACTGAAGCTGAAAGCCGGCGGCGTCGAGTTGGGAATTATCCTGGTCGGCAAGGTAGAAGAGTAGGGGCTTGTTCTTCAGGCCGGAACATACCGTTTGACCGTCATGTTTCGCGCCTGTTGCCGCGTTTTCGCCACGTCATAGGCCAGTTGCATGCGGAGAAGGTGGTTCATGTCCGGACCGAACGCCTTCTCGATGCGCAGGGCCATCTCCGGCGTCAGCGCAGCCTTGCCGTGGAGAAGGTCGGAGAGTGTAGCGCGGCGCACCTTCAGAATCTCCGCCGTCTTCGACACGTTGAGACCGAGAGCTTCGATGACCTCGGTTCTGATCAGGTCGCCTGGGTGGGGTGGGCTCTTCATGGGCATCGCAGCCTCCTAATGGTAGTCAACCAGGTCAATGTCGCTGGCAGTGTTCGTCCCTTCGCTGTAACGGAAAATCAATCGCCAGTTTCCGGTGACGGTCAGGCTCCAGTATCCTCTCATATCGCCTTGGAGGGGGTGCAGCCTCCATCCTGGAAACCGGCCGAGTTGGTCGAGGGTCTCGGCCGTTTCGAGCGCGAACAGAAGTTTCCGTATCTTGTCGACCATCGAGGACGGCAGCCCCTTGGTGCCGCCTTCTTCATGAAGCTGCCGAAGCCCCTTGTGGCGAAAGCGAACGAGCCGCATGCCAACCCTTCATGATTCCAGTATGTACGGTTTTACCGTACACGTCAATTCGATGTGGAGTCGTCGCGCCTCCGATCGGAGCCGGGCCCAGAGGGCACCCCCGATAAGCAAGCGGCATGCGGGGACATCACGTCTACGCCGATTCTAACGACGCGACCGTTTCCTCTTCCCCATCTTCCGCCAGCCGCGTCATCAGCATGGCCCCATACTCGAAGCCCTTATCAAACGCTTGCAGGTTCAGCTTCTGCATGGCCGGAGGCACGGAATCGGCCACGGCCTTGCGCAGCGCGTCGGGGTCCAGCAGGTTGGTGACGGCGCCGAAGAAGCCCACCATCACGATGTTCAGCACCACTTTGCGGCCCAGTTCTTCCGCCAGGCGCGTGGCGGGAACGCCGTAGGCGCGCACGCCCGCGGGATACTTATCCACCCGCACCAGCTCCTGCTCGGTCACCAGGATGCCGCCGGGCTTCAACTCCGGGGCGAAACGCGTGAAGGCTTCCTGCGACATCACCACCAGCACGTCGGGCCGCGCCACGTAGGGGTACAGAATGGGCTCGGTCGAGAGAATCACTTGCGCGCTCGAGGAGCCGCCGCGCGCCTCCGGGCCGAAGCTCTGCGTCATGGTGGCATAGCCGCCTTCGAAAATGGCCGCGGCCTTGCCGATCACGGCGGCGGCGAGGATCACCCCCTGGCCGCCGAATCCGGCGATGCGAATCTCGGTTAGCAACTGCATGGAACCTCCGGTTCTGCGTAACGGTCGCCCAGCGTTTCGGTCATCTGCGCGCGCAGCAACTCCAGGTAGTCGGGGCGGTCGCGGTCCACAAACTTGCCCACGACGATCTCGCCCGCTTTCGTCAAG
>JADGNR010000009.1 GCA_017883415.1 Bryobacteraceae bacterium | reverse complement strand
CAGGCGGCCACAGTGGCTTGTACTCCTCCCCGAGAGGAGAAAGGAACCGGTTCCTCCAGTCCCGGCACAGTCCAACGTGCCGCACAGTGCCGCACAGTAAAGCGAATTTGAAGAAACTCGTGCTATCCTGGTATTGAGATGAGAGACACTATCCCTCACTAATGCCCCCGCCTCCGCTCACGCGCAAAGCGCGCCGCGGCCGTTAGAAGCGGTCGTCGCCGCTTACGCCCCTATACCAACGCCCTCAATCGCTTCATCGCGTTCGCGTGGGTCCGTGCAGGCCACCAGACTATCGTGGGTGCAACGCCACATCGTATTGGTTGCCGCTCGTACCCTTATCCGAGCTGATTTCCAGGAATTGGAATGGGCCCAGGGGTGTCAGCGTAGTGCGGTCGCTCAGGAACTGAAGGTGCCGCGCATCCAGCCCAGTACCGAGTTCCACATGCAGTTCGTAAACGCCAATGGGAATGGACCGTAGGGTTATGCTCCCGTCGGGCGCCACGTAAACCGCCCGCCGCGTGTGGTTCCCACTCACCAGTTCGACGATGGCTTCCAGACCTGTGTGGTTGGACACCTGCAACCGTCCGGCGCCCCACTGGTGCGCGGTCTGGATCAAATCCGCGCCGTTCGCCGGCGTCTCCTGCGGCGCCGTGCCGGCAGTGGAGTGCTTGGTGGCGCGATCCCTGGGCGTATGCTCGGCAGGTTTCCGAACGTCGGCGCCGGCCGGGGCATCTCTGGCCGGGGAGTCCGAAGCGCGGTAGCCCTCGGACTTCCAAAGATCGATGACATCCCCGCGGGCCCACTGCGTAAGGGCATCGGCTGCCGCGCGCACCTCGGTCTGCGGGTCGATGATTCGCATCGGAGTGAGGATCTTCGGCTGGAGGGTGCGGAACGAAGTCGCGTTGAGGTCCAGGCTGGGGATGCGCAACAACCCGGCCAACCGGGTTACCGCCACTACGGGAACCGCTAACAAGGCAGTCATCATCACCGTGTAGGCGGCCTTGTTCGAGATGGACTGCGATACGCGTGCCAGGAAACCGCGCCGGTGGAATTTGTGTGGCGCCCACGAGGCAGAGGCAAAAGCCGGTCCAGAGGCCGGCTGCTCCGGCGGTGGGGCTTCGGCCTTCCTGCTCTCCGGCGGCTGATGGTTTCTCAGGGCCGCATAGGCTTCGTTGACATCCTGGAGATGTTTCTCCGCGATCTTACGCAGCCGTTCGTCCGAATGAAATCGATCGGGATGCCAGACTCGAGCCAGGTCGAGATAAGCCTGGCGGATGGTTTCAGCGGTGGCATGGGCTGGAACGCCGAGGATCCGCCGGTACTCTTCGGCGCTCACAACCATTCTTCGCTCGCAACTAAGATTCCCAGAATAGAACCCTGAATTCTTAGTATACGTGGAGCGCCCGCACTCGGTGAGCGAAATCGAACCTCGGCCGCGAAAGAGCGGTACCAGTACTACCTGCTGCGCCCCTACACCAGCGCCAGTAACGCTCTTACCGCGCTCGCGTGGGGCTCTGTGCTGGCCACCAGGTACAGGTCGCCCGCCGGCTGAACATCGTCTCGCAACGCTTTGATCAGCTGCTCATTTTTCGCCTTGAACGCGGCCG
Source organism: Bryobacteraceae bacterium (assembly GCA_017883415.1). GTDB lineage: Bacteria > Acidobacteriota > Terriglobia > Bryobacterales > Bryobacteraceae > JADGNR01. Next base: position 30,308 of record JADGNR010000009.1, on the reverse strand, counting down.
CCATGTCGTTCGACCGCAGATCGGCCTCCGCTTTCGCCAGCAACTCGTCTTTCTTTTGGGCATCGATCTCGGCATAACGCGAGTACGCGCACGCGCGCTCGTACCGGATGTCGGCCTGGTAGGGCGTCTCTTCCACCTCCTGCCAGCGCTTCAGCGGCAAGGCCTCGGTGGCATTCTCGATGCTCTCCTGAAATGCCTTTTTCGCCTCGTCCCCCGATTTCGCCCGGCCTTCCCGAAACCAGATCACGGCCAGATTGTAGAGCGCGCGCTGATGTTTGTCGTCCAGCAGATGGCTTCCGTCGAAGCACAGCCGTGCCTGGTAGCGGTCCATCTTCTTCTCGACCATCCAGAGCGCTCCCCGGTCGTTCAGCGTCCGTATGTTCTTATCGGCGGCCACCGCCAGGTCCAAATAGAACGCGGCCCGCTGGTAATCGTCTTCGTTGGTCGATCCCTCGTATTGAAACTTGGTCCCATAGAAACTTCCCAGGCCGCGGTACGCCTGTGCGGCCCCCTCGCGGAAGTCCTGCATATTCAAAAACTCGAAGAGCGCCACCGCCTTCTCGTAAAACAGAATCTCCTGCCTTTGCCGGGGATTTCGTTTCTCGTAGAACCCACGCGACCAGTCGACTACCGGAAACATCTTGTCGAGATGGTCGAAGACTTCCCGTAGGGAGACATCCAGGTCGCCGAAAATGGGAAAGGTCCTGCGAATGTCGGATTTGATCTTTTCGACTTCGCCCGCGTAGCGGCGCGCATCTTCCGCCGCGGTCTTCGCATTGAAGTACGTGAAGACGCCGAGCCCGGCCGAATAAAACGCGGTGACGAACAGCAATGCGGACACCAGAGCCTGTAGCGTGGCGGCCCGCTTTTCAAAGGCGTCGAGCTTGTCCTTGGCATCCTGGACGCTCGCGGAAATGGATGCGGGGCTGAAGGTCGCCGGAACCGCGGCGGGGCGGGATGCCTGCCAGATAAGAACCGCGGCGCAGGCGACGGCCACTACCGTCAGCAGAATCAGAACGATCAGGAGTCCCCGGACCAACGGCCGGCCCGTCAACGCGGTCTGATTCTCACCCGGCATGGCTGCGGGCGCGCGGCAAACGCGGCGCCCGCACCATTATATGCCGGGCTGGCGGACTCTGGTCTAACGCCAGTACCCGCGGTGGAATCGCCAGCCGCGGCCCTCTTGCCGCCAGGCGGGCGCCACCCACACGCCACGCCGGTGCGGCGGGCGCAGCCATCGGCCGCCCACCCAAAACCAACTGCCGCCCCGCCAGTCCCAGAATCCTTCGGTCCAGACGAAGCCCGCTCCCGGAGCCACTCCCAATACGCCATAGCGCGGCGGCGGAGGGGCCACCCGCACGTAATAGGTGCCGCTCCCGGCGCAGCTACTCACCATCGTGCCGAGCATTACAAAAACCGCGGCCGGCAATTTGCGCTTCATCTCGTCGTACCTCCTGATGGATGAAACGCAGATCGGGGAATGCGCGTTGCGGGTCTGAATTGAAGTTAATGTTAGGAGAGTTTCATGGGCACAGTGGGGTAGGCCTCCCGGCCTGCCCGGCGCGCCGAAGGCGCGCTTCGCACGCCAGGGGCAGGCCCGGAGGCCTACCCCACTATGCCTCACCGCTCAGAACTCGATGCGGGCGCTGAACTGCATCACCCGGGGATTGCCCAGCGTGCCGGTGTAGTTGCCAAAGGTCCCCGGATCGCCCATCTGCGCGTTGATGGACTGCGGGTCGAACCGCACGGTGTTGGTGACGTTGAACGCCTCCGCCCGAATCTGTAGCGTGCGCGGTGCGTCTTTCGTGGTGAACAGCGTGAAGCGCTTGCCCAACCCCACGTCGATGGTGAAGAAGCCGTCGCCGCGGATGCTGTTGCGGTTCCCACTTTGGCCGGGTAGCGTCTGGCCAAAGGCGTTAAAGGCCGCCGCCGGATCCGCGAAAATGTTCGGCCCCCCGTTGGCTCCGTTTTTCACCGTTTTCAGCACCGGCAGCGGTCCCACCGAGGTGGCGTCCGGCGTGAGTTGCCAATCCGTCGGCCAGTTGCCGCCATTGCCCACGGCGGTGGGAAGACCGGAGGATTGGCGCCAGATGGCGCTCAACTGCCATCCGCCCACGATCCCGTTCAAGATGGAGTTGGCGCCCCTCAGGAAGGTCTTGCCCTTGCCGAACGGCAGTTCCGCCACCATGAACGCGCTGAATACGTGCCGGGCATCGTAATCCGACACCGCCCTGCTCTGTCCGGGATTCCAGATGTTCTGGACCAGGCCCGTGAAAGAGCCATTCCCGCTGTCGAAGGATTCGCCAAACGAGCCCAGGTCGATGGATTTCGAAAACGTGTAGTTGAAGTCGAACTGGAGACCCGAGCTGAAGCGTTTGCGGACGGTCCACTGCATGGCGTGGTAATCGCCGCTGCCAATGGACGTCAATGAGGAGAGTGCGGCAAACTGCGAGCTATAGAGCGCATTCGGCCCCAGGATGCTGCACGGGTCGCAACCGGTGCTGGGACCATCGTCGATGATTTGCAGGGCGGTGCTCTCGTTCCAGACAAACGGCTGGAAGGCGCTCTGGTAGATGTTCTGCGTGGCCGTGAGCCCGCCGCCCGCATAGCCGGGGAACAGGTTTTCAAAGAACGGGATCGGTTTGACCTGCGACACGTCGACGCCATTGGCGTTGTTCTGGCGGGCCAGGAGCGACATGAGCGTGGCGGCCTGGAAGTACGTCATCCCGCTCTTCTTGTCCACGAGGTTGGTCGGCTCCGCCAAATCGGCGCGCGCCAGGGAATGGCGGGCCAGGCGGCCCACATAGGCTCCCTGCACGAACAGCCCGTGGCCGAACTCCCGGCCGATGCTGAAGTCCAGGTTCATCGTGTAGGGGGACTTGAGGGCCTGGTCGATGGAATTCTGAACCGCGAAAACATCGGGGTAGGTCTGGGGGAACCCGCCCTTGGGCGCCGGCGGCAGAAGGGCCGTAGGCAGGCTGAATTGGCTGACGAACCGCGGCGCGGTTAAAGCGCTGGCGGCCGGATTGGAGGACGCCGGCGGCGGCGTGAGCGACGTCGAGAAGCCCAGTTCGCTGGCGTCGAAGGAGCGGATGAGTCCCTGGCCGAAGAGATCGTAGAACATTCCAAAGCCGGCCCGGATGGAGGTCTTGCCTTCTCCGCCGAACAGGAACTTGGAAAGGCCGGAGCCCCCATGCGGGGAATAGGCCACCGCCAGGCGCGGGGAAAGATCCTTTTGGACGTCGTAGAGCCCGCGGCTGCCGGCCGCGTTTAACAATTGCAGGGAGATGGGTCCGGCCCCCGCCTGCGATTGGCCTTGGGCCGCCAGGGCGCCGCGCTGGTTCAACCAGTCGCCCAGGGCGACATTGGGACTGGTCTGAATTCCGTTGGATTCGAACACGGGCGGAGAGATGGCCACGCGCAGTCCTGCGGTCAGCGTGAAGTTCCGGGCGATCTTCCAACTGTCCTGCCCGTAGAATTCGTAGTCGCGCTGGACGAAACTGCGGGCAATGCCGGCGCCTTGCGGCAGTACATTTCCCGACGTGTCGTAATTGTACTGCGCGGTGATCTGGGTGATTAATCCGAGCAGGTTGGCGAACTGCTCCCGGTAATTGGTGCTGTTGACGGCGTCCGGCGCCAGCAGGCTCTTGCCGCCGTCCAGCAGCACGGCGTAATTCAGTTGCGCATTGCTGAACGAGTGGCCGAAATCCAGCCGGTTGTTGCCGACCAGGATGGCCGTCCCGCCGAACGTCACGTTGTGGGCGCCCCGCGTCCAGGCCAGGTCTTCGCCGATCTGGTTGACGGGAGTGATGCGTGTCAGGCCCGTCGACAGCGCGCTCCGCGAAGAAAGGCCGCGAATCGAGGTGAAGCCCGAGGTCAGCACACCGGTCTGTTCCTGCCCCTGCCGTGTGTACCCGTAGCGGAAACTGCTGGTGAAGGCCGGCGTCAGGACCGCGGTGTAGCCCACGGCCAGACCCTTGCTATTGTCCAGGAAGACACTGGAAGCCGGATCGCCCGGAAACTGCGGCAGGGCCCCGCCGCTGTTGGGAATGAAGTTGTCGTTCTGTAAATTGCCGCGGAAGAAGACCTGGTGTTTGCCGGCGCCGTCAATCTGGTAGTTCAACTTGGCAATATACGTGTTCCAGCGCAGCGGCGTCGCGGCATTGAACCGGAAACCGGCCGTGTTCAAACCGTCCCCTTGACTAAAGTCGTTGGCCTGGGGATAGCTTTGGAGCAGGCTCAACATGGCTGGATCGGCGCCTTTGTGCAACGGGTCGAGCGCCGTGATCTGAGCGGGAGTCAGTTGGCCAATGCTTCCGTCGGTTTTCTTGTAAGTAAAGATTCCGTTGCGGAAATCCGCATTGGGCACGGTCCGCAGCGCCACCTGGTCGCTGCGGTCGCGCCGGCCCTCGTAGTTCAGGAAGAAGAAGAGACGGTTCTTCTTGATGGGTCCGCCCACCGCGGCGCCAAACACGTTGCGAATCAACTTGGCGCGCGGGATGCCCGCGGCGTTGCTCAGAAAATCGTTGGCCGCGGTGTCGGTGTTGCGGTTGACCTCGTACAAGGAGCCGTGCAGCCGGTTGGTGCCGCTCTTGGTCACCAGCGTAACCTGGGCGCCGGAGGTACGGCCCATATCGGCCCCGGCGTTACTGGTCACCGTGCGGAATTCCTCCACCGAATCGAGGGTCATGCGCAACACGCTGGAGAACGCCGTGTGGTTCTGCTGGTCGTTCACATCCACGCCGTCCAGGGTGACGTTGGCCTGGTCCGACTTGCCGCCGTTCACCGCGCCGCTGCGGGCGTCCCCGGACGTGCCCGGGGCAGGCTCTCCGAGGTACATCACGCCGGGTTGGAGCGCGAGCAGGCCCACCACGTTGCGGCCTTCGAAGGGCAGTTCCGTGATCACCCTGCCGCCTACAGCGTTCCCGATCGATGCGTCCGTGGTATTCACCTGTACGGATTCGCCCGAAACGGAAACGGTCTCGACGACCGTGCCAACTCTCTCGAAGGTGATGGGGAGCGTGGCCGGCGAGTTCACCAACAATTGCACCTTGGACACCACCACGTCCGCGAACCCAGTGGCCTTGGCCGTTACGGTGTAGGTGCCCGGCTCCACCTGCAACAGCGAATAGCGGCCCAGCGAATCCGACGTAGTTTTCCGGGTGAGGTTGGTCGCCTCGTTGACAATTGTAACCGCCACTCCGGGCACCACGGCGCCCGAAGGATCGGCCACGGTTCCGGTTAGCGAGGTCAGCGCCTGGCCATACAGGCTGGCAACTACAAACCCCACCGCCACAATGGTCTTTGCAATTCTTTTCATGAGTATGTCCTTTTGTGCGTTGGCACCCACCGAAGCAACTCCGCGTGGATCGCGGATATTGCTTACCAGCATAAGGCGGCAGTACGATGGAGTACAGGGCCTTTCCACGAAAATCCGGCCCGTACGCCGTGGAAACGCCGGTTGTCCGCCGGTTCTGCGGCGGAATCGGGCTAACGGGTCGGCTCGGTCCGCGTCCTACCGGTCATCTGCTTGTCAGGAGTCATCGGACATGATGGAACGGCACGTTGTAATGGACTCGATCGCACGAAAACTCCTGGAGTCGCTCCAGGAAAATGCGCGCCTCTCTTTTGCCGAACTGGGGCGGCGCGCCGGATTGTCGGCCTCGGCGACCGCCGAGCGCGTCAAGCGCATGGAGGATGCGGGCATTATCCGCGGCTACCGGACGGAGTTGGATCCGGCTTCGGTGGGATATCCGGTGCAGGCCATCGTCCGGCTTACTTTGGAGGGCGACCAGTACAAGCGATTCCTCGCTTTTCTGAAGGGATCGCGCGACGTGCAGGAGTGTCACCACATCACCGGCAGCGAAGCGTTCGTGTTGAAGGTGGCCATGGCTTCGCTCGCAGAACTGGAACGGCTGACGGAATCGTTGCAGCGCTTCGGCGCCCCGTCGACCGAGGTGGTGCTGTCCTCGCCGGTCTCCGCCCGCTGGCTCCCCTTCGCGAACGCCGCTGCCGTGGGGTAGGCGGCCCAGAGGGCGCCCCGGCCTACCCCACCGCCACCCGCTCGCGATACGATCGAGAGTGAGGGCACCACATGGCGAGGGTAAGAGAACTGCACGTTAACGGAGCACAGCGCCACATCAATGCCGATCCCGAGCGCACGCTGCTGAGCGTCCTGCGGGACGATCTGGATCTCACCGGAACTAAGTACGGATGCGGCGAAGGGCAATGCGCCGCCTGCACGGTGCTGATCGACGGCCAGGCGACGAAATCGTGTCTCACGAAAGTGGGCACGGTGGCCGCCAAGCGCATCGTCACCATCGAGGGGCTGGCGCCGGAGGGTAAGCTGCACCCGGTGCAGGAGGCGTTTCTCGAAGCCGATGCCATGCAGTGCGGCTACTGCACGCCCGGCATGATCCTGGGCGCGGTGGCGCTGCTTGAGCGCACTCCGCATCCGAGCGACGCCGAAATCGTCAGCGGCATGAACGGGCACATCTGCCGGTGCGGCACCTATCCGCGGGTGGTGAGCGCGGTGCGCGCGGCGGCGAAGCAAGGAGGCCGGGCATGAGGCGGCGCGACTTTTTCGCGGCGTTGGGCGGCGGCATCGTGGTGCTGCTGGTGGACGATTCCGACGCGCAGGAATCCGGCGGCGGCGGGCGGCGCGGAACCAGGGAGGCGCTGCCCCAGAACCTGAGCGCGTGGCTCCATATCGGCGAGACCGGCATGGTCACGGTGTACACCGGGAAGGTGGAGGTGGGACAGAACGCCCGCACGTCGCTGACCCAGGCGGTGGCCGAAGAACTGCGCGCGCCGGTGGAGCAGATCCGGCTGGTGATGGGCGATACCAGCCTCACCCCCTTCGACATGGGCACCTTCGGCAGTCAGACCACGCCGCAGATGGGGCCGGTGATTCGCCGGGCCGCGGCCACGGCGCGCGAGACGCTGGTCGACCTGGCATCGCAGAAGTGGATGGTGGAGCGCGCAACCGTTTCGATCGCCGACGGCAAGGTGCTGTCGGGCAGCCATCGCGCGGGCTTCGGCGAGCTGACCAGCGGGCAGAAACTCACCCAGACGATTCCCTCCAGCGTGGCCCTGACGCCGGCGGCGGAATGGAAGGTGGCGGGAACTTCGGTCGCCAAGGTCGGCGGCCGCGACATGGTGACCGGAGCGCACAAGTACGCATCCGATATCAAACGTCCCGGCATGCTCCATGGCAAGGTGTTGTACCCGCCGCAGTTCGGCGCGACGCTGGCATCGCTCGATCGCACCGCGGCGGAGGCCATGCCGGGAGTGAAGGTGGTGCGCGAGGACAACTTCGTCGGCGTGACCGCACCCGATGCCGCCACGGCGGAGAAGGCGTTGGCCGCACTGCGCGCGGAGTGGAAGCCGGTCACGGCCGAGGCTTCGAGCAAGGACGTCTTCGCGTACTACAAGAAGAACAGCCGCGATGGCGCGGCCGAAAATCCGCACCTTACCGCCTACACCGTGGCCTACATCGCCCATGTGCCGCTCGAGCCGCGCGCCGCGGTAGCGGAGTGGCACGACGACAAGCTGACTGTCTGGACTGGCACGCAGCGCCCCTTTGGCGTGCGCAGCGAGCTTTCCCAGAACCTGAAGATCTCCGAGGATCGCGTACACGTGATCATGCCCGACACGGGCTCCGGGTATGGCGGCAAGCATAACGGCGAGGCCGCCTACGAAGCCGCGCGGCTGGCGTACGCGTCCGGCATGCCGGTCCAGCGGAACTGGACGCGCGAAGAGGAGATGACCTGGGCCTATTTCCGTCCCGGCGGGCTCATCGAAGTGCACGGCACCCTGAATCCCGATGGGACGCTGGCCACGTGGGAATTCCACAATTACAACTCGGGGCCCTCGGCATTGCAGACGCCCTACGACGTCCCCCACAAGAGCGAGCATCTCCATCAGTCGAAATCGCCCCTGCGGCAAGGCTCCTACCGCGGCCTGGCGGGCACGGCCAACCACTTCGCGCGCGAATCCTACATGGATGAGCTGGCCCATTCCATTAAGATGGACCCGCTCGAGTTCCGCCTGCAGAACGCCAGGAACGAGCGGCTGCGCGCCGTGATGGAGGCCGCCGCCCAAAAATTCGGCTGGAAGAATCGCCAGCAGACGGCGGGGCGCGGATGCGGTCTGGCCGCGGGTTTCGAGAAGGGCGGATACGTGGCCGCGTGCGCCGAAGTGAGCGTCGCCAACGGCGCGGTGAAGGTGCTGCGCGTGGTCGAGGCCTTCGAGTGCGGCGCGGTGGTGAATCCGGAGCACCTGCGCAACCAGGTGGACGGGGCCGTCGCCATGGGCCTGGGCGGAGCGCTGTTCGAGCAGATCGATTTCGCCGACAATAGGATTCTCAGCGACCGTCTTTCGCGCTACCGGGTGCCGCGCTTCGCGGATATGCCGGCCATCGAGAGCGTCCTGATCGACCGCAAGGACCTGCCCTCGGCGGGCGCCGGCGAGACCCCGATCATGGGCATCGCGCCGGCCATCGGCAACGCCATTTTCGAAGCCACCGGCCAGCGCATCCGCACCATGCCCATGAAATTAGTAGGGTAGGCCTCCGGCCTGCCCTCTACGGCCTGCCCATACCACTCGCGCCTCGCCCGAAGGTTTGCCCCCCGGGACAGAGTAGGCCTCGGCCTGCCCTCTACGGCCTGCCCATGCCCCTCGCGCCTCGCCCGAAAGTTTGCCCGCCGGGAGGGAGATCGTGTACTATTTGAATATGTACAGTAGAAAGGAGCCGGGCCATGCCCAGACTCGCCGTGGCAGACAATAGCCGGATGTCGCTGCGGATTCCGGCCGAGGAGAAGGCAATCCTTCTACGGGCGGCGGCGCTGCGGCGTACCGATCTGACGGATTTCGTCCGCCAACACAGCTTGCGCGCCGCCAAAACAGTGATCCAGGAAGCAGAACATCTGGAACTCTCCGGGCGAGACAGCCGCCGCGTCTTGGCCGTGTTGGAGAACCCGCCCAGGCCGAACGCGAAGCTGCTGGCCGCGGCCAAGTCGATGCCCAAGCGGAAATGAACGTCAGGGCCTGGCACGAGGAGCCGATCGGCAAACGGCATGATCGGGAGGCCTTCGACTGCGGCGAGACGGCGTTGAACGAATTCCTGCAGCGCTACGCCCGAAAGAACCATGAGATGGGCGGCGCAAAGACCTTTCTTGCGATCGACGACACCGACGGCAAAACGATTCTCGGCTACTATAGCCTGAGTCCCGCCTCGATGGCGTATGCCCGTACGCCGGAACTTGTCCGCCGCGGCCTGGCGCGTCATGACGTGCCGGCATTCCGGTTGGCGCGCCTGGCGGTGGATCTCAGAGTGCAAGGGCAAGGGCTGGGCGGGCAGCTACTGCTGTCGGCGGGTCAGAGATGTCTGCTGGCATCCGTGGAAGTGGGAGGCGTGGCGATGCTCATCGACGCCAAAGACGCGCGGGTCGCGGCATGGTATGCGAGCTACGGCGCTCTCCCGCTGCTGGATGCTCCGCTTACCCTGCTGCTGCCGCTAGCGACCGTCGAGCGGGCCCTCAAGGCGGCCAGGAAGTAAGGCAGGGAGGCCTACGCGCTACCCGCGCCGTTCCGTCAGAGTCGTAGGAGCGCGCAAGCGGAAGTTCACGCGCGTCTCGGAAGGCAGGGTCACCGGCTTGCCGCGGGTGAGCAGCACGCCGCCGGCGCCGGCGCCTCCGCCCACACCGGCGCCAATGGCCGCGCCCTTGCCGCCGCCGGCAATCGCGCCGATGATCGCGCCGAGGGCCGCTCCGCCGCCGACCTTTTCGGCATCCTGCCGGTGGGTCTGTTCGGCGTGTCTCTCGAAGGTCTCGGTCTGGATGGCGACTCTTTGGCCGTCGGAGGTGTGCAGGCGGGTCAGTTGCACGGCCAGCGAAGCCACACCCTTCACCTTGCCGCCGGGATCGGACGCCACTACGCGCCCTTCCACCCGCGCGCCGCGCTCGGCGATTACCAGGCCATCCACCGTCAGCTCTCTATCCAGCGTGGCCGTGAAGGTGTCGCCGGGCGCGTTGCGCTCCGTCGAAAGGCCGTCGACAAGGCGCACCGGAATCAGCAGGCCGGCGTTCAGCGTTACCTTGCGCGGCTCAGGGGCGGGCGAAGGCGGAGGCGGAGTCGCTTCCTCCGGCTCGGCGCGCGCGGGTGGGATGGGTTGCGGCGCCGGAGCTTCCTTCACCGGTTCGGGCGCCGGCGGGGGCGCCGAGACAACCGGCGGAGCCTGGTTCCGCGCCATCGCGACCGGTTTGGCATGCGGACGGACGCGTTGCGGCTTGGGTGCTTCTCTTCGTTCCGGCGCGGGCGCGGGCGCGGGCTTCGCCTGTTCTTCGGGCGCCGCAACGGGCGCGGGCGGCTGCACGGCCGCGGGCTCGGAAGCCGGAGCGGGTGCCGCGGCCGCAGCGGGGGTCTCCGCCTGCGCCATCACTGGCGCCGGCGCGGGCTGCGGCTTCTGCATCACCTTCATGACCACGGCGCCGCCAATCGCCCCGGCCAGTATCAGAAGCAGTATATGAACCGGCTTCATTATGAATTTCTCCTCAAGTAAAAGGGATGCGCCGCCGGGCAGTTCCGTTTCCATCTCTTAAACCGCTAAAATCAAGTCATCCACGGGTCATGATGCTTTTTCCCACCCAGTTTTCGATTGGACCGGTGAAGATCGCCCCCGCCACCGTGCTGGCGCCTATGGCGGGCGTGACCGACACCGTGTTCCGCAGGTTCATACGCAACCTGGGCGGCTGCGGGCTGATCATGACGGAATTCACCAGCTCGCACGGCGTGGCCGCTGCGGCCGGCGCGCGCAAGCCGAGCAAGACCCTGACGCGCTACCTCGCCTTCGCGCCCGAGGAGCATCCCATCTCGGCGCAGCTTTTCGGCAGCGATCCGGCGGTAATGGCCGACGCCGCGCGCGTGTGCCAGGACCTGGGGTTCGATATCCTGGACATCAACTTCGGCTGCCCGGTGAACAAGGTGGTGAAGTGCAACGGCGGCTCCGGGCTGCTGCGCGATCTGCCGCTGGTGGAGCGCCTGCTGCGCGAGGTGCGCAAGGCCATCGCCATCCCCTTCACCATGAAATACCGCGCCGGATGGAACGACGAAGAGCTGGTGGCCGTGCGCATGGCGCAACTGGCCGAGGATTGCGGCTTGCAGGCCGTGGCGCTGCATCCGCGCACGCGGGAGCAGGGCTACAGCGGCCAGGCCGATTGGCGGCGCATCGCGGAAGTGAAGGCGGCGGTGAAAATCCCGGTGATCGGCAACGGCGATATCGTCACGCCGCAGGACGCCATTCGCATGGTGGAGGAGACCGGCTGCGACGCGGTGATGATCGGCCGCGCGGCGTCGTCGAATCCGTGGATCTTCCGGCAGATCCGCCAGTACCTCGAGACCGGCGCATACGAGGAGGCGACGCAGCGCGACCGCTGGGAGATGATGCGCCGCTATTACGGGATGCTGATCGAGCGCGGGGAACGGGACGCCAGCGGCAAGATGAAGCAGTTCGCCACCTATTTCACGCACGGCGTGCGCAACGGCGCGCAGCTTCGCGCGTCGATCTACAAGGCGCAGGAGGCGGCGGCCATCCTCGATCTTGTGGACCAGTTCTTCCAGGCGGAGCCGGCGCTCGCGCGGTGAAGAAGGTCACCCTCATCACCGACGGCGCCTGCTCGGGCAACCCCGGCCCGGGCGGCTGGGCGGCCATCCTGCGCTACGACCATCACAAGAAAGAGATGTGGGGCTGCGAACCGCACACCACCAACAACCGCATGGAGCTGACCGCCGCCATCGAGGGACTGCGCGCGCTGAAGGAAGGCTGCGAAGTGGAGGTGATCACCGATTCGGAGTACGTGAAGAACGGGATCACGGTATGGATTCACGCCTGGAAGCGCAAGGGCTGGATGAAGGGGAACACCCCGGTGAAGAACCAGGATCTCTGGCAGGCGCTCGACCAGGAGGCGGCGCGGCACAAGACCGCCTGGGTCTGGACCAGGGGCCACTCGTCCCACGCCGATAACAACCGCTGCGACGATCTGGCGACGCGCGCCGCCCGCGAGCAGTGCGCCAGCAAATAAGGCCGGGGGCAGGTCGGTCTCCGGCGGGATGGCGCGGTAGAATGGCCGGATATGAAGCACCGCGCACTCCAGGGACTGGCGGCGTTGGCCGTCATCGTAATGCTTCCCGGCGCATTCGCCGCCCAGAAACGCCGCATCACCGAGACCGATCTGTACCGGTTCCAGTGGATCGCCAATCCGCAAATTTCACCCGATGGAGCGGAAGTGGTCTACACCCTGGTGAAGGTCGCGGCCAAGCACGATGGTTACGAAACCGCGCTCTGGACCGTTCGCTCCAGCGGCGGCCCGGCCCGCCAGTTGACCGCGGGCGCGCACGACTCCGACGCGCGCTGGTCGCCCAATGGCAAGCTGCTGGCGTTTCTTCGCTCATCGGAAAAAGACGGCAAGCCGCAGCCCGCGCAGATCTACCTGCTGCCCATGGAAGGCGGCGAAGCGCGGGCGCTCACCGAGATTCCCAAGGGCGCCGGCGGGCTGGCGTGGTCGCCGGACGGCCGCGCCATCGCGTTTACCTCCACCACCATCGCCCGTGACTTCGACAAGAAGAAAGAGGGCGAGGAGGAGAAGAGCGATGTCCGGGTGATCACCACGGCGACGTACCGCCAGAACGGCGAAGGCTACCGGGAACCGGATCGGCCGCGGCACATCTGGCGGGTCGACGTGCCGGCAATTCCCGGCGGAGCGCAGAAGGCCACGCAGGTGACCACGGGCGAGTTCAGCGAATCGGACATTGTGTGGTCGCGGGACGGCGCGAAAATCTTTTTCACCTCGAATCGCGTAAAGGAGCCCTACTACGAGGCGGCGGCGAGCGCCCTCTACGCGGTCGGCGCCGCGGGCGGCGATATCGCGCGGATTGCCGCGATCGATGGTCCTATCCGGCAGATCTCGCTCAGCCCGGATGGCGGCCACATGGCATTCGTGGGATCGATCAATCACGGCCCGGGCGTGCCCGAACGCTCCTACAGCCAGCCCGACCTGTTCATCACGGGCGTGGAGCCGGGCTCGACCCCCAGGAACCTGACCGCCAATTACGATTTCGACATCGCCGGCGGCGTGGGCGGCGACCAGGCTCCTCCGCGCGGCGGCGGCGCATCGAAGCCGTATTGGAGCGCCGACGGGCGAAGTATTTTCGTGGTGGCGGGCGAGGAGGGCCGCGCCAACCTCAAGCGGATCGATTCGGAGACCGGCAAGGTGGAAGCGCTCACTGCGGGCGATCACGATGTCTTCTCCTACAGCGCGACGCCCGATGGCTCGCGCGCGGCCGTGCTGATCTCCACGCCCACCAACATCGGCGACCTGTTCGTGGTGGAGGGCGCGGGGCGCATGCGGCAGCTCACGCATGTCAACGGCGAGCTCTTCTCGCAGCTCGATCTCACGGCGCCGGAGACGATCTGGTACAAGAGCTTCGACGGCCGGCGCATTCAGGCCTGGGTGCAGCGCCCGCCGGATTTCGACGCCGGCCGGAAGTATCCGCTGATCCTCAATATCCACGGCGGCCCGCATGCCGCCTATGGCTACACCTTCGACCACGAGTTTCAGTGGATGGCGGCCAAGGGTTACGTGGTGCTCTATCCCAACCCGCGCGGCAGCACCACCTACGGCCAGGAGTTCGGGAACATCATTCAGTACCACTATCCCGGGGACGATTTCAAAGACCTGATGGCCGGCGTGGACGAGTTGATCGCGCGGGGATGGGTGGACCCGGAGAAGCTGGGCGTCACCGGCGGCAGTGGCGGCGGCGTGCTGACCAACTGGACCATCGGCCACACGCACCGCTTCCAAGCCGCGGTGTCCCAGCGCTCCATCGCCGATTGGGCCGGCTTCTGGTATACCGCGGATTTCACGCTGTTCACGCCCACCTGGTTTCGCGGCGCGCCCTGGGAGCAGGAAGCCGATTTCAAGGAGCGCTCGCCCATCACATATATAAAGGATGTGACTACGCCGCTGATGCTGATTGAGGGCGAGTCGGATTTCCGCACCCCGCCGGCCGATGGCGGCGAGCAGATGTTCCGCGCGTTGAAGTATCTCAAGCGGCCGGTGGCGATGGTGCGGTTTCCCGGCGAGACGCACGAGCTGTCGCGCTCCGGGAAGCCCACCCACCGCGTGGAACGGCTGGAGCACATCGTGGCGTGGTTCGACAAATACCTGCAAGGCGCGGAGATCCACACCTACGACGTGCAGTGAGCGGCACAGCCCTCCCTAAGGTGGCTGTAAGAAAACAAGCGGCAGGCGAAAGCGCCTGCCCCACAAAAACGCAACGTGGGGCAGGCGCTTTCGCCTGCCAACCGTTTTTTTTGCCCCGCTCAGGGCCGCGGCTCGGATTTCATCTTGCGGGCGATCAGGAAGGCCAGCTCGAGCGACTGCTCGTAATTGAGCCGCGGGTCCACTTCGGATTCGTAGGCTTCGGCCAGTCCTTCTTCGCTGGGGCCGCCGGTGCCGCCGATGCACTCGGTCACGTTCTCGCCGGTCAGCTCGATGTGCGCGCCGCCGAGGGTCTGCCCCATCGCGTGGTGAATGTCGAACGCCTGCTCGGCCTCCGAGTAGATGTCCTCGAAGCGGCGCGTCTTCACGCCCGCGCGAGTGAGCCGGGTGTTGCCGTGCATGGGGTCGCAGATCCACAAGGGCCGCCCACCGGCGGCGCGCACCGCCTCGATCAGCTTGGGCAGCGCCTCGGCGATGCGCCCGGCGCCGAAGCGGTGGATCAGCGCCAGCCGGCCCGGTTGGCGCTCCGGGTCGAGCGCATCCATCCATCGCGCCACTTGCTCCGCCGTGAAGTTCGCGCCCACCTTCACGCCCACGGGGTTCTCGATGCCGCGCAGGTACTCGAGGTGCGCGCCCGCGGCGTCGTTGGTGCGGAGGCCGACCCACGGGAAATGCGTGGTCAGATTGAACCAGCCGGGGCGGCGCGGCACGCGGCGGGTCTGCGCCGCCTCGTAATCGAGATGCAAGGCTTCGTGGGCGGTGAAGAAATCGATGCGGTCGGTCTCGCCGGCGCGCACGCCGAGCACATGCTCCATGAAACGGAGCGATTCGCCGATGCTCGCGACCATACGGTGATATTCGTCGGCCAGCGGGGAATGCTCCACCCAGTCGAGGTCGAAATACTCGGGATGGTGCAGGTCGGCGAACCCGCCTTTGACCAGCGCGCGGATGAAATTCAGGGTGAGAGAGGCGCGCTCGTAGCCGCGCAGCAGAAGCTGCGGATCGGCGGTGCGCGCTTCGGGGGTGAATTCCGGCCGGTTGATGATGTCGCCGCGATACGACGGCAGCCCGACGCCGCCGCGCGTTTCCTCTTCGGCGGAGCGCGGCTTGGCGTACTGCCCGGCAAACCGGCCGATGCGGATCACCGGCTTCTGCGCGCCCGCCACCAGCACCAGGCTCATCTGCAGCAGGACCTTGAGCATGTTGGCGATCCGCGCGGGCCGGCAATCGACGAACCGCTCGGCGCAATCGCCGGCTTGCAGGACAAATCGCGCGCCGCCGGCCGCTTCGGCGAGCTGCTGCCGCAGCAGCAGGATCTCCCAACTGGTCACCAGCGGAGGCAGTTGGCGCAATTCCGCGAGCACGCCCTCGAGCGCCGCCCGGTCGGGATACTCCGGCTGCTGCAACGCGGGGCGGCGCCGCCACGAATCGGGGCTCCAATTCGACACCTCCGCCCGGTCTTCGATGGGCATGAAATCTCACGGTAGCACGAGGGTGCCCGCACCACTACAATGTCTCAATGAAGCCCGGCTCCGTTCACATCTCGATTGATCTGCCGCGGGATCTCCATCGCCGCCTGCACGAGGCCGCGGCTCGCAGGGGCCCCGCCGGCGCCTCAGCCTCGATCCACCCCTGATTCAGCCCGCCGGCCGCCGCATCGACCGCAGCAACGAACAGATCTATGAGCTTATTGAGCTTCCCTGACGTCAATGTCTGGCTGGCCCTGGCTGCCCCGGAACACGTCCCTGCCACCGCCGCGCGGCGCTGGTGGAGACTGAGACCGGCCGCGTCGCGTTTGCTGGCCTTCGCGCGCGCCGCCGAAGGAACGACCGGGCGCTGGCCGCGCGCGGCGCCCGCTGCCTGCTCGAAGAAGGCGGGTGAGCGCCCCTACCGAAGCTGGACGAGTTCTCCGGAAGGCAGCGGCGCCAGGTCCTGCGGGCCGCGCCAGAAATCGATGTAGGAGATCTGGTGCACGCACGCTACCGTGCAGCGCGGCGCGCAGCTTTTCACGGTGCGGTATTCGCGGCGGATGTCTTCGCGCGTGTACTGGGCCAGCGGCTTGGCCGGATAGCCGCGCTGCTGCGAGCAGTAGTGCACCAACCCCTCCTCGCAGATATAGAGGTAGCGCGAGCCGGCGCGGCATCGCCAGTCGTTCTCGCGGCCGTGCGCGATGTTGTCCTGAAAATAATTGATGCGCGCGTAGCTGCTCTTTTCCATGGCGCGCATGGCCGTGTAGACCGAGCGTTCCTCCTCGCGCAAGGGCTGCAACTGGCCGCCGCCATCGTGGATAATGCCGACCGTGGAGGTGAACCCCAGCTCCAGCGCGCGCCGCCCGATGGCCAGCGCGTCCTGCGGGGTGTGGATGCCGCCGCCCACCACCGAGTTGATGTTCACGTGGAAATCCGCGTGCTCCGCCAGCAGTTGCAGCTTGCGGTCGAGCACCTTCAGGCTCTTCTTCGACACCTCGTCGGGCATCACGTTGTCGATGGAGATCTGCAGGTGATCGAGCCCGGCGCGGTTGAGGCGCTGGATGCGGTCGGCGGTGAGCAGGTAGCCGTTGGTGATCATGCCCGCGATGGCGCCGTGCTTTCGTATGCGCGCGACGATCGGGTCCAGCTCCGGATGCAGCAGCGGCTCGCCGCCCGAGATGGTCACGATGGTGGTGCCGAGCGAGGCCAGGTGCGCCAGGCGCTGGTACATCACCGCGAGGGGCACGGGCTTGGAGTGGTCGTCGTATTCGTTGCAGTAGGCGCAGGAAAGATTGCACCGGCGCATGGGGATGATGTGCGCCAGAATGGGGTGGCCGGTGGAGGCCAGCCCGCGCGCGATCATGCGCAGCTCGCGCAGGCGCAGATGCAGGCGTTTCCGGGCCCTCCTGAGACGCTTGACAGTATCCGGCATACGGTGAAAGTGCTTTTATTACAGCATAATCCTGGCGGTTTGCCGAGAGCGCGGGCCCGATTGGCGCTTATCGCGGGTTAAACGGTCGGATCGGCGAATCCAGCGCGGGGCAGCGCCTACTGGCCGCGCTCGTTTGCACTCTCCGAGAATAGCTTCCGAAACTGCGCGATCTCTTCGCTACTGGGAGACCAGCTCGTGTCACACGTATTACAGTGGAACTCCAGCGTCCCCGACTTCAAAGCATCTTCAAATTCTTCCTGACTGAATCCCGCCGACAGATTGTGACCGTTGGGACAGACCGTATCGAAATCCAGGCGGCTGCTCATGCGCTCTCCTGGTGTTTATGATACTCCGGCCATCGTTTCCTTTTGTGCGGCACGTCCGCCGGCATGCGGGCATTCGACCTGAGGCGCCCTCCGTGACGTTTCCCTGCATTTATAGTCCAATAGAATCATGAGCAGGGTCATCGCAATCCTCTTCCTGGTCGCGTGCGCCTTCGCCGGAGACCCCGCATGGCCTGGTTTCCGCGGACCCTCCTCCAACCCCTCCACCAGCAACTCCGATCTCCCCGACCAATGGTCGAAAACTTCCAATATCGAATGGACCGCGACACTTCCTGGCCTCGGCTGGTCTTCTCCGATCGTCGCCGGCAGGAACATCTTCCTCACCACCGTCACCACCGATGGCAAGGCGAAACAGCCGCAAACCGGCACCAACTATTCCAACGATTACGTCGCCGAACTCTCGAAGCAGGGTTTAAAGGACCAGGAAGTGCTGGACCGCTTGAACGCGCGCGATTTCGAGTTTCCTAACGAAGTCGCGGTCCATTATTTCCTCTATTCCATCGATCTCTACTCCGGCAAGATCAACTGGACACGCGAATTCCATTCGGGGCACCCTCCCGGGGGCCGTCATCGCAAGAACAGCTTCTGCTCGGAGACCCCGGTCACCGACGGCAGCCGTGTTTACGTCTACATCAACAACCTCGGCCTGTTCGCCTACGATCTCGACGGCAACAAAGTCTGGAACACCCCGCTCGAAAACTTCCCGACGATTCTCGATTTCGGCACGGCCTCTTCACCCACTCTGGTCAATGACTCCGTCATCATCGTCAACGACAACGAGAAACAGCAATTCATCGCGGCATTCGACAAGAATACCGGCAAGCAGGTCTGGCGCACGGATCGCTCGATCCACGTCCCAGGCTCCGATCGCCAGACCGGCTGGTCGAGCCCCTACATCTGGAAGAACTCGGAGCGCACCGAAATCGTCACCATTGGCCCTGGCCTCGCCATCGGTTACGATCTCGCAGGCAAAGAACTGTGGCGCCTGGGCGGGATGTCCGCCATGCCCGTCCCCAGTCCTTTCGCCTACGACGGCCTTTTGTATCTCAACGGTGGGACCGGGAAAGCCCTCGCCGCGATCAAACCCGGCGCGAGCGGCGACCTCACCACACCGGACGGCGCCAAGCTCAACGATTTCGTGGCCTGGCTTCAGCCCAAGGCCGGAACGTATCTGCCCACCGAACTGGCCTATGACGGAGGGCTCTATGTCCTCAGCCACACCGGCATCCTCACGCGCTTTGCCGCTAAGACCGGCGTGCCATCCTACAAAACCCGCATTGGGGAAGGTGGCGACTTCACCTCATCGCCCTGGGGCTACCACGGCGAGATCTTTTGTATGAACGAAGAAGGCCGGACGTTCGTGATCCGCGCCGGCGATAAATACGAGCTGCTCGGCTCCAACGACCTCGGCGAAATGGCGCTGGCCACGCCCGCCCTCATTGGCGATCGCCTGATCCTGCGCACCGAGAATCACCTCTACTCCATCCGCAACCCACCCAGCAACAGGCGCCGTTAAGAGAACGAACGAGAACAGGTCCTCCGGGCGTCCCGATCGTGGCCTGGTCACCCGCCAACAGGTTCGGAATGCGCGAATGAGCGGACCGGCGCGCAAGTTCGTGGAGGAAGTCCTGCGGCGAGCGGCATAATGCCGTCATCCAGAACATATACGACGGCGGGAGCGTTGCCTTAAATCACAGTTGGGCCCCGCAACTCGTTGCGACATTTGACACTCGTCCTCCGCCAGTGATAAATGTAGTGTTCTTTCACGAGGACATTGAATGGCTGACGAGCAAGAGCCGGGGGGCTCCGAAGCGCCTCCGCCGGGGAAGGGCGAGGCTGCGGAACAACCCAAGAAACCAGCCGCCGACGCCGCCGCCAAGCCTGTTCCCCCCAAGCCGGCCGCGGCGCCGCCGCCTCCGAAACCGCCCGCCACCATGGCCGCCACGCCCTGGGTGAGCGACCTCGCCCGCGAGTTGAAGGAGCGGTTTGGCGACCGCCTCGGCGAAGCCTCCACCTACCTGGGGCAGAACTTCGTCGTGGTCAAGCCCGAGGCCGCCATTCCGGTGCTCGAATACCTGAAACTGGATGCCGATTTCGATTACCTGGTGGATATCACCGCCGTGGATTGGCCCAAGCGCTCCGAGCGG
Source organism: Bryobacteraceae bacterium (assembly GCA_017883415.1). Lineage (GTDB taxonomy): Bacteria > Acidobacteriota > Terriglobia > Bryobacterales > Bryobacteraceae > JADGNR01. The sequence goes on along the minus strand of JADGNR010000009.1, from coordinate 10,637 downwards.
TTCGACCTGGTCTACATCGTCTATAGTTTTTCGCGCAACGAGCGGATGCGGATCAAGACGTTCATCGCCGACGGCTTCCAGCCCGCCACCGCGGTCGGCGTGCACCTGACGGCCAATTGGCTGGAGCGCGAGGTGTTCGATATGTTCGGCATCGAGTTCGCCGGGCACCCGGACATGCGGCGCATCCTGATGCCCGAGGAATGGCAGGGCTACCCGCTGCGCAAAGACTACTCCATCATTCAACAGGATCAGGCCTGGGTGCGGGAGAATCTGAATATCGAAAGCGGCCAGTGACGCCGGTATGCCGGACTCAACTTTTCTAGATTCCACCGAATTGGTGCTCAACATGGGCCCGCAACACCCCTCGACCCACGGGGTGCTGCGCGTCATCCTGAAGCTCGACGGCGAGAAGGTGATGGGCACGGAATGCGTCATCGGCTATCTCCACCGCGGGGTGGAGAAGATCGCCGAGAACCGCACCTGGGCGCAGTTCAACCCCTATGTGGACCGCATGGATTACGTGGCCGCCATCTCCAACGGGCTGGGCTACTGCCTGGCGGTGGAAAAGCTGCTGAACGTGGAAGCGCCGCCGCGGGCGCAGGCGGTCCGCGTCATCCTCACCGAGCTGAACCGCATTGCCAGCCATCTGCTGTGGCTGGGCACGCACGCGCTCGATATCGGCGCCATCACGCCGGTGTTCTACTGCCTGCGCGAACGCGAAGAGGCGCTCAAAATCTTCGAGAATTACTGCGGGGCGCGGCTCACCACCCATGCCTTTCGCATCGGCGGACTGCTGTACGAGACCTATGAAGGCTTCGAGCGGGAAGTCCGCGCGTTCTGCGACATGTTCCTGCCCAAGGTGGACGAATACGAAGAGCTGCTGACCAACAACCGCATCTGGGTGGGGCGGCTGAGGAACGTCGGGATCCTGAACGCGGACGAGTGCAAGGAGTACGGCGTGACCGGGCCGGTGCTGCGCGCGGCGGGCGTGAAGTGGGACCTGCGCAAGGCGCAGCCGTATTCGGGCTACGAAAAGTACGAATTCGACATCCCCACGCGCCAGAACGGGGACACCTACGACCGGTACATGGTGCGCATGGAGGAGATGCGCCAGGCGGTGCGCATCATGCGGCAAGCGGTGGACGCCATTCCCGAAGGTGCGATCATGGGAAAAGTGGGGAAGGTGATCAAGCCGGCGGTGGGCGAGGCCTACGTCTCCATCGAGGCGCCCAAGGGCGAGTTAGGCTACTACGCGGTCTCCGACGGCTCGACCCAGCCGTACCGCGTCCGCGTGCGGCCGCCTTCGTTCGTGAATCTGCAAGCGCTCGACCGCATGGTCCGCGGCGGCCTGATGGCGGACGTGGTGGCGGTGATCGGGACGCTGGATATCGTGTTGGGCGAGGTGGACCGGTGAGAAGAGGGGGGCCGGGGGTCGGGGGCCAGGGGCCAGGGGAAGGAAGCTCGCTTCGCTCGCGTCTTTTTCAGAACGCTGCGAGCGTAGCGAGCCGCCTTTCCCCGGCCCCCGGCCCCCGGCCCCTGGCCCCCAGGATTTCGACTTATGCGTAATCTCCTCAAGAAGATTTTCCTGGTGGACCTGTTCCAAGGGCTGTGGGTGACGTTCCGGTACCAGCATCCCCGGAACATCTACACCGAGCAGTACCCGGCGGAGCGGCCCAAGGTGGCGGAGCGGTATCGCGGGGCGCCGCGGCTGAATATCAATCCCGATAACGGCGAAACGCTGTGCATCGCCTGCAACCTGTGCGCGCTGGCCTGCCCGGAGGCGCTGATCGTGGTCGGAAGCGAGCGCAACGAGGCCACCCGCCGCAAGGAATTGACCACCTTCACGTACGATACTTCCCGCTGCATGTTCTGCGGGCTGTGCGAAGACGCCTGCCCGGTGGACGCGCTGGAGCTGACGCAGGATTTCGAGCTGGCCACGTATACCCGCGAAGGCCAGATCTGGGACCGGCAGACGCTCGAAGAGGGGCCCCGGCCCACGCAATACAAATGTTGATCGATACCACGCTGTTCTACCTGTTCGCCGCGCTGGCCCTGGGCGGCGGCATCTTCACCATCACGCGGCGCAACGCGGTGCACAGCGCCATCTCGCTGATCGTCTCGCTGCTGGGCGTGGCCGGGCTGTACCTGCTGCAACAGGCGGAGTTCCTGTTCGCGGTGCAGATCGTGCTGTACGTGGGCGGCATCATGGTGCTGTTCCTGTTCGTAATCATGCTGGTGAATCTGGACCTGGCGGCCAAGGAGCGGCAGTTCAACAAGCAATGGCTGGTGGCGCTGGCGGCGGTGGCCGCGGTGGCCGCCGAGATCGCCTACTTTATTTATCGCGGCAAGGACGCGTTTCACATCGCCGAACCGACCATGGTTCTGGCTCCCCCGGCGCTGGGCAACACCGAGGCGCTGGCCGATACCTTATTCTCCGAGTACCTGCTGCCCTTCGAGCTCGTCTCCATCCTGCTGCTGGTGGCGGTGGTGGGCTCGGTGGTGATGGCCAAGAAGAGGATCTGACGAAATGCACCCGATTACCACGGTCCATTACCTTGCCTTGAGCGCCGCCCTGCTGCTCATCGGCACGGTGGGCGTGCTGACCCGCCGCAATATCGTGATCATTCTGATGTCCATCGAGCTGATCCTCAACGCGGTGAACATCAACCTGATCACCTTTTCGCGGATCTGGCACAACATGGACGGGCAGATCTTCGCGATTTTCGTGATCACCGACGCGGTGGCCGAGGCGGCCGTGGGGCTGGGCATCCTGATCGCGCTGTTCCGCAATAAGGAAACGGTGCTGGCGGATGAAATCGATTTGCTGAAGTGGTAGGAGCACCGTGAATTTCCTGGACCAAATCTGGCTGATCCCTCTGTTCCCGCTCCTCGGGGCGGTGCTGATGCTGCTGGTGGGCAAGCTGCTCGACCCGCAGCCGCACTCCGAGTTGGCGGTGGCTCCCGGCGTGGAGCCGGTGGCGGAGCATGGGCATGGCGCGGCGGCGCATGGACACGGCCACGATGGCCCTTCGGGCCATGGGGGCAGGCCAGGAGGCCTAAAATTCCTGGTCAGTTTGATATGCCCCGGGATGGTGCTGTTGTCCTTCATCTTCTCGGCGGGCGCGGTCTGGCGACTGTCGCAACAAACCCAGCGGGTGTACCAGGTGGTCCAGTTCACCTGGCTCGCCGGGATGCCGTTCCACATGGCCAACGGGCACCTGGCCATGTTCCAGGCGGACTGGGGATTCCTGCTCGATCCGTTGAGCTCGGTGATGATCCTGGTAGTGACCGGCGTCGGCTTCCTGATACACGTCTACTCCATCGGGTACATGGCCCACGACGGCGGCTACTACCGGTTTTTCGGCTATCTGAACTTGTTCGTCTTCTTCATGCTGATGCTGGTGCTGGCCAACAACTACGCCCTGCTGTTCGTCGGCTGGGAGGGTGTGGGCTTGTGCAGCTACCTGCTGATTGGCTTCTATTTCCATAAAAAGTCGGCGGGCGACGCGGGCAAGAAAGCGTTCGTGGTGAATCGCGTGGGCGATGCCGGCTTCATTCTGGGGATGCTGCTGATGCTCTCGGTGCTGGGCACGGTGCGCTTCACCGACGTGAACGCGGCGCTGCGCAGCGGCAACTTCGCTCCGGAAGTGGCGGGCTTCGGCGTGCTCAGCGCGATGTCGCTGCTGCTGTTCGTCGGCGCCACCGGCAAATCGGCGCAATTCCCGCTATATGTCTGGCTGCCCGACGCCATGGAGGGCCCCACGCCGGTCTCGGCGCTGATCCATGCGGCCACCATGGTGACCGCGGGCGTGTACATGGTGGCGCGCTCGGCGGCGCTGTTCCAGTTGACCCCGTCCACTTCCACGGTGGTAGCGGTGATCGGCGCGTTCACGGCCATTCTGGCGGCCACCATCGCGCTGGTGCAGAACGATATCAAGCGCGTGCTGGCCTACTCCACGGTGAGCCAGTTGGGCTACATGTTCCTGGCGCTGGGCGTGGGCGCCTACTGGGTGGCCATCTTCCACCTGTTCACCCACGCGTTCTTCAAGGCCCTGCTCTTCCTCGGTTCGGGCTCGGTGATCCACGCCATGTCGGGGGAGCAGAATATGTGCCACATGGGCGCGCTCAAGAACAAAATCCCGATCACGCACTGGACCATGTTCGTCGGGTCGGTGGCCATCGCCGGCATTCCGGGTCTGGCGGGATTCTTTTCCAAGGACGAAATCCTGTGGCAGGCGTACAGTTCGCCGCATGGCTCGCAGATTCTGTGGTTGGTGGGCCTGGCCACGGCCGGCTTGACCGCCTTCTACATGTGGCGGCTCATGAATCTGACGTTCTACGGCGAGTCGCGGGTGGCGCCGGAAGTGGCGTCCCATATCCATGAATCGCCTGCCACCATGACCGTGCCGCTGGTGCTGCTGGCTGTAGGCAGCGTATTCGCCGGGTGGCTGGGAACGCCCAAACTGTGGTCCTACTTCAGCGACAACTTCCGCGGCTTCGAGCGCTGGCTGGAACCGGCCTTCGCTTCGGCCGCCGTGGAAGCGGCGAAAGAGGGCGAGCACTCCGCCTCCACCGAATGGATCCTCATGGGGCTCTCGGTGGCGGTGGCCATTATCGGCATCACCATCGCCCGCTATTTTTATCACCACAAGCCACAGATCCCGGACTCCATCGAAAAAGCCGTCAAGCCGCTGCACACCCTGCTCTACAACAAGTGGTACGTGGACGAGGTCTACGATTTCCTGTTCGTCAACGGCTTGTGCAAAGGCGGCGGGCTGGTGTTCGGCGCGTTCGACCGCGACGTGGTGGATGGCGGGGTGAACGGCGCGGGCTGGCTGACGCGCTTCAGCGCCACAGTCTCCATGTGGTGGGACAAATGGATCATCGACGGCGCGGTGCGCTTCACGTCCTTCTTCGTGAAGATGCTCTCCTACCCGGTGTGCCTGCTGCAAACCGGGCGCGTGCAGGCGTACGCGTTCTTCGTGGTGATCGGGGCTTTGGTCTTCTTCGGATATTACGTCGTGCGGTAAGCTATGGACCAGCATTTACTCAGCATCGTTCTGTTGACGCCCCTGGCCGGCCTGTTGGTGCTGCTCTTCATTCCCGCGAAGAGCAGGAACCTGATCCGGGTCTGGGCGAACCTGGCCGGCCTGGCCGGGTTCCTGATCTCGCTCCCGCTGGTCTGGCGCTTCCAGACGGGCGTTCCCGGTTACCAGTTCGAGGAGCGCGCGGACTGGATTCCCACCCTGGGCGCGCATTATCACCTGGGGATGGACGGCATCAGCCTGCTGCTGGTGATGCTCACCACGCTGATGGGCTTCCTCTCGATCCTCTCTTCCTGGAATGCGATTCAGGACCGCATGAAGGAATACTACGCCATGTTCCTGCTGTTGCAGACGGGCATGATCGGGGTGTTCCTGTCGCTCGATTTCTTCCTGTTCTACGTCTTCTGGGAGCTGGTGCTGGTGCCCATGTACTTCATCATCGGAGTGTGGGGCGGCCCGCGGAAGCTGTACGCGGCGATCAAATTTTTCCTGTACACGCTGGCTGGATCGGTGCTGATGCTGCTCGGCATTTTGACGCTCTACTTCCAGCACTTCAAGCAGTTCGGCTTCTACACCTTCGAAATCGCCGACCTCATGAAGACCGACCTGACCCTGGGCATGCAGCAGTGGGTCTTCTGGGCGTTCTTCCTCGGCTTTGCCATCAAGGTGCCCATGTTCCCGTTCCACACCTGGCTGCCCGACGCGCACGTGGAGGCGCCCACGGCGGGCTCGGTGATCCTGGCGGCCGTGCTGCTGAAGATGGGGACCTACGGGTTCCTGCGCTTCTCGCTTCCGCTGCTGCCCCGCGCGTCGATGGATAAGACCATCGTCGAGGTCCTGGCGGTGCTTTCCATTGTGGGCATCATTTACGGCGCGCTGGTGAGCCTGATGCAGCAGGACTGGAAGAAGCTGGTGGCCTACTCTTCGGTGAGCCACCTGGGCTTCTGCACCCTGGGCATTTTTTCGATGAACCCCAACGGCATCGCCGGCAGCGTGTTGCAGCAGATCAACCACGGCATTTCGACGGGCATGCTCTTCCTGGTGATCGGCGTCATTTACGAGCGCCGCCATACGCGCGAGATTTCCGAGTACGGGGGACTCGCGCACGTGATGCCGCGGTTTGCGGTGATCTTCGCCATCGCCATGCTGAGCTCGGCGGGGTTGCCGCTATTGAACGGCTTCATCGGCGAGTTCACCATCCTGCAAGGCGCTTTCGAGGCCAACCGCGCGTGGGCGGCCTTCGCCGTAACCGGGGTGATTCTGGGCGCGGCGTACCTGCTGTGGCTGTACCAGCGCACCATGCTCGGGCAGGTGACCAACGGGAAGAACCTGGGGCTCCCCGACATGAGCTTCCGCGAAGTGGCGGTCTTTGTGCCGCTCATCGCGTGGGCCATCTGGATCGGCGTCTACCCCAAGCCGTATTTCGAAATCCTGCGCGAGCCGGTGAGGGAGATCGTGGAGCGCGTGCGGCCGGGCTACTTCCAAGCCAGGGGCCAGGGGCCGGGCGGGGTACCCGCAGTCGCTGCGGGTCGGGGCCAGGTGGCCGCCGCGGAGCCCCCGGCCCCCGGCCCCCGGCCCCCGGCCCCCGCGGGAGGTGACCGGTGAGCCAGTTCTACACCTCCACCGACCACTTCACCATCATCCCGGCGGTGATGCTGGCGCTGTTCGGCTGCGCCATCCTGCTGTTCGATTTCCTGATTTTCCCCGACCCGCGCCAGCGCAAGTACCTGCTCATCTTCGTGGCCCTGGCCGAGGGCTTCACCGGCTTCGCGCTCTACCGCCAGACGGAATGGTTAATGGTCAACGGGCAGACCAGCCTCACCGGCTTCGGCGGATCGGTGACCGTGGACGGCTTCGGCATCTTCTTCAACTGGATCTTCGTGATCGCCGCGCTGATCGTGTCGGTGGTGTCGTACAGGTACCTGGAGATCTCGGGCGAGCACCACGGCGAATACTATGGGCTGATCCTGTTCGCCCAGAGCGGCATGTATTTTCTGGCCACCGGCACGGACCTGATCACCCTGTTCATCGGGCTCGAGCTGATGGCCCTGACCTTCTACGTGATGGTCGGGTTCCTGCGCACCGACAAGCGCTCCAACGAGGCAGCCATGAAATACCTGCTGTTGGGCGCTTTCTCCAGCGGCTTCCTGGTGTACGGCTTCTCGCTGATGTACGGGATGGCCGGCTCCACCAAGCTGGCGGCGGTGGCCGAGGCCATCCGCGAACGGCCGCTGTGGGATCCGGTGGTCTTCCTCGCGCTCGCCACCACCTCGGTGGGACTGCTCTTCAAGATCTCCGCCGCGCCCTTCCATATGTGGGCGCCGGACGCTTATGAGGGCGCGCCCACTACCGTGACGGCCTATCTCGCCGTGGCCTCCAAGGCGGCGTCCATCGCTTTCCTGCTGCGCATTTTCATGGGACCGTTCTTGTCGGCGAAAGAAGTCTGGGAGCCCATTCTATCGGTGGTGGCCGTGCTTACCATGACGGTCGGCAACCTGGCGGCCATCAACCAGACCAACATCAAGCGGCTGCTCGCCTACAGCTCCATCTCCCACGCGGGCTACATGCTGCTCGGCCTGGTGGCGGGCAATGAGACCGGCCTCAAAGGCATCGCCGTCTACGTGATGGTGTACACCTTCATGAACCTGGGCGCGTTCCTGGTGGTGGTGGCGCTGCGGCGCCAGAACATCATCGGCGAGGACCTGGACGATATCGCCGGCCTGATGCAGAAGAGCCCCGGCTATGCCGTGCTGATGCTGATCTTCCTGCTCTCGCTGGCCGGCATTCCTCCCACCGCCGGGTTCCTGGGCAAATACTACATTTTCCTGGCGCTGATCCAGACCGGCCACTTCACGCTGGCGGTGGTGGCCACGCTCTATGTGGCCGTGGCCATCTATTACTACTTCAAGATTGTGCGCAGCATGTTTGCTCGCGAGAGCACGGAGAAAGCCCCGCTAGCGACCAGCGCCGGATTGCGCCTGGCCCTGGGCGTGAGCGGCGTGCTGACGCTGGCCATCGGCCTCTACCCCGAGCCGTTCCTGCGCATGGCGCAGACCTCGCTGTTGCGGTAAGGACACTATGAACGCGGTCTTCTCCCATCCGTTATTCGCGCCGATTGTGACCACGCTGGTGATCATCGGGGCTTTCCCGCTGGTGGCGGGCTACATCGTGCTGATCGAGCGCAAGATTCTGGCCGATTTCCAGGTGCGCCTGGGGCCCATGCGCGTGGGCCCGCACGGCCTGCTGCAACCCATCGCCGACGCGCTCAAGCTGCTGCTCAAGGAAGACATTATTCCCACCGATTCGGACCACGCCATCTTCTGGTTCGCGCCCTGCGTTTCCACCTTCACCGGGCTCACCGCGTTCGCCGTGCTGCCGTTTGCGCGCAACATCGCGGTAGCCGACGTGAACGTGGGGCTGCTGGTGATTTCGGCCATGTCCGCGGTGGGGATCCTGGGCATCATTCTGGGCGGCTGGTCGTCCAACAGCCATTATTCGCTGCTGGGCGCGCTGCGCAGCGCGGCGCAACTGGTGAGCTACGAAGTGGCGCTGTCCTTCGCGCTGCTTTCGGCGGTGATGGCGGCGGGCACCCTGAGCATGCAAGGCATCGTGAAGGCGCAGGCCGAGCGCGGCGTCTGGTTCATTTTCGACAACTACTTCTTCATGATCGTGCCCTTCGTGGTGTACATCATCGCCGCCACCGCGGAGACGAATCGCGCGCCCTTCGATCTGCCGGAAGCGGAATCGGAGCTGGTGGCCGGCTTCCACACCGAGTACAGCGGCTTCCGCTGGGCGCTCTATTTCCTGGCGGAGTACGCCAATATTTTCGTGGTCTCGGCCGTGGCGGTTACCCTGTTCTGGGGCGGCTGGCTGCGGCCCTTCCCGAGCGCCGGCTGGCTGCACTATCCGCTCGACTTCGGGTTCCCGGTGGTGTTGTTCGTGGGATCGGCGCTGCTGACCTTCCCCATGGTGAAGAAGCTGAAGGACCCGCTGCAGCAGAAGGTGCTGGTGGGGGCCGCGTTGCTGCTGCTCATGCTGGCCGCGCTGTTCGCCATTCCGGTGGTGAACGGCGCCGTGATCGGCCTGTTCTGGTTCCTGTTCAAGGTCTCGTGCATGATCTACCTCATGATCTGGTTCCGCGGCACGTTTCCGCGCTTCCGCTACGACCAGCTCATGAACATCGGCTGGAAGGTGGCTATCCCCGTGGGCATGGCGGCGGTGCTGATCAACGCCGTGCTGGGGATGACGCGGCACGGGTAAGCAACCCTCATTCCATCCACTAAGAAAAGCGGAACAGTCGAGCTGCGGTTCTCGTATGCGGGTAAATGGGAAGACTTCTGATCTGCCTTCTTGTGCCAGCCTCGCTCGCCGTGGCCCAGGACAACCCGTTCAGCGCATTCAATAAGCAAGCCTTCGGACAGATGAAGGTCTGGATACTGGGCTCAGCCGAAAAAATGCCTGAGCAGAATTACAGCTTCAAGCCCACCGACGCGGTCCGCAGCTTCGGCCAGGTGGTTGGACACGTGGCCGACGCACAGTACCTGTTTTGTTCCACCGTGCTCGGCGAGAAAAATCCCGCCCTGAAAGTCGAGCAGACCAAAACCTCGAAAGCCGACCTGATCGCCGCGCTCAAAGAGGCTTTCGCATATTGCGACAAGGCCTACGACGGCATGACCGACGCGGCCGCTACGCAAACCGTGAAGCTCTTTGGAGGCGACATGCCGAAACCAATCGTGCTGACGGTCAACGACATGCACCTTTCAGAACACTACGGCAACCTGGTCACCTACCTGCGGCTGAAGAACATCGTTCCTCCAAGCAGTGAGCCGGGGCCCCCGCCCCTGTCGAAGAAATAATGGGGGCCGCAAGCCGGCCCCGTCATCTGGCGCCGGGCCGCACCAGCCAGGCCAGGACCAGGCCGCCCAGGAAGAAACCCACGACGTCCACCGTGGCCTGCGCGGCGAGGTACGCGGCCGGGAATCCGTACCAGTTCCAATAGGGTATGCCCACGCGCAGGGACGGCAGCAGGCCGAGCAGCGTGACGAACAGGAGCCGTCCCGCGAAACCGCGGGAGGCGGCCGCGCGCGCCAGCAGGGCCGCGGCCAGCAGCATGGCCACCACGTCGCCGCCGAACTGAGTCGCAAGCTGCTGGACAAAGGTCTTCGTCACGCCGTCGGGATGGATCACCAGAATTCCCACCGGCCCGGTGCGGATCTTGTCCATCATGACCTGCATGACCTGCTGCTGTTGAGACCGGGTCATCCCCGGTGTGAGATCGGGCGCCGGGAAAATGTACAGTCCGGGCTCGGGGGAAATCTGCTTCAGCGCGGCCCGCGCCACGGGCTCGTTGGCCAGGGCCTTGAAACCCGCTTCCCCGAGCGGCAGGGCCTCATGGGCGATGAACTCCCACACAAACAGCGCCAGGCCGCCCAGCAAGCCGGCGAGCAGAATTCTCTTTGCCATGGCCAGATAGCCTATCACAGGTTCCGGTCGGGTAAGATGCTTAGGAATGCTCGAAATCCGTAGCGATCTTACGCCGGCGGCGCTGGAACGAAAGGTGCGGCGCGTGTTCGATCTTTCCGCGGGCAAGAT
>JADGNR010000346.1 GCA_017883415.1 Bryobacteraceae bacterium | reverse complement strand
CGGTTTCCGCAAGTTCGCCGAACGCGTCTTCGGGCCCGCCGATTCCAACGAGCTGCTGCTGGTGCACCGCGCCGTGCTCGAAGAGGTCGAAACCAGGGTCGAGACCGTGGCCCGCGGCCGGCGCGTGTTTCCCTATGCGCGCCTGGTGGTGACCCTGGCCTCCGACGATGCCGCGCGGCGGGCCGTCTACCAGGCGGCGTTCGCTGAGGCGGGCCGCCTCGAGAGCGACATTCGCCAGGCGCTCGAAGGAGCCGGGTGCAGCCTGCCGCACGGCTTCTCGGTCGAGGTCAAAACAGGCGAGGGCGGCGGCCGCCCGTTCGCCATCGAGTACGTGGTGGAGGCGGCGAAGAAGGAGCCGGCGGAGGCGCCCGCCGCCACCGCGCGCCTGGTGGTGGTCAAGGGGAAGGCCGCGTGCCCCGAATATACGCTCGACAAGCCGCGCACCAACATCGGGCGCCTGGCCGAGCTGACCGATTCCGACCAGCGCGTGGTGCGCCGCAACGATGTGGTCTTCGAAGAAGGCGACGAGGCCAGCGCCACCGTGTCGCGCCGCCACGCGCACATCCGCCGGGATGCGAACGAATATCGCATCTGCGACGATGAGAGCGAGTTTGGTACGCTGGTGTTCCGCGACGGCCGGCCCATCGAAGTGCCCGCCGGCAACCGCCGCGGCGAAAAGCTGCGGCCCGGCGACGAGATTTACCTGGGGCGCGCCTGTTTGCGCTTCGAGCGGTAAGGTTGACAGACAAAAGTGTCTGTCCCACGTTCTTGTGGGGCAGGCGCTTTCGCCTGCCAATGGTTTTTTCTCGGCTCCAAGGGAGGTTGCTATGTTTTCCCGATCGATCACCGTGTTTCTCCTCGCCGTAAGCTGCCTTATGGCGCAAGAGCCTCGCGACGCGCGGGGCTGGCTGAATCGTGGCGTCGCGGCCTACAAGGGCGGCCGCTACCAGGAGGCCACGCAGGCCTTCGCCAAAGCGGTCGACATGGAACCCGCCAATGCCACCGCGCGCATGTACCTGGGAACCGTCTACCTCGAGCAGTTCGTCCCCGGCATGGAGTCGGACGAAAACCGCCAAATGGCCCGCCACGCCCTGGAGCAATTCCAGAAGGTGTTGGAACAGCAGCCCGAGAATACGGCGGCCATCGGCTACATTGCTTCGCTGTACCTGAACCAGAAAAAGTGGGACGACGCGCAACAGTGGTATCAAAAGTTGACGGCGATAAGTCCCAACAACGCGGACGCCTGGTACTGCCTCGGCTTCATCGCCTGGTCCCGGTGGTATCCCGCGTATGGTCAGGCGCGCGTGAGCGCGGGGATGAGGATGGAAGAGCCCGGCCCGATCGCCCAGGCGGCGGTCCGGGAAGAGTTGAGGGCCAAATACTGGCCGGTGCTCGAAGACGGCCTGCGGGCGCTCGACCGGGCGCTGGAGATCAACCCGCAGTACGCCGACGCCATGGCCTATGAGAACCTTCTCATCCGCGAGCGCGCCGACCTGCGCGATACTCCCGAGGAATATCGCCAGGACATCGCCGCAGCCGACGTGTGGATGCAGAAAGCGCTCGACGCCAAACGAGCGCAGGCCGAGGCGGCGCCGGGCGGCGGAAGTGGCAGGATTACCTACACGCCGCTACCACCGCCACCACCTCCGCCGCCCGCATCCTCGCCATCGGGGCAAACCCCGGAGGCGCCCGGGCGGATTCACGTGGCAGCGAACGTACAACAGATGAACCTGGTCAGTCAGGTTCCGCCGGTCTACCCCGAGTTGGCCAAACAAGCGCGTATCCAGGGAATCGTAAGCATGAGCGCGGTGATCGGCAAAGACGGCCGCGTGGTGGAACTAAAAGTGCATAGGGGCCACCCCCTGCTGATCCAGGCCGCCATGGATGCGGTCCGCCAATGGGTGTACCGCCCGACCCTGCTGAACGGCGAGCCGGTGCAGGTGGCCACCGAAATCGAAGTCACCTTCACGCTCCCGCAATAGCGCCATTCTGCACGTCGAGGACTGCGGCGTTAACTTTGGTTAGCAATTGCCGTAGGCCGCCTAGATCGACACTAACGATTTGAAGTATTGATTCTCGGTCGAGACTCCTGAAGAGTAGAGTCAGGAGGACGAATGCGCGACCTCGAGGTCCAGTCCGTGGCCGTGGCGCCGGGTACGCCCTGCGATTTTACCCAGCGGCGGATGGTGCGCGCGCATCGCCGCCGCGGCGCGGAACTGATTGAGTTCATGCTGACTCTTCTGCCCCTCCTGACCCTCACTTTCGTCCTGTTGGATGTCGCCTGGGGGATTTTTGCGAGGGCCACGCTGGAGTTCGCGGTGCGCGCCGGCGTGCGCACGGGCATCACCATCACCAAAACCCAGACCACGACCTTCGGATCCGACCTGACAAGCCTGGTGCGGGACATCGTTCAGAGAAACTCGCTGGGGCTGCTGCGCGGCCCCACCGGCCTGCACACGATCATGGTACGTTTCTACAAACCGCCCGCGTCGGGTTCGACGGCGCCGGCCACGCCAGTTTCCGACCAGGCGGACGGAAACTCGCCCCTGAACATCATGCAGGTTTCCATTGAAGGGTTCACCCTGCCTGCCCTGCTGCCGCGCTTCTACTGGTTTGGGTGGAGGGGTGGGGGCAACACTTGGTCACAGAGACCCGACTTAGCCGGGACCAATGTGGCCGCCATCAGCGCCGACCTCATCGAGCCGTCGCGGGATGTGCCTCCTAAAGGGCCGGCGCCCGCGTGGAACTCGCCGCTGCCCTAGGAGCTTGGTTTATGCGTACGAAAAACTCACATGGCGCTTCCAGCATCGAGTTCGCTTTCATTCTGCTGGTGATGATTCCGTTGTTCCTCGGCACCGTGGGAGTGGGGCTCAACATGCTCACCTCCCTGCAGACCATTCAGCTCGCGCGGGATGCCGGGCATATGTACGCGCGCGGGGCGGACGTGGATTTTTCGCTGCCCGGCAACAAGGGCATCCTGGCCGCGATCGGCTCCGGAATCGGGATGAGCGCCACCTACGGCGCCGGCAATGCGGTGGTGATCCTGTCCACCGTGATCTACATGGACGATTCGCTGTGTACCCTCGCCAGCATGACCATTCCGCTGTGCACAAACCATAACAGGTGGGTGTTCACGCAGCGCCTGGTCATCGGCAATCAGAACGTCCACACAAGCAACTTCGGCAGCCCGGTGATCTCCTGCCCGACGCCGCCCGCTGGGTGTGTTCCCGTGATCCTGGATGGCAGCGGAAAAGTCACCCTCAACGCCCAGCAAACCAACCCCAATGATCGAGCCACATTTACCGGCATTAACCCCTTTGCCAACACGGCCGGCGTGATCACCGGATTGCCCTCGGGGCAGGTCATTTATGTTTCCGAGGCGGCTGCCCAGGGGTTGACCATGCCTCCATTTACTAATGGCACCGGATTGTATTCCTACACCATGTTTTGAGGTCCCATTGCGAAAAGGAATGAATATGCGCGCCCATTCTCGTCCCTGGTCCAGCCGGCGTGGGTCGGCCCTCATGCTCTTCACCGTAATGCTGCCTGCCGTTTTGATCCCGCTGGTGGCCCTGGGCATCGATGCGACCATGTGTTACATCGTGCAGGCGAAACTCTCTGCCGCCGTGGATGGCGCGGCGCTGGGCGCCGGACGCCTCATCGGCACGACGGCGGACCCTGAGGAGATCGCTAAAGAATTTATCGCCGCCAACTTCCGCGCCGACAACACCGCCGGTTTCTGGCGGGCCTATGATTTGCAGCCGGTGGCTACTTATACCGGGGGCGCCGCCAAGGTCATCGACATCTCCGCCACGGCGAAGGTCCCGCTCCTGTTTGCGCGTGTCTTTGGCCAGGCTTTTGCGACGGTCGCTGCCAATGCACAAGCCACCCGCCGGGATGCCCGGCTCGTCTTTGTGCTGGACCGTTCCGGGTCCATGTACCGCAGCGGCGCGTACATACCCGCCAAAGCCGATGCCATATCCTTCACCCACCTGTTTACTCCCACTGTGGACGAGTTGGGGTTTATCGCTTTCGATGGCACCGCCACGGTCGGGTACCCCTCGACGGGGTATCCCCCAGCCATCCCGTCTCCTGCCCCCCCCAGCCCCCCCGCTTTTCCGGCCAACTGGGACCACTACATCAAGTCGACTTCCGTGGGCGGTCCCGACAAGAACTTCCTGGACGGCACCGCCAACGATATGGAGCACCAGATTAATGCCACCGCGAACTTCACCGGCGGTTCCACCAACACCTCCGAAGCGCTCTGGCTGGCTTATGCGGAGCTTCAGAAGGCCCATCTGAAAGCCATCGCGACCTCGCCCACTCATGTCGACGAAAAGACCAACGCGATCGTCCTGCTGACCGACGGTGTGCCGCAGTCGATCTCAATCTGGCCCAACAACCCGGCCGATAACGCCGTTGCCGTGCTCAAAACCTCCAGCCTTTGCGCCAACAAAATCGTCGCGGGTACCAATCCCACTCCCACGCCGATGCTCGGCTGGATCTCCTATCCGGCTTCGGCCGGTACCCCACAGAACCCTCCAGCGGGTCTTTACCGGCTTGCCAGTGAGGACCCCCTCCACACCCAGAGCCAATGGCTGAACTACTGGGGAACTGGCACAGCTCAAACCCCGACGCCATCTCCCAACACCATTACGGGCTGCGCGGGAATGCCGGCCGGCCTCAGCGACTTCAACCGGATCCCCTCGATAGACATGTATGGGAACGATATGACCGGGAACGCATACCAGAACTCTCAGTTTGTCGACGGCAGCGGAACTCCCGTGACTCCAAACCCCATGTACACCGGGACGGCGCTCAATCGCGCCAATACGACTGCTTCGTACGACTGGGCGCTGGCAACCTGGAACGGCACCGACAGCGCGGCCAAGAGAATCCGGACGGACGTCAACAAGCCCAACCGCGTCGGCGATCTCACCGATATGAAGATCGCGATCTATGTCATTGGATACCGCGGTGACGACAACATCGATCAAGGTTTGCTCATGAGGATCGCCAACGTAGCGGGGTCCACATCCTTTGTACCTCCCCCCAACGAGCAGACTGGCTTCTACGTGTTGGCCAGCGACACGGAGTCGATGGCCGTCGCGTTTCAGAAGGTCGCTTCGGCCATCCTGCGCCTGTCGAAATAGTACGCGGGCGCCGGGTGGGGCATGCTTGAGCTTGCCCTTTGTTTCCCGCCGCCTTGACCTCACCCTTGCGACTGTCGTACGCTTCCGAGTGAGAACCAATACAATCCGATGAGCAAGAAGTGGTATAACCTCTTCGTCTCGGTGGGCGAGTCCGGCGACCGGCCCGCGGAGAATCCGGGGGCCAATCCCCCCGGCAGCGCCGCGCAAGCGGTGGCCGATATCGCCGCCGGCGTGGCCCCGCAAACCAAGTTCACCGCCCCGGTGGATCATGCCTCTTCCTTCGCTGAAATCTACGATTCCGCCGAAATCCACCCGCCGGTGCACGGCTTCACCATCATGAAGGTGGCGGAAATGCTCCATAGCGAGCACATCCGCAACCTGCCTCGGGAGGTCAAGCGCAGTTCCGTGCTGGTGGCGCTCGAGGCCGCCGGCGCCCCGCTCCAGGATGTGATTACCGACGCCGTCAAGCGCGACCGCGCGCTCGACACCTTCGAAAGTGTACAGCAGAAGTCGGTGGCTGAGCTGGAAACGCGCAAGACCCAGGAGAATCAGCAGATCCAGGCGGAGATGGATCAGGTCGTAGCCGACCACCGGGCGCGCATGCAGGCCAATAACGACGACGTGGCTAAAGAGAAGGAGCGGTTCTTCGCCTGGCGCCTGAAGAAGCAGGAAGAGGAACAAAAGATCGCCGATGCCGTATCGTATTTTGTGGCCGAGAACCCCATCACGACCGGCGGCCCCGCGGCTGCGCCGGCCCCTGCGCACGATTCCCCGAAGTAGCCGCGGAAAGGGAGATGCAGTATGTGGAGACGGCTGTCCCGCATGGTCCGTTCGTTCGTTGGCTTTTTTATATCGGTAGGCGAGAATCCGGAACTCATCCTGGAACAGAATCTGCGCGACATGAACGACCAGGTGCCGCGCATGAACGACAGCATCGCCATGGTCAAGGCCAACGTGACCCTGCTCGAGAAGGAAGAGGCCCGCTACAAGGACGAGCTGAGCACCATCACCTCCAAGGTGAAGGCCGCCATACAGGGCGGGCGCGACGACCTCGCCGCCAGTTTCGCCATCCAACTGGAGCAGTCCCGCGGCGCGCTGGCCCGCAATCAGGGACAGCTCGCCACCGCCCGCTCGGCGTTCGATAAGGCCATGGCCGTCAAGAAGGCCTTCATGCTGGAAAAGGAGCGCAAGACGCAGGAGGCGCTCAACGCCATCCGCGATTACCGCCGCGCCCAGTGGCAGAAGAAGGTGGCCGACTCCATGGAGCAGTT
>JADGNR010000629.1 GCA_017883415.1 Bryobacteraceae bacterium | reverse complement strand
CCGAGCGCATGACCCTCTACCTCGCCACCAATCTCACCGCCGGTGAAGCCACCCCCATGGACGACGAGCGCATCGAGACCCGTTGGTTCACCCGCCGCGAGCTATCCGCGCTCATCCGCGCCGGCAAGATCGAAGACGCCAAAACCATCGTCGGCTTCCTGCTGTGGAGCCTCCCCCGCTGATCCCGGCCCGCATGGCCGCGCGCCACAACCTGCGCGAACAGAGCGACGCCGCCTTTCCTCCAAAACTCCGCCCCCTCCGCGCGCTCATTCCGCTTCTGTTTGCCGCTCCGCGCGGCCTCCGCGTCTTCGCGTCTCCGCGTCAATTCTGGCGCAGCCGTGCGATCACCGCGTCGGTGAACCCGGCGGTCGATGCCTTCCCGCCTACGTCGCCGGTCAGTTGCCCGCCGTCGGCATAGACCTCCTCGATCGCCTGCTGCAGCCGCGCCGCCGCGCTCCGCTCTCCCAGGTGCGCCAGCATCAGCACCGCCGATTGCATCAGCGCCGTGGGGTTCGCTAGTCCCTTGCCGGCGATATCCGGCGCCGTGCCGTGCACCGCTTCGAAGATGGCGTGATGGTCGCCCAGGTTGGCGCCGGGCACGATGCCCAGACCGCCCACCAGCCCCGCCGCCAGGTCGGAGACGATGTCGCCGTACAGATTCGGCAGCACCAGCACGTCGAATTTTTCCGGCCGCATCACCAGTTGCATGCAGGCGTTGTCCACGATCAGTTCGTCGTAGCGAATCTCCGCGAACTGCGACGCCGTCTCGCGGCAGCACTTCAAAAACAGGCCGTCGCTCATCTTCATGATGTTGGCCTTGTGAATCGCCGTCACCCGCGCCCGGTTTTCCCGGCGCGCGTAGGCGAACGCCGCCCGCGCAATCCGCGTCGATGCGTTCCGCGTGATGATCTTGAGGCTCTCCACCACGCCCGGAACCACCTCGTGCTCCAGGCCGGAGTACAGATCCTCGGTATTTTCGCGGAAAATCGCCATGTCGATGGGCACGTCCCGAAACCGGCTTCGTATTCCCGGCAGCATGCGCACCGGCCGGAAGTTCACGTACAGGCCCAGCTTCTTGCGCAGCGCCACGTTGATGCTTTGATGCCCGCCGGCGATCGGCGTCGCGGTCGGCCCCTTCAGGCCTACGCGTGTCACTTCGAGCGAGGTGAAGACGTCGTCGGGAATCAATTGCCCCTGCTCGTCCAGCGCGCGCGCCCCGGCTTCCACGCGCTCCCATTCGATTTCAACGCCGGTGGCGTCCACCGCGCGCACCGTCGCCTCCGCCACTTCCGGTCCGATGCCGTCGCCGCCGATGAGCGTAACCTGGTGGGCCATGACAGCTATTATAAGGATGGAGGCCGAGTGTGATTCCGGATTGGGCCGGAGAGCGGCGCGTCATGGTCGAACGGCAATTGCGCCGCCGGGCCATTGGCGATGAGCGCGTGCTGCGCGCCATGCGCGAGATTCCACGCGAGGAGTTCGTCCCGCTCGAGTCGCGCGTGGAATCCTATCGCGACGACCCCGTCCCCATCGGCTTCGGCCAGACCATCTCCCAGCCCTACATGACCGCGCTCATGGCCGAACTACTGGAGTTGCAGGGCTCCGAGTTGGTGCTCGAAGTCGGCGCCGGATGCGGGTACGCCGCCGCCGTGCTGGGCATGCTCGCCGCCCGCGTGGTCTCCCTCGAGATCGTTCCCCGCCTCGCCGAGCGGGCGCGGGAAAACCTGCGCCGCACCGGCCGCGACGGCAACGTCGAGATCGTCCTGGCGGACGGCTCGCTGGGCTATTCCCTGCACGCCCCCTATGACGCGATCTCCGTCGCCGCGGGCGCACCCGACATTCCCTCCGCACTCCTCGAACAGTTGCACGACCCCGGACGCCTGGTGATCCCCGTGGGCGAGCACAACGACCAGGAGTTGCGTTTGGTGACCAGATGCGGCAGCCGCTACGACTCCCGCGTGGCCACGCTGTGCCGCTTCGTCCCCCTGCGCGGCGGCGAAGGCTGGCGCTGATGCGTCTCCGCACCGCCCAGGACCGCCTCAAGGTCGAGCACAGCATCATCGATGGCGTGCGCGCCATCCTGGAGGAGTTGCTCGCTTCCAACCCCGCCATCCGCTCCATTATCCCCGGCGTGATCCGCCCCGTTCGCGATGCCCGCGGCAAAGTGCGCGTCCGCGTGACCGTCCCCACCCTCAACGGCTGGAAAGCCCTCGCCCTCAGCGCCGGCGCCCGCCAGGAACTCTTCATTAGCACCGATCTCACCAAGGAAGCGCTGGAAGCCGCGCTAGCAAAAGCCGGCGCCGTGGTGCCCTAAAAGGGGACAGACGCATTTTTCGCTGCCGCGGCCGTGAGAGAGCGTTTTTTCAATCACGGCACTTTGCAAAAAAGTTTCCCGCGCCGTTTCAACGCCTTGCCGCTCTCCGCCCGCCTTCCCCCACACACCCGTCTGCTACCCTGAAATCGTAAGAGAGGCTTGCGCCCCACCGCGTAGGCCCCAACAGTTTTCTTCGTGGCCACGAAGCGTTGCAACT
>JADGNR010000628.1 GCA_017883415.1 Bryobacteraceae bacterium | reverse complement strand
CGCCGCGGGGCCGGCGAGCCAGACGGCGACCGCTGCCAGGAGAGCGAACGGGCCGATTTGGACGGTCCACCCGCCCGGCAATCGTACCTCGTGTGGCGTGAGCGCCGCTTCACGAACCATGGCCGGTACCACCGCGTGCGTACGCACCCTCTGACGAGCCCGGTAGTAGGCGATGAAGCCGCCTACCGGCTGAAGCACCAGCCCGAGGACGATCGGTGTGTCGCTTGACAGCTGGAGAATCCATAGACCGCTGAGGGCCACGGCAATGGCGATGATTCCGTAAATCAACACCTCGACCCGGTAGCGGCCAAGGATGGCGCGCCCCTCGGCTGAATCGCGGAAATCGGGCACGATGGTGACGGCGAAGTAAATGTCGGGCCGCGTCAATCGTGGCATCACGTAGGAGATCGTCACCAGCAGACCGATCATCAGGATCATGATAAGGCTCGGAAGCAGAAAGGATGGTATGTTCATTTTGAGCCTTCCCGCTGGATTGAGATCCAGCTTGCGATGTCTTCGATCACCGGCTCCACCACGTGGCCGAGCTTCTGGTAGTCGGCCGGAGTACCGAGCCCCGTGCCAGAGGAACTGCTGGGCATGAAGAGGTGGAAGAGTCCCGGGTAGACTTTTAGTGTGACCTCCGGTTTGCCCGCCAAGGCCTTCTTCCAGCCGTCGAAATCTTCGGAGGTCACCTGGTAGTCGCGTTCTCCGCGCAGGATGAGCATGGGGATCTTGAGCTGTGCGGCCACCTCGGCCGGATGGTAACTGCGCAGATCGAGAAAATAGGACCCGTAAACCGTTGTACCCAGAACGTTCAGCTTGGCGTCAGCGGCGAGCGTCGGGCTCTCGATTTCCTTGGCCGACTGCTCCGCAGCGTCAATCTGCTTCTGGGCTGCGGGGGCGATCTTCCCATCGAGGCCGGCGATGTATTTGAGTTGCTCGACGATCACTTGCTCGAGCGCACGGGTGGTGCCGGCCAGCATCACGAGGCCGGCCACCTGGGCTTCGCCGTGGGCGATACGCGGCGCGAGCATCCCACCCAGGCTGTGTCCCAAAACGAAGATGCGCCGAGAATCGATCTCCGGCCGCTTCGCCAGCAGGGCCACGGCCAGCCGGGCATCTTCCACCGTCTCTTCGTGGACCGTCAGGCCAGCCCCCTGCGCCTTGATTTCCTTGCCGTACTGGAGCGTCCTCTTGCTGTAACGTACGACGGCAATGTTCCGGCTCGCCAGGCCCCAAGCGAGATCCTTGAACGGTTTATTGGGGCCGATGGACTCGTCTTGATCGTGGGGGCCGGAGCCGTGCACCAGCACGACGGCGGGGAATGGTCCGGTGCCGTTGGGAAGGGTCAGGGTGCCCGGGAGCTGCCAGGGTGCGCTGCCGACCGTGACCTGCTGTTCATGAAAGCTGGCGGGCTTGGCGTAGTCAGGGGGCGTCCACGGGGCGTCGGACTCCACCGGCACGACGGAGAATCCAGCGACGCGGCTTTTCGAATCAAAGACCCACTTAACGTTGAGCGTCGCCTTTTCAAACTTCGAGGTCACCAGCACGACTTGGTAACCCTGGACCGTCTGGACGCGCGCCCCGGCAATGGACTGGAAGGCGCCCATCTGCCCGACGAGACCATCCCAGAACTCGGCCAGCTTGGCGGCAGGCATCGCTGAGGTCATCGCCCCGTCAAAGTGGGTGACGATGAGCTCGAAATGCCGCGCCGCCGACTGTTGCGTCAAGTCCTTGGCGAGGGAGTCGAGGTCGGATGTCGTTTGTGGTGCAGCGAGGCTGACGGCGCCAAGCCCTGCAATCCACAGCAGCGGAAGAGCGCTCTTTATGGTCATTCTATTCCTCCCGTTTGGAGTTTCCGGGTGAGTCCGTCCAACTCACCCACGATGGCTGCCCTGGGCACGCCTTCAGTGATCGCTCGCGCCACCAGTTCCTGAAGGCGGCGCGAGAACCTCGCGTGGGACTCGGGTGTGGCCTGGGGTCGAGGGCGCTCGACCACGGTGGCACCGCGTCCCCGCTTCAAATCCAGCCAGCCCTCGTCCGCGAGAATGCGGTAGGCCTCCGCGACCGTGTTGTGGTGGACTCCGAGGTCCATCGCGAGTTCACGGACGGTGGGGAGTTGGCTACCAGGGCGAAACTGTCCCGCCACCAGCAAGGTGCGGAGCCCGCTGGTGATCTGCTCGTAAGCGGCCTCCGAGGAGGCCAAGTCGATCTTCAGTACTGGTGCCCCTTGATTCATTGTATGCTGTCTGTGTACAATATACAAAGGCGAGACGCTCCTGTCAAGCCTTTTTGTCGAACATTTCTTGAGGGGGCGCCAGCGCCCCCGAACAACCATCGGTGTTGATATTGGCCGGCGCTGGAGGCCAACCTGCTGATTCGCCGAGCCTTATATGTCCTTCCGGAGTTTACTCCCGATATGTCCCGGTGCAGGAAACTGGAGGACACGCAAATGGTGCCCGTGTGCGAGGCTGGACCTGGGGTGCAACGAGTTTCCAGTTGCGATGCCGACTTGCGGGGAGTAATCCCACAA
>JADGNR010000078.1 GCA_017883415.1 Bryobacteraceae bacterium | reverse complement strand
CGCCGATTTGTGGCTGGGCTTCACGGAGCTGGAGATCGAGCGCTATTTGAAGACGGCCGGCTTCCGCGGCGTGGAAACCGCGGTGGTGTACCGGGAGCCCGAGGCGCCGCACTTCGAGACGCTGCTGGGGACGGGGGAGAAGTAAGGCTTCCAGTAAGTCGCTGTACAACTCGGAGAGACCCTATCCGGACACCCAGGGCAATTGCGTGTATACTCAGTTTGGGTAGCGGGAGCCAAGCATGGAATCCCCGTTCCGTCCTTGCGCGACCAAGGCGGGGATACCGGATCGAGCGCGGGTCGCCTGAATCTACCACAACAGGAGATCCTCCATTGAAAATCGGGACCGTCATCAGTGTGCTCATTTCCGTTCCTCTCTTCCTGATGGGTATTGCCGCCAGTGCCCAGGCTCCTTCCCCATTGCCCTCACTGGGTAGCGCCCCCGCGCACCGGGTTTCCGCGAGTTACGGTAAGCTGCCTCTCAGCTTTGAACCCAACCGGGGCCAGACCGACCCACGGGTGCAGTTCGTCTCTCGAGGAGCCGGCTACACCATCTTCCTCAGCCCCGCGTCCGCCACGTTTGCCCTCGATCGCCATGTCACCGCGGGCCGGCCCGCTCTGCCCGGCCGCGAGCCCTCCCGGGAGGAGTCCGCCGTGGTCCGCATGGACCTGCTCGGCGCCAACCCGGTCATCGCAATGCAGCCGCAGGACAAACTGCCCGGCATCGCCAACTATCTGATGGGGAGCACCCGCGGCCAGTGGCCCACCAACCTTCCCACCTACGCGAAGGCCGTTTCCCGGAATGTCTATCCAGGCGTCGACCTGGTCTACTACGGTACCCAGGGCCAGCTCGAATACGACTTCGTTCTCGCTCCGCAGGCCGACCCGTCTAAGATTCGTCTGCAGATTGCAGGCGCCACGCCCGTCCTCGACGCGTCGGGTGACCTCGTCCTGGCGCTAGGCGCCAAGAACGGCGAAAACGACATCCGCTTCCACAAGCCTGAGCTCTACCAGCAGGTCCAGGGAGTCCGCCAGCCGGTGAACGGCAGGTTCACCATCGCCGCCAACCATCATGAGGTCGGCTTCCAAGTCGGCTCCTACGACCACAGCCGCGAACTGGTCATTGACCCCGTGCTGGTGTACTCCAGCTACCTCGGCGGTTCCTCGCAGCAATCGGTCATCCGAGGCATGGCGATGAACGCCGCCGGCCAGATCTACGTCACCGGCATCACCAACGCACTGGACTACCGGACGACTCCAGGCGTCATCGAGGGAAGCTGCCCGGCGCCCATGACCGGCCAAACCAAGTGCGGTCCGTCGTCATCCTCGGCGGCTTTTGTCTCCAAGATCAGCGCCGACGGCCAGTCCCTCATCTACTCCACCTACCTGGGCGGGGGCGGTAGCGGGCCCGGCGTGGGCGGGAGCGCTGTCAGCCAAGGTGGTAGCGGCTCCGATTTCGGTAATGCAATTGCGGTGGACGCCAAGGACAATGCCTGGGTCCTGGGCGGAACCAATTCGAACAATTTCCCCGTTACCGCCGATGCCTACAGCCTCTACTGCGAACCGGAAACCGTGGCCTTCGATTTCGGCACCTTGCAGAACACGGGAGAGATCTCAGGTTGTGCCCGATTCAATGGCGGTGGAGAATACATCTACAGCGGGACAAGTTCTTTGTTCCTGGTTAAACTCAACCCTACCGGAACCAGCATTGTGTACGGCACGTTTCTGGGCGGCACGCAGGGCGAAATTCCAGGGCAGATTTCGCTCGATGCAGCGGGCAATATCTACGTCTCCGGATCGGCCTTGACCCAGGCGAATGGAACCCCTGGAGCGACCGGCCAGTTCACCTACCCCACTACCGCATCCGCCTTTCAAAAGACGCCGCCGGCAAATGCCTGGTCGGCCTTCGTCACCGGGTTAGCCCCGGACGGACATTCCCTGGTGTATTCCTCGTTTCTCTCCGCCACTGCCGGCCAGACCTTTGGCGGTCCTTTGGCCATAGGCGCGGGGAAAATCTTCATCGGCGGGTTCACGCAATCCCCTACGCTGACCACCACCGCGGGCGCCCTCTCCAGCACCTGCCCGGGGAATAGTCCCACGCAATGCCCGAATAACGGCTGGGTCTCCGAGTTCGATCCGACTAAGTCCGGCGCTGCTTCGCTGGTCTTCTCCACGTATTTGAATGGCACGCACGTCTCGTCCTCTGGCATAGCTTTTGCCGCTTCCAGTGTATCTGCGCTCGCTGCCGACACTGCCGGCAACGTCTACGCTGCCGGGTCGAACCAGTACCGGGACTTCCCGACGACTCCGGGAGCATTTCAGCCCACCTGTAACTCCAGCATCAATGACTCCTGCAGTACCGCGTTCGTGACTAAGCTCAATCCGGCGGGAGCCCGCGTGTGGTCCACCTTCTATGGCTCCCCCTCGGCCAGCGGCCAATACGGGGTATCGGCGATCTCGCTCGACGCCGACAATAATGTCTACATCGCCAACCTGGCGGACGGAGCCGGCGATCTGCCGCTCAAGAACGGTTTCCAAACCTACACCAGCGGCGTTGCCTACGTGACCGAGTTGAGCGGCGACGGGTCGCAGGTGCTCTTTGGCTCCTTCTTCGGCAACGGGTCGAATATCTTTCCCACGGGGATGGTTGTGGATGCAGCGAAGAACATCTACCTCACCGGCTACACCGCGGGCACCCTGCCGCTGGTCAACGCCTATCAGAGCGGCAATGCCGGGGGGTTCAATGAAGGCTTCTTCGCCAAGATTGCGGGAGCTTCGCAGGTTGGCGCCGCAGTCACATTCCTGTCCACGGCCAGCTCTCAGCTAGGAGCACTCGCAGCGGGGTCAATCGTATCCGCTTATGGAGTGGATCTGGCTACTGGAACCGCTTTTGGGACCACCGCACCCCTGCCAATCGCCCTCTTGGGAACCAGCGTCACGATCGTCGATTCCACCGGCGTCAGTACGCCGGCCCCGCTGTTCTTCGTTTCATCGCTTCAGGTGAATTTTCAGATTCCCCCCGGAGTAGCGACCGGAAGCGCGACCATCACCATTGTTTCCGGCAATGGAACGACATCGGCGGGCGCCGTCACGATTGCCGCCGTCGCTCCCGGCCTTTTCGTACTCAACTCAGCCCAGCTCGTCGCCGCTAACGTGATCACCGTCGAATCCGGAGGCGTGCAAGTATTCACGAATTCTTCCCAGGTGGTTAACGGGGCCTTTGTTCCGCTTCCCGTCAACCTTGGGCCGCCGGCACAGCAGGTTTTCCTGGTGCTCTACGGAACCGGAATCGCGGGCCGTAGTTCTCTCGCCAATGTGAGCGTGTCGATTGGAGGACTATCCCTGCCCGTGATCTATGCGGGACCGCAGGGAGGCGCGGGATTGGATCAGGTCAACGTCCAGATTCCGGCGTCTCTGGCGGGGATTGGCGATACCACCATTTCGGTTGTCGTCGACGGCAAGACGTCCAACGCGGCGCACATCACGATTCTGTGAACGAGCCGGGGGTAAGCAGTCTGCGGAAGCGCCGGCGCTACTCCAACCCCGCCTGTTTCAGCATCTCCAGGAACTGGCGCCCGGTGCGCATGTCGATGGCCTGCGCCACCAGTTTGCCGCCGCGGTCGAAAAGGAAGCTCTTGGGGATGCCTTCCACGTTGAAGGCGGCGTGCACCTTGCGGCCGGGGTCGAGCAGCACGGGGAACGTGTAGTGCTGCTTCTGGAGGAACCCGGCTACCGTGTCGCGCTCTTCGTCGGAAACGGCGAGGACGGTAAGCCCCTTGGCGGCGAAGCGCTGGTAGAGCTTTTCCATGTCGGGCATCTCTTTGCGGCAGGGCGGGCACCAGGTGGCCCAGAAGTTGAGCAGCACCACGCGGCCGCGCAGGGCATCGAGGTTGTAGGCCTTGCCATCCATGGCGGTAAGCGTGAACCCGTTTTCGCCGACCAATTGTTCGCGCAGCGCCAGCACGGCCATCGCGGCTTCGAGCGCCGGATCGGCGGCGGGCGCGGGCACGTGCTCGTAGCGCGCCAGGCTGGCCAACTCCATATAGTCGCCGGCGTCGGGCGCGCCCTCGCGCATGGCCGCGGCCAGGGTAGCGGCGACAGCGGCGAGGGCATCTTTGCCCAGATCGCCTTCGGTAGACAGACTGCACAGTCCGCCGGCCATGTCTAACTTCGCGGCCCCGGCGGGAAGCGCGCGGATTTCCTCCGCGAGAGCGATCGCCACGCGGGCGCGGTCGGCGTCGGTGGCAAGGCCGCGCATTTGTCCCATCCGCTGCCGGATGGACGCGGTTTCTCTCGGAGCGCCGGAACTGCCGCCCGGCCGGAAGCTTCGCGCGGTCACCGGCTGCGACAGATCCCACTGCGCCAGCACGGATTTATACTTTTCCAGGCGCTCGGGCGCCAGCGCGCGCAGGCGGCTGCCGGCGGCTACCAGCAGGGTGTCGCGCGCATTCGCCGTGGCGATGGTTGCCGCGCCGGTCTTAAAGCTCCCGGTGGCCGGCGAGGGTTCGCCGTAGTGCGGCGCGGACGCGGCGGTCAAGACGCGCTCGCAGGCGTCGGCCGCCAGTTTGGGGTCCGCCGCCGCGATGGCGTTGGCCGCGTTGAGGAGCGCCCACGCGTCCGGCGGGTCCTGGGCATCGAAGGGGATCTCCCGGAAGAGTTGGGTGGCCTCCGCGGGCTTCACTTTGGCGAGCCTCCCCAGCACGGGAACCGAGGCTTCAGAACGCACCTTCGCCTGAGTGAACGAGCCGCGAAACAGCGCGGCGGCGGCATCCAGATGGTCCGCGAGCGCCAGTGCCACTATGAGCGCCGACGTTTGTTCCGGGGCCGCCTTCGGCACCAACGAGGCGGCGTCGGATGGCGACAGCACAGCCAGCGCCTGCACCACGCCAGGCGAAACCGTCACGCTCTTGCCGGCGCGCAGTTGTTCCAGCGTGGCGTCGATGAACTTGCGGGCCAGATCGGGATGGCGCTGCTGCAAGGACTGCGCGGCGAGCATGCGGAATTCAAGCGCGATCGCCTGGGGCGCCTTCGCGGCTTGCTGATCCACGCGATTGGCTGCCTGCGCCACCGCGCCGGTCTCTCCCGCGGCACAAGCCAGGCCGGAGATCAGTAACGGCCCTACCAGCAGACGGATCGCGATCATCGTCGGACTCCTTCGTGTGACGGAGCATAGCACCGCGCCGTTAGTCCGAACCCGATTCCGAAGGCAGAGGCGTCGCCTCGCCCGCGCGCTGGTGCTTCGCCGCCGCCGCCGTGCCGTGCCATTGCGTGAACGATTCCCGGAGCACGCGGAAGATGGAACCGCGGTTCTGCGCGATCACCTTGCACCATGCCCAGACGCCTCGCGGCGGAAAATAAATGCCCCGGAAGAAGATCCGCGAGGCCAAATGGTTGATCTTGTAGGGAACCGGTTCGTCGGCGATGGAATCGAGCGCCCGCTTGGTGGCCTCCGGGCTGTAGGAATTCAGCCAGGCGGAGCGCACCTCTTCCTGCACCTCGGAAATGGTCATCTTCAGGGGTGTGTGCGCCATGTGGAACGGAGCGAATTCCAGCCAGTGCTTGGGCCGCGTCAGGCGGCCTTCTTTCAGCAGGCGGTCGTACAGCGGCGTGGCCGGAAACGGCGTGATTTGCCCGAACACCGGCAGCACCGGCGGCCATTCGCGGATGGTGGCCAAGGTGCGCGCGGCCACTCCGGGGGTGTCGTTATCCAGGCCGAAGATGAACGAGGTGATGGCGTAAACATTGCGCCGCGCCAGCCCTTCCAACACGTGGGCGTATTCCCCGGGCTTGTTGAAGCTCTTCCTGACGCTGGCCAGATTCGCGGGGTCGAGCGACTCCATCCCGATGAAGATCCACTTGCCGCCCGAGTCCGCGATCAGGTCCAGCAGTTCTTCGTCGCGCAGCAGGTTGGCGCTGATTTGCGCCACCCAGTTCAGTTCCGCCCCGGCGGCGATGATGTCCCGCAACAGCGATTTGGTGCGCTTCACGTTGATGGCGAAATTGTCGTCCACGAAGAACACGGCGATGTTGCCGCGCGTGCCGCGGGCGCGCTCCTTCAACCGCAATAACTCGCCCACAATGCTCTCGTTCGAGCGGAAGCGTATGGAGTCGCCGAAGAATCCCGTCACCGTGCAAAATTCGCATCCGTAGGGACAGCCGCGCCCGCTCTCGATGGGAATGATGTGAAAGGTCTCCCAGTTGTACCGGCGGTGATGCATGAACGCGCGCACGAAGCCGGGGATCCGGTTGAACTGGGCCAGGTCGAGCGACTGCCACGGAATCGCGGGGTAATTGTCCAGGTTTGGCTTGCGCTCCTGGCCGAAGGCATCCACCGGTTTATAGACTTCCTGGAGCCGGCCGCGCGCCGCATCGGCCACGATGCGCGGCCAGGTCTCATCCGCCTCGCCCAGCGCGATGGCATCGGCGTGCCGCGGCCCGCCGTCGCGCCCCAGCGCTTCGTCCGGGACCTCGGTCACGTGCGGGCCGCCCATCACCACGGGAACGCCGGCGGCGCGCAGCGCGTCCGCCACGCGGTACGCCTTGGCGATCATGCGGGTCATGGCGCCGATCCCCACCAGACCGATCTTCCGATCGAGCGCGAACCGGACCAGCTCGGCATCGCTCATCGGCTGCGTATTGCCATCGATCAGGAGCACCTCGTGACCGGGAGGTGTCAAGGACTGCAACAAGAACATCCACAGGTGCGGCATGAAATTCGCAGTCACGCCATTGTCGGGATTGTAGAGCAGGATCTTCATGAGCCGGTTTCGAGCGGCGCGCGGCCGCTCACAATTCCTCTCTCCGGCAGATTTTCCTAAGCGTGGGAGGGGGCGCGTACAATACCCAGTCGGACGGGCAGGATCAATGTCGGTTTATCGGATCGATTGTATCAGAACCACAGGCGGCGGAGCGAGTTCCATCACAAGACTCTTGGTGGGGCGGACCCCCCGGTCCGCGGCCGGCCCCCCGGCCGGCCTTCGCCCCACCTGCCAGGCGCGTCTTCGTTCCTCTGCAAGCGCCGGCGCTATTGCTTCTTCACCGGCACCTCCACCGCCGGGACGTTGGCCTCGCGCACCAGTTTGTTGAACGCCGCCAGGTCGCTGGTCAGCAAGGCGCTCAGCGTCTTCAGCTTCGCGTTTACCTGGGTGGCCAGGTCCTCATACACCATGTTGGATTGCGCCGTCGGCTGGTTGTCGGAGCTCTCCACCACGCCCAATACGTGCGCCAGCTTGTTGTTCAGCTTGATGGGGAAATTGAGCGGGTCTTCGCTGGCGCGGTTCTTGGTCTGGTAGAGATCCTCCTCCACCGAGGTCAGCTTCTTGGCCAGCTCCTTGGCCGCATCGGAGACGCGCTTGTCGTCGCGCCGCGCGTAATCGTCAAGTTGCTTGCGCACCTCGCGGATGCGGATCACGGCGTCGTTGGTTTCCGAGAGCTTGTCGCGAATCTGCAGGGCGAGCGATTGTTGCCGTGCGTATTCCTCCGGCGTGGTCTCCAGCCGCGGGTCTTTCTTCACCTCGAAGCCCTGGGTTTGCGATTTGCCGTCCACGGTGATGCGCACCTGGTACGGTCCCGGTGAAGCGCGTGGACCGGTGACGCTCCCGGCCCACATGATGAGGCCGGGGAACGTGGTGGCGTCGGGCCAGCGCAGGTTCCACACGAAGCGGTTCATGCCCGCCTGCGTGGCCACGCGTGCGGGCGGCGGTGCGCGGAACGGGTTCTCCTCGGCGCTTTCGCCCGATGGCGGGCCTTGCGCCTCGGCGGCCGCTTTGCTCGAAAATTTATTGACCGCTTTGCCGGAGGCGTCCAGAAACTCGATGGTCACTTCGCCCTGCGGCCGGTTCTTCAGCCAGTAGTACACCGCTGCGCCGCCGGGAGGGTTTTCTCCCACGGCCGCGCCGCCGCGCCCGCCGCCGCCCCCGCGTCCTCCTCCGCCGAACCGGTAGGTGTCTTTCGGCTTGAACAGGTGGGCGTCTTCGGTCTTGACGTTGTCGTTTAACTGGTAGAGCAGGGGCACGTCGTCGAGAATGTAGAACGCGCGGCCCTGCGTGGCCACCACCAGTTCCTGTTCCCGTTTGTGAAATGCCAGATCGGTGATGGGCGTCACCGGCAGGTTGAGCTGGAACGGCCTCCAGCTATCGCCATCGTCGTGGGAAATGTACAGGCCGTATTCGGTGCCGGCCACCAGCAGTCCCTTGTGATTGGGATCTTCGCGCACCACGCGCGTGAACGCCGCGGGCGGAATGCCGGCCACGATCTTCTTCCACGTCTTGCCGTAATCGCTGGTCTTGTACAGATAGGGGCGGAAGTCGTCCGACTTGTACATGGTGGCGGCGATATAGGCCGTGCCGGCGTCATGCGCGGAGGCATCGACGGAGTTGATCTGAATCCACTCCGGCATGTCCTTGGGCGTGACGTTGTCCCAGTGCTTGCCGCCATCGCGCGTCACGTGCACCAGGCCGTCGTCCGACCCGGTCCAGATCAGGCCCTTCGTCACCGGCGACTCCATGAACGTGAAGAGCGTGCAGTAATACTCGATGCTGGTGTTGTCCTGCGTGATGGGGCCGCCCGAGGTCCCGAGCTTCGATCTGTCGTTGCGCGTCAGATCGCCGCTGATGGCCTCCCAATTCTGCCCTTCGTTGGTGGTCTTGAAAAGCACGTTGGCGCCGATGTAGAGCGTCTTCGGATCGTGCGGCGAAAACCCGATGGGGTAGCTCCACTGGAACCGGTACTTCATCGCTTCGGCGCCGTAGCCCATGGTGTTGTCGGGCCACGCATTGATGTCGCGGCTCTGGCCGGTGCGGTGGTCCTGGCGCGTGATGTAGCCGTCGTAGGAGCCCGCATAGACGATCTCGGAGTTGCGCGGATCGGGTGCGATCCAGCCGCTTTCGCCCCCGCCCACGTCGTACCAGTCGTGCTCCGTGATGCCGCCCGCCGCGGTGCGGCTGGCAATGCGCACGGTAGAGTTGTCCTGCTGCGCGCCGTAGAGGTGATACGGGAAATCCTGGTCGAGCGCCACGCGGTAGAACTGCGCCGTGGGCTGGTTGTTGATGGTGGACCAGGTGCGGCCGCCATCGTACGTCACGTTGGCGCCGCCATCGTTCGACTCGATCATGCGCAGCGGATTATCGGGCGCGATCCACAGGTCGTGGTTGTCGCCGTGCGGCGTGCGTATGGCGGTGTAAGTGCGGCCGCCGTCGATCGAGCGGTACATGCCGGTGTTCAGCGCGTAGACCGTGTCGGCGCTCTGCGGGTCGGCGTAGATGTGGTTGTAATACCAGGCGCGCTGGCGGAGAATGTTCTGGTCGTTCACCTTGGTCCAGGTGCGGCCCGCGTTGTCGGAGCGGAATACGCCGCCATCCGCCGCTTCCACGATGGCCCACACGCGCTCCGGGTTGGCCGGCGAAACGGTGACGCCGATGCGGCCCAGCACGCCGCGCGGCAATCCTGGATTGCGCGAGAGGTCGGTCCAGGTGTCGCCCCCATCGGTGGATTTCCAGAGGCCGCTGCCCGGGCCGCCGCTGTCGAAGTGGTAAGGATTGCGGCGCACCTGCCAGAACCCGGCATAGAGCACGCGCGGGTTGGAGGGGTCGAGCGCGAGATCGACTGCGCCGGCGTCGGCGCCGCGCGTCAGCACCTGTTTCCAGGTGGCGCCGCCATCGGTGGAGCGGAAGACGCCGCGCTGTTCGTTGGGCCCCCACAGGTGTCCCAGCGCGGCCACGTAAACGATGTCGGCATTCTTGGGGTGCACGCGGACAGCGCCAATGGTCTGCGTGTCCTCGAGGCCGATATGGCGCCAGGTTCGGCCGCCATCGATCGATTTGTAGACGCCATCGCCGTTGGAAGCGTTGCCGCGCACGCAGGATTCGCCCATGCCCACGTAAACGACATTGGGGTCGGAATCGGCCACCGCGATGGCGCCCACCGAGCTGGTCTTGAACGTGCCGTCGGAAACGGGCAGCCACGATCCGCCGCCATCGGTGGTCTTCCACACGCCGCCGCCCACGCCGCCGAAGTAGTAGACGTTGGGCTGCGAAGGCACCCCCGCGACCGCGATGGAACGGCCGCCGCGGAACGGTCCCACCAACCGGAAGCGGAGTTCCTTAAACAGGTCCGGCTGCTGCGCAGCAGCGAGCAGCGAAAACACAACCAGCGACACCATGCGTAGGGACTTCATAGTTTGGAATCTTACCGCCCCTGCCCCGCCAGCGCAAACGCCGTGAGCGTGGCGTCCCGTCCAGAACCCGACGCGATCACCACGAACTGGCGGCCGTTCGCCGCGCGATACGTCATGGGCGTGGCGGTGCTGCGGCGGCCCAGCGGAAAGGTCCACAAGTCCTGGCCGTTGGCGGTGTCCACCGCATGCAACGCCGCGTCGCCGCCGCCTGCGAACAGGACGCCGCCCCTGGTGACGATTGCGCCGGGCGCACCGGCGGCGCCCAGATGCTCCGGCAGTTTCACATCCTCCAAAGCCGGGTGAGCGCGCAGCCGTGCGTCGTCGCCAAAGGGCACGCGCCACACGATCGCGCCGCGGTTGAGGTCAATCGCGGTCAGGAGGCCGTAGGGCGGTTTGAACAACGGGAGCCCGTTGTGGAACTGCGGGCCGCCCGCCGAATCCATCACGTATTCCGCCTCGACGCTGCCCGCCACCGGCGCCGTTACCTTGCGGAGACGCGCGATGGCCGGCGCGTGCGACGACTTCACATAAAGGATGCCGGATTCCGAATCGAATGCGCCGCCGCCCCAGTTGGCGCCGCCGATGATGCCCGGACGCATCAGCGTGCCCTGGAGGCTGGGCGGAGTAAAGATCGGCCCCATGCGATACTTTTGCATCTCCGCCCGCGCCTCGGCCTGCAGTTCGGGCGTGAGGTCGAAGGCATCGTCGAGCGTGACTCCCTGTTCTTCAAACCCTGGCGGACGGGTGGGGAACGGTTGCCTCGGCCAGGCCTGTTCGCCGGGGACGTCGCTCGCGGGCACGGCGCGCTCTTCGATGGGCCATACCGGGGTCCCCGTGACGCGGTCGAACACAAAGGCGAAACCCATCTTGGTA
Source organism: Bryobacteraceae bacterium (assembly GCA_017883415.1). GTDB lineage: Bacteria > Acidobacteriota > Terriglobia > Bryobacterales > Bryobacteraceae > JADGNR01. The sequence continues at coordinate 5,889 of JADGNR010000078.1, read as the reverse complement.
AGCTGCACCACCGCGTCGATCCGTTTGCCGCCCGCGCGAATCGACGCCAGCACCGGCGGGCCGGGCAGGTCGTAGTCCCACAGCCCGTGATGCACCAACTGGTAATGCCACTTCCGCTTGCCCGTGGCGGCGTCGAGACACACCAGCGAGTCGGCGAACAGGTTTTGGCCCGGACGGGCGCCGCCGTAGAAATCGTTGCTGGGCGTGCTCACGGGAAGGTAGAGGAGCCCGCGCGCCTCATCGAGCGTCATCGGCGCCCAGACATTGGTGTGCCCCGTATATTTCTCGGAGCCCTTGCTCCACGTATCGCTTCCGAACTCGCCCACGAGCGGTACGGTGTGAAAGGTCCACGCCGGTTTGCCGGTGTGCGCGTCGAAAGCGCGCACGTCGCCGGGAGGGTCCTGTTTATACACCAGGCGATCGGCCACGCCGTTACCCACGATGACCAGGGGCCCCGTTGCGGCATCGAGCGCGATCAGCCGGTAGCGGCTGTTCATGAAGATGCGCAGGCGCCCGGTTTTGCTGTCGCGCCAGGCAACGCGATGATCGGCGGCGTGCTCTACCTCAGCACGCCCTACAATCGCGTGGTGGCGCTCGATGGCGAGACCGGGCGCGAGCTGTGGTCGTACGACCCCAAGGCGTATGAAGACGGGCAGGTGCCCAACGGCACGGGCTTTGTGCACCGCGGCGTGGCCGCGGGCTGCAAGCTGTGAACGTTGCCCCGGTTGATCTGGTCGAGCCGCGAATAATGGGCTTCGCCCGCATCGCCCCCGTACGCCGGCCATTCCTCGATGGCGCTCTGCCGGGACGATTGCGCGGCGGCGAGCGCGCACACCAGCAGCACGGCCCGCGGTCTCATCGCTCGGTCTTCCACCACTCGGCCACTGTCCCGGCGGGCATCCTGGCGAGAATGTGCTCCGCCATCTGCTTCAGCCGGTCGGCCGAGTTCTCCGGCCCGCTGTAGCAGTGGCCCTTCACCGCGCCGTAGACGAAGTAACCTTCGTAGTGCGGGTCCTTGGTGGTCTTCATCCAATCCTGCAGCCGGTGCACGCCGTTATTGAGGAAGAAATTGTCGGCATCGCCTACGTAGACGTGCACCTGGTCCACCAGCTTGGGCCCCAGCACGGGCCAGTTCTTCTCCAGGTGGTAGCGCAGGTCGAAGTGCTCCTTCCAATACTGGGCGACGCGCGGGTCGGAGTTCATGGCGCCGGTGCGTTTGTCGAAAAGCGGCTCGAAGTAGCCGTCCTCGCCGAGCGGGCCGAAGACCGCCGACCAGATGTCGATCTGCTCGCCCGAACGGCCGTGGGTGCCGTTCACCAGCTCGAAATGGTTGCGCTGCTCCGAGGTTTGGCGCACCTGCCCGTCGATCTCGCGGCTGTTGATGGTGGGCTCGCGGCGCCAGCCGATCTCTTTGTAGAAGGCGTTCTTGTCCTGGTAGACGTTGATGCCCTCGACGTCGTTGAAGTCCACCGAATCGGGGCAATAGGACCAGGTGCCGCCGAAGAAGTCGGGATGGAAGATCTCGAGCGCCAGCGCCTCCCAGCCGCCCGTCGAGCCGCCCGAAAGCACCCGCGCCCAGGGCTGCCGCAAAGCGCGGAAGCGCTTCTCGATCTCCGGAATCAGCTCCTGGAGAATGGCATCGCCGTAAGGGCCCACGTTCACCGAGTTCACCGCGTAGGAATCGTCGAAGTACGGCGTGGGGTGCTGGAACGTGACCACCAGGAACCGCGGGAAGTTGTCTTTGATCCACTCGTTGTACAGTTGGTTGTTCGGCATGGGCGCGAAGCCGAGCGGCGCGCGCAGCGAGAAGTGGCCCTGTTCGTACAGCACCGGGTACGACAAGGTGGTCTTGTCATAATCGCGCGGCAGCAGGACCGTCGCGCCCAGGTAAATGGGGCGGCCCCAGAATCTGGTGAGCAGGGGGCTTTGCATCTTGAACCGCTTCACCCATTCGGAATCCGCGGGCGCCTCGACGGGCGGAATCGCCTGGTCGCAAACCAGCGGGATGCGGTAACCCGCGGCGGCATCCAGATGCACCCGCCGCGTGGCACTGTAGAGATTGCCCGGCGAAGTGCTCCAGTGCTGGCCTTCCCAGCGGTCGTCGTGCATCCACACCACGTGGCCGTCGGAGCGGCGAAATTCGGAATAGATGCTGAGGAACGCCTGCACGTAGTAATCGCCCGGCGGAATGGCCGCCAGGCTCTCGACGGGCGTGCCCAGGTCGGTGGCGTCGATCACGGCGGCCTCGCCCGGGCCCAGTTTCTCGACGTCGCGGCCGAAGAAGGGAACGCCGACCCGGCCGATCTGCAGCCGCGGCTCCCGTTCCTGGTCTCGCTGTTGCACCCGGACGGTCAGCGTGCGCGTGATGATGACGAATGCGCGCCCGGTGATCGGCCCGGCGTGGACCGTGGGCGGATAGGAAATCTCAAACCGCGTCTCGGCGGCCCACGTGCCCGGCGCGGCGAGAGCGGCCAGGGCCCAAACACAGGCAAGGTTGCGCATCAGGGAGATTCTATCAGGGTCTTACTCGGCGCCTCGGCGTCTCGGCGGTGAGCTCCCCTACCGCTTGACTGGCAATCGCGCCACCTCCATCACCTGGAGCGAATTGGACCCGAAGTTCGTCAGGAACAGCGTGTGGCCGTCGGGTGAGAGCGTCATTTCCCGCGGAAACGCACCCGCCGGCACGCTGCCCAGCACCGCCGCCGCGCCGCTCGCGATCTTCGCGGCATCGAGCACGGTCAGCGTTTGTGGCGCCGTCTGGCCGGCGAAGCGATCCGAATTCCCCACCAGCACCCTTTTCCCGCCATCGATCACCGCCACCGGAACCGGCGCCGTACCCACTGGCGCCATGCCCAGCCGCGCGTGCGCGGAATCGCCCATCAACTTGCCCGTATCGAATGCAAGCACCGCGTTGCTGTTCCGTGCCGTCACGTAAATGCGGTCGCCCGCCGGCGAAATGGCCAGGCGCACCGGGCTGCACCCTGCGGGGACGCGAGCCACCGCAGCGTGCGCGGGATCGGTCCTGGCCTTCGCCACGTCCACCACGATCACGGCGCCTTCGGGCCGCACCACGCTGCCTTTGCTCTGGTCCCGGCCTTCCGGCTTGCACGCTTTCGGCCAGCCCCACTCGGACTGCGCCAGTTCGCTGGTGGCGTAGAGCCAGCGGCCATCGGGCGAGAAGGTGAGCGCGACCGGGGCTCTTCCCGCGGGCACCTTGCCCACCACCGCGCCGGCATCGAATCCCTTGGCCCGCGCCCGCTCGAGGTCGATCACGGTGATCGCCGCCGCGCCCTCGTCGCTCACGAACAGCAGCTTGTCGTCCGCCGTCACGTTGACGTAGATGGCGCCGGCCATCGGTCCCTCGTGGAAGGTGCCCACGACCGGTTCGCCATCTCCCGCCGTCAACCGGTGCGTATCGAGCACGACGACCGAATCCTGCGCGGCGGCAATCAGCAGCTTGCCGTCGTGCGTCAGGACGATGCCCGCCGGCCGGACGTGCAGCGGAGTCACCCTCGCCAGTTTCCCGCGCCCCTGGCCGCGCTCGAGCACGGCGATGCCGGAATCCTTGCCCGCCGCCGCCATCAGCGCCACAAAGACCCGGCACCCATCCTGCGAAATCGCGACGCCGAACGGATGCGCCGGCAGCGCGATATGCGCCACCGGCTCCGCCGCCGCGGCGTTACAGGACGCCGGCTGGGCGCGCGCCATCCACGCAGCGCCGGCGGCCAGGGCGATCGCACACCAGATCCGCATGTCACCATCCCTCCCCGGATGGGTCCATTGTATATCGCGCCCCGCCGCCTGCCGGCGCTGCTACGCGCACAGCGCTATGGCCGGCCCGCTCGCGCCCTTGGCTGGGCGCGCGCGGCCAGCGTTCGGCCCTAATCCATTTCCGAGGCGTCGTTCATGCAGCGGACGTTGGTGCAAGGCACTTCGCCCGCGCCGAGAATGCCGAAGAGCCCCTGGCCGGACGTGTGGTGGTGCAGCAGCACGGGACCGTCATCGGCCGCGCCGTTGGCTTCGCCCAGCCCAGCCATGCGAAAGCCGGCCTCGATGAAGCGAACCGGGTCGCTAGAAAGGCCCGCTGCGGGATTGGGGCGATCCGCACCGGCAATCCGTAAGCCACTCGGGCGTGCACGTTACGCTTGACGGAATACTCGTTCCGTAATACCCTGATATTTGATCCGAACGTTCCGGTGCCGGGATACGGAAAGACTCTTTCGGGACATGCCGGCGCGCCGCTTTCGAGCCATTGAGAAGGCGGCTCGGCGCAAACTCTTGTATTTGGACGCGGCGCAATCGCTGGAGGACTTGAAGGTCCCGCCCGGCAATCGGCTGGAGGGCCTGACAGGGAATCGGTTGGGGCAGCACAGCGTTCGCATCAACGATCAATGGCGAATCTGCTTCGTCTGGAGAAAGGGCGAAGCGTTTGGGGTAGAGATTGTCGATTACCATTGAGGAACGGTATGCCCAGAGCCCCTAAACTTCTCGATCCCATCCATCCCGGTGAAATCCTCCTCGAGGATTTCATGAAGCCGCTCGGGATCAGCATCAATCGCCTCGCCCGCGATCTGAACGTGCCCCCGAACCGGGTCCACGGCATCGTACATGGAAGCCGCGCGATCACGGCCGATACCGCGCTCCGTCTGGGCCTGCACTTCGGAGTGTCGCCGCAGACCTGGCTGAAACTCCAGTCCGAATACGATCTTCGCGTGGCCACGCGCGCGCTCGGGCCGGAGGGCCAAAGGATCGTTCGCCGCCGCGATGCGGCTTAAGCCCCAATGCCGTTTCCGACTTACTTTCCTGGTGCGATCCCCTCTGTCCGAGTGGACGATCCGACCGGAGTCGTGCGAATCGGGCACCCATCGGGCAGACTCACTCTTCCGCCTCCTCGACGCCGGTGCGAGAATGGGGATGCATGACCCTTGATGACTTGGGCAGGGACAAACGCGCTGCGATTCTCGCCATCGCCGCCAAGCATGGCGTTCGGCGTGTGCGTCTGTTCGGCTCGTTCGCCAGGGGTGACGCCAGCGACGACAGCGATGTCGATTTCCTCATCGAGGCCGGTCCGCGTACGCCGCCGTGGTTCCCCGGTGGGTTGTTGGTCGATCTGGAAGAGGAACTGGGCCGTAGAGTCGATGTCGCTGAGGAGAGTACGCTTCATCCACTCATACGGGACCGCGTGTTACAAGAGGCGATTCCCTTGTGAAAGACGACCGTCTCCACATTCATCACGTCCTCGATTGTGTCCGCCGCATAGAACGCTATTGCCAGAACGGCGAGGAAGCCTTTCGCGAGTCGGAACTCATTCAAGACGCTGTTCTCCGCAATCTCCAAACACTTGCCGAATCCACTCAGCGGATCAGCGATCATCTGAAGGCCGTACATCCCGAGGTAGACTGGCGGGGCATCGCGGGATTCAGAAACGTCCTGGTCCACGGCTACCTGGGAATAAACCTCAACCGCATTTGGGAGATTGTCTCGGTCCATCTGCCGGTGCTGGGGTCACAAATGGACGCAATCCGGCATGAGCCCTCGCCGCCGAGTCCGCACGATTGACGCACCACTCGGAAACTGCACAACTGGCCAGCGACCGGACTACTGGCGCCGGCCTTACGCTCCCACCCTGGCCGGCAGTTCCTTGAGGATCTCCGATACGAATGCCTTGGCGTCGCCGAATAGCATGAGCGTCTTGTCCATGTAGTAGAGCGGGTTGTCGATGCCCGCGAAGCCCGGGTTCATGGAGCGCTTGAGCACCATCACGGTGGGCGCCTTGTCCACGGCAAGGAGGGGCATGCCGTAAATCGGGCTGGTCTTGTCGGTGCGGGCCGCGGGATTGGTGACGTCGTTGGCGCCGATCACCAGCGCCACGTCGCATTGCGGGAATTC
>JADGNR010000345.1 GCA_017883415.1 Bryobacteraceae bacterium | reverse complement strand
ACCCGTCCAAACGAACACTATGAGGACTGTCCCGGTCTCGTCGACGGAAATGGGATGGAAGAAAGTTCCGCTGATCTGGTCGAACAGTCCGTGCAATCCCGTCGAGGCGTCAGAGGCGACCAGGTTTCCCGCCAAATCGTAGATCGGCACGCCGTTGTCGACACCAATATTATCAATCGCGTTCACGGTGGCCGTAGAACCAATGTCGAGCCACGTGGTGCCCAATGCGGCCAAGGCGGCGACCCCGTTGGCCTCTGAGTTCACGGCGTTATTGTAGTCGCTGATGTTAGAGGATCCGGCGGTATAGGTGTTGGCCGTGACGAACGCAAGCCGGTATTGGCTGCCAGGAGCGAGACCCGCGGGCTGGATGATAATCGTGGCCGCGTTCGAGCGGGATGCGATCCCCACTACGGCCAGCATCAGCAAACCTGTGTTTTTGAAAACCGATATTCGCATCAGACTGCCCTTTGCCAGGGACCTGCATCGCATGCCCCGGTTACAGACAGCCTTAACAAGAATGTCCGCTTTGGTTGAGATTGCCCAGGGTCGCCATTTTCAACACCCTGTGGCTATGTGCATAGTCAATCAATTCGTCCCGGAAGTCAACGAACATCTGTCTTTGTCGATGTTTTCAACACTTCGATGTCCGAAATCGGCCATCCCAGGGCTTTCCCGCCCTAATACGCCAGCAGCCGCTCCATCTCCGCCGCCAGGGTTTCCACCTGCGGCAGGATCGCGGCCTCCAGTTGCGGATGGTAGCCCACCCACGTATCGAGCGCGCCGACCCGGCGCACCGGGGCGTCCAGGTTCGTGAAGAGCTGGTCCGCGATGCGCGCGGCGATCTCCGCCCCGTAGCCCCAGGAGACGCAGTCTTCGTGCGCCACCATCACCCGGCTGGTCTTCTCTACGGAAGCCGCGATCGCCGGCCAGTCGTAGGGCGCCAGCGTGCGCAGATCGATGATTTCGATGCTCGCCAGCGGGCGGCGCTTTTCCACCTGGGTCGCGGCCACCAGCGATTTCTGCACCAGCGCGCCGTAGGTGACCACCGTCAGGCTCTGGCCGGGCTTGACAATGCGGGCGCGGCCGAACGGGATGGTGAAATCTTCCCCCGGGTGCGGCGAGCGGTTGTAGGGCTCGCGGTACAGGCGCTTGTGCTCCAGAAACAGCACTGGGTCGTCGGCGCGCAGCGCCGTGCGCATCAGCCCGCAGGCATCCACCGCGTTCGAGGGCATGACCACGCGCAGGCCGGGGATGTGGGTGAACTCCACTTCGCCGCACTGGCTGTGATAAATTGCGCCGCCGTTCAGGTAGCCGCCGATGGGCACGCGGATCACCGCCGGGCAGGAGAAATTCCCGTTGGAGCGCCAGCGCATGGTGGCCAGCTCGTCGCGCAGCTGCATCATGGCCGGCCAGATGTAATCGAAGAACTGGATTTCGGCCACCGGCTTCAACCCGCGCGTGGCCATGCCAATGGCGCGGCCCACAATGGACGCCTCCGCCAGCGGGGTGTTGAAGCTGCGCTCCGGCCCGAACTCCCGCTGCAACCCGTAGGTGGCCTTGAATACGCCGCCCTTGCCCTTCACCTCCGCCAGGTTTCCCTCGCGGCTGCAATCGGCCACATCCTCGCCGAATACCAGGATCTTCGGATTGCGCCGCATCTCCTCGCGCAGCGTGGCGTTGATCGCATCCACCATGGTCAGGGGCGGCCCGTGGAACTCCGGCGGGACGGCGAATTCGTCCGCGGTGGGGTCTACGGTGTCCGAATACAAGTGGGCCAGCGCAGTCTCGGGCGCGGGCGGCGGATCGTGCAGCGCCAGGTGCGTGGCCTGGTTCACCTCTTCGTCGATTTCATGGGTGATGAGCTGCAGCATGTGGCGGTCGATCACCCCCTCGTCGATGAGGAATTTCGGGAACCGCAGGACCGGGTCGCGCTCCGCCTCGGCCTGCCGCTCGGCGGGAGGTTTGTACAGCCGCTCGTCGTCGGAAAGCGAATGCGAATAGGGGCGCGTGACGTGCGCATGCACCAGCGCCGGCCCGTGTCCTTCGCGGCACCAGGCCGCCGCCTCCTTCATGGCCCGGTACGAGGCCAGAAAGTCGGTGCCGTCGATCTCCCGGCAGAACAGCCCCGGAAAGCCGCTCACCAGCTTGGAGATGTTGCCGCCCGCGGTCTGGCATTCCACCGGCACGGAGATGGCGTAGCCGTTATCCTCGATCAGGAAAAGCAGCGGCAGGCTTTCCAGGCACGCGGCATTCAGCGCTTCCCAGAACTCGCCTTCGCTGGTGGCCCCTTCGCCCGCCGTCACCAGCGTGATCGCGCCGCCCTTCCGGCCGCTAAACCGCCCCGCCTCCGCGCATCCCACCGCCTGGTTGAATTGCGTCCCGGTGGGGGAACTGACGCTGACGATGTTGTACGCCCGGTTTCCCCAGTGCGAGGGCATCTGCCGGCCGCCCGAGGCCGGATCGTCGGCCGCGCCCACCGCCTGTTGCAACATTTCCCGCGGCGTGACCCCCAAAGCGAGGCACAGCGCGCGATCGCGGTAATAGAGATAGAACCAGTCGTGGCCGGCACGCAGGTTCATGCCCGCGGCCACCTGCAGGGCTTCATGCCCCGCCCCGCTGATCTGAAAAAAGATGCGGCTCTGGCGCTTGAGCGTGACTTCCCGGTCGTCCAGCCTCCGCGCCGTGTGCATGAGGCGGAACGCCCGGATCAATTGGTCCGCATCCAGTCCCTCGAACCGGGTGGTTGGCGCGGCGGATGCTTCGGTGGTTAACGGAGTTGTCGTCGCCAGATGCCCAGGGCCCCCACCACCAGTGTAAACGAGGGCGAGGAAATTGACAGGGTCAAAATGGTAGGCCTCCCTGTCCCCATGGCCCGAAGGGCCATCAAAGCGGCGGGCGGTCCCTACGGCGCCGCCTACCTCACTGAGCTATGCGGCGGCGCCCAATACCATGGTCCCTTCCTTGGCGAACACGATGCGTTTGAGCTCGGAGTGGTAATCCACGCGGACGATGTCCCCGGCGCGGACCTGGTCGCTGGCCAGCAGGCTCGACAGGGGATGCACCAGCGCGCGCTCGATGGTCCGCTTGAGTTTGCGCGCGCCGTATTTGAGATCCGTCCCTTCCCGCAGCAGGTAGTCTTTGGCGGATTGCGTCAGGGAGAACACGAACAGCCGCTCGGGGCTGACGGTCTGAATGCGGTTCTGGAGGAGCTTCAACTCGATGTCCAGGATGCGCCGCAGCTCGGTATCGCCCAGCGGCCGGAACACCAGCACTTTGTCGATGCGGTTCATGAACTCCGGGGTGAACTTGCGCCGCGCCGCCGCCACGCCGATATCGACGATCTTCTCCGCCACTCCCGGCTCCAGACGGCCCAACTGGTTCTGGCGCTCGATTTCCGATGCCGCGAAGCCCATCTTCGGCCGTAAGAGAGCTTCCATTTCCGCCGCGCCCAGGTTGCTGGTCATGAAGATGATGCAATTCGAGAAATCCACCTTGCTGTTGTCCCCCAAGGTGAGCGTGGCCTTGTCCAGGATGCCCAGCATGAGGTTCCACAGGGCGTCGCTGGCTTTTTCGATTTCGTCGAAGAGCACGAAGCTGATTTTGACCTTGCCGGTATAGTGTTCCTCCAGCGCCTGCTGCGACAGCGCCGGCCGGGTCTCGCGATGGCCCAGGTATCCGGGAGGGGAGCCGATCAGCTTGGCGATCTCGTGGCTGTGCTGAAACTCGGCGCAGTCGATCTTGATGACGGCCTTGGCGTCCCCCGCCAAGCTCTCCGCCGTCGCTTCCACCAGCCGGGTCTTGCCCGTGCCGGTGGGCCCGAGGAACAGGAGATTTCCGATCGGCCGGCCCGGGCTCGCCATGCCCGCCAGGTACGTCTGGTAGATGTCGACGATCTGCGCAATGGCATCGTCCTGTCCCACTACCCTCTGGTTCAGGCTGCTGTGCAGCGCCTCGGCCTCCGCCCCCATCATCATCGGATTCAGGTATTCGTTGGTGTTCATCATGTCCGTCTCCCGCCTACGTATTACCTTATCGGCCTCGCGTCCCTATAACCTTATCGCCCCAAGGTGACGATCGCTTTTCGATTACGTCCCCTCACCTCACCTTCTATGTAACACCTGAAATGGAATGCCGATAATTCGCGGAACCAAGTAATCCGCGCCTGGAGAAATACTCAAAGTCGGTTCGGGGAAGACTGCAAAAGCAGGAGCATCAATTCGCAGAAGTACGCAGCAGGAGATCGCAAGTATAACAATTTAAAGATGAAAACTCCCGTTGAAATTCACGGCCAGAGAAATTCCACAGAGCACCTTGGCAGGGTGAAAAAGAGCCCGGGAACCAAGCCACCTTGGGCGCGTGGCAAGGCCCCCGGTTGAAACCTATCGCCCGGCGGACTGCGCCTGGGCAGCCGCGCCGGCCCCCATCACGCGCCGCACGGCGTTGGCGATACGCTCGAGATCCCCCAGCGCCGGCATGACCGGAGGCAATGATAACGCGGAAGGCAGAAGAGACGAGGAAGGGGCGGTGAAACAGGCGGCGGCAATCGCGAAGATATGACGCGGGTGTGCCACGCGCGGCGGCGACGCCGGCGAGTTCGCCGCTAAACATGGCGTTGAGGATGCAGGAGCCGCTGAAGGGGTCGGTAGGCCAAGAGACTCACCGGCACGGTAGACAACCTCGCCGGCCTTCCTCGAAAGACTACTTCCGGTCGCCTTCCACGCGAAGATTGTTCGTCACCGAGAACACGCCGCTCACCGTATTGGCGTAAATCCCGGCCTGATTCTTGTCGCCCTCAGTGGCAACTACCCCCTCGAGCGTCACCTTACCGTTAGCTACGATGATGTGAATCGGGGGGACAGCTTGCATGGCATAACGGTCCAGGCCAGGTTTGCCGAAAATAGCGCGATACGTGGCGATGCGAATTCCGTCGTCCATCGAAGAGAGTGGCAAGACCTCGATCCGATTGTCGACGCGAGTTACACCTTCAATGCCCTTCACTACGTTTTCAGCATCGCTCTTGAGCGTCGGCCGCGTCACCTGACCGGACAGGCTGACGGTTCCGCCGTCCACGCGGTAGCCCAGATTGTCGAAGACTCCGTAGTACGGCAGCATAACCAGCTCGTGACGAACTTCACGAGTGATTCGGTCCTGCCCCACGCTGCCCATGCTAGCGGTGCGGTCGGCACCGTTCTTGTCTCTATCCTTGCTTTGGGCTTGAACGGATACCACTACGAGCGCCAAGGCGACCGCCATAGCGCCCATGTACATCGAAACACGTTTCATAGACTTCTCTCCTCGCCGACTAACGAGAGCACACGGATAGCCATCTGATATCGGGCAGGCCTCCCGTTCAGTGGGTGCCGGCGTAGTTGAACGACTCGCCTCGAGCCAGAATAGTCATGGTGCATAGCGTCGGCTATCGAAGAGGCACGGTCGACAACGGCGTCGATCACGCCAAGAAGACCGCCCCAAAAGAGACAGCGCTTCAAACCCTGGTGGCGCAGTCCTCTATCAATCAAATGGGAGAACATTGGGCCGACAACTGCTTTCCTGGCACAACAAACGCAGGCTGCAATCACATCCATCCCAAGAAAGAGGTCGCAAGGCGCCCTTCCAACGGGCCCTTCTGCGCTTACAAAATACCGTCAGCGGACCGAGGGCCGGGTGTGCAGCACCGCCCAGACGATCCTGTCGATTCGCCTCCAGACGCCGTGGCGGTTCGCGGTTCGATGCTCTCTGGTGAACAGCACCACCGGCTTCTCCCCGGATTCTCTCTAGACTGCAATTGATGTTCCGTGGTCGTTTGACCCGCCAAGTGCAGTTCCAGCCTTCCACGCGGCAAACGCTGCCGATTTTCCCACTGAAGGCACCCCAATCGCTTGAAATTGCACACCAAGGCGAAAGGCAACTCGCGTGCTACCACTTACGGGAGAGACATAGCCGTTTTTGTCATTCGGTGAAGGAGCACGCGCAATCAGTGAACGAGCACAAACATGAAGTATCTGGTCGCGTGGGGTCTCGGCATCCCCGGCGTCTTGATGGTTATCTGGTTTCTGATGAGCCACCACTAGATGATGCGATATCACACAACGAAGGAGCCTATGAACCTGCGAAACCTTGATCGCTTCACTCCCTTTGCGGCCGGCTTGGCGATTGGCGTTACTGCAACGCTACTGTTGGTTCCCGAAGCCGGCGGCAATACTCGAGCCCATATACGGAACGCTGCCCGCCGAGTCGGCGATGGACTGAAAGCGCGCGCGGAAAAGCTTGGCCGCGCGGCAGTCGGCGTTCCCAGCAAAGAAATAACCGCCGACATTGAAAATGGCGGAAGGAGAAAGACCATGAACGATATGAAGGACAAAGCGAAACAGAAGATCGACGACGCGGCCGATACTGCAAAAAAGGCAGCAGATAAGGCCGTCGATAAATCGAAGGATGTTGCCCATAATGCGGGC
>JADGNR010000344.1 GCA_017883415.1 Bryobacteraceae bacterium | reverse complement strand
TAGCAGACGCGCGCCCCGCTGCGGCGCGCGGCCGGGGCGTCAAACGAAAGGGTTTTCGACCCGCACCGCTCCGAACCGCTGTCCGTCACCCAGATCTTCGGAGTAGACCGTGTGAGCGCCCAGGGACTCGGCTGCGGCGAGAATGGCGGCGTCCCAATAGGAAATCGCGTACCGCTCGGATCGCTCGATGGCAATGCGCACCAGTTGGTGGTCAATCGGCTGACAGGGAAATGCCATCCACTGCTCGATCCAATCGAGAGCCTGTGCAGCAGAGAGCGGACGTGACGCCTTCTTCACGACCGTCACAAAGAATTCCTGCAAGACCTGGGCCGAAGTGCCAAAGTCGAGCGACTCAATCAGCTCGAGGGCGCGTTTCCGTTTGGGCTCGTCTTTGCCCGTTCCTACCGCCGCGTAGACCAGGACGTTGGTGTCGAAGAACACCTTAGCGGTCATGGAGGTCTTCCCGGGACCACGTTTTCCGGCCCAGCCGCCCTTGAGACTGCTTACTCAATTGCCGCAGCCGCGCGCGGGCGCGACCGGCGCGGTCTTCGTGGGCGGCGAGATTGGTCAGGTATTCGCGGACCAGAGCGTTGACGGTGGAATCATGTTCGGCGGCGTGGCGGCGAACTGCCGCCAGGACATGCTCGCCCACGCTAAGGGTGATGTTCTTCATGAACACAGTATATGTGGAACTGTGTGACACTGGCAATCGCGGCCGAACGCGATGGCGCTCGCGCGCGCCGTGTTCTACATTGGATCGTGATGTCCACCCAGGTATCGTTTCCCATGCTGGCGGTAGTTGGTTGGCTGGCGCTTCTGGTGGAGTTGGCCATCCTGGTTGGATTGGCATACGGCGCCATCCGCTTCGCCACGATGCTCCTGCAGATGAGGCGGGACATCATCGAGATCAAGGCCACGCTGCAGGATATGAAGCGACGGAATTCTTAACTACAGCCGGACCGCGCCTGCGGCGCTGGGCAGGCCAGGAGGCCTACCCTACTTACCCCCACAACTCGTGCACCGGCATGAACGGGAACGTCCCGGTTTGCGGGACATACTCGAAGCCGCGGCCCAGCGGATCGTCGTGGCGCACCGTGGTCCAGTCGATGCCCATGGCCGAGTAGATGGTGGCCTCGATGTCTTCCGGGTAGACGTAGCGCTGCTGTGACCAGCCGAAATCGGCGGTATTTGCGCCCGTGGCATCGGTGGCGCCGATTACGGTGCCGCCCTTGACTCCGCCGCCGGCGAAGAAGGCGAACTGCTGCGGCCAGTGGTCGCGGCCCTGCGCTCCGGAGAGCGCGCCCACCGTGCGGCCGAATTCCCCCACCATCACCACCAGCGTCGAGTCGAGCAGCCCGTTCGCTTTCAGGTCGCTCAGCAGCGCGGACACCGCGTTATCCAGGATCTTACCCTTGGCCGGCAGTTGGCCGGCGGCGTAGATGTTGGAGTGCATGTCCCAGCCGTCGGCGGAAGTGATCTGGATGAAGCGCGTGCCCTGCTGCGCTTTCAACACCTGGCTAGCCACCAGGCAGGCGTTGCCCAGTCCGGTGGAGCCGTAGCGCACGCTGTCGGCGGTGGCGAAGGCGAACGCCTGGTTCACTACCGGGTTGTACATCAGGCCTTGCGCGGCGGAGTAGAAATCGTTGTAATCGCTCATCGCCTGGCCGTCGGGCGAGTTCACGCGCAGGCCGTCGTCGAGCGCGTGCATCAGGTTCCACCGGTTGGTGAAGCGCGCCTGGCCGTCGGGGTTGGTGGTGTACGCAATGCCGTTGTTGCTGGGCGTAACTTTGAAGGGCGCGTAGACGGCCGGGAAATAACCCGCGCCCACGCCGCCGGCCGAGTTCAGCGCCAGAAACGTCGGGAACACTTGCCCCGGTTTGCGCTCCTTCTCCTTCTCGATGGCCACCACACTGCCGATGTTTGGTGCGATGTTGCCCAGCGCCGCCGCCGGGTTGCGTCCGATTTGCGTCCACATCTGCGCCAGGGTGTGCACCAGCGCGTGCGCCCGCATGCTGCGCACGATGGCGAAATCGGAAACCTGCTGGCCCAGGTTGGGCAGCAGGCCGGTGGGCCACAGAATCCCGTTGACGGTTTCGGGCGCAAAAGTGGTGGGCGTGATGCCCGGGACCATCTTCAAATCGAAGGTGTCGGTATGGCTGGGCGCGCCCGCCAGCAGGACAAAGATGACGTTACGCGCGGTGCCCTTGGTGGCGGCGCCCGAGCTGGTCACATCGGCCGCCTTCGCATAGCGCCGCGCCAGGAACGCTCCCGTCACGCCCCCGCCGGTCAACTGGAAAAACTGGCGGCGCGTCCAGTGGGGACGATTGAAAAACGTCTTGTGATCCCAACCGTGCTTTTGGCAAAAACAGTTGAATTTTTCCTGTTCGTTCATGACGCCCCCCGGTTAGTAATTGAAAACGAAATCGACCTTGTTATAGAGCGACCACACCAGGTCCTGCACGGCCTGCGTGCGGTTCGCGCCCGACAAGGCGGCCACCGATTTGGCCATCTCGTCCGCCGCCGGGTAGCGCGACAGAACGTTGAGGTAGAGCGTATTCACCAGGTCGGTGTTGCTCTGGCCCAGGTTTTTGGCGATGAGCGGGCTGGCGTTGGCGCCGTTGGCCTGCAGGCGCGCCTCGACGAACGGGTTGTTCATGAGGCCGAGCGCCTGCAAAATGGAGCCGTCCTGCTTGCGCGGCTGGTCGTCGCGGTTGCCGCGCAGGAAGCTGTCGAGAAAGGTTCTGGCGTTGGCGTCGCTCGTGGGTCCGCCCACCACGTCCGGCAACCGCATGGCGTAGCTTACCGGGGCGTAGCCCTGGTCGGTGAAGCCGGTCATGGTGTAACTGGGGAAGGCGCCGCTCGATTGCGCCACGGCGTCGTGCAGTTCCTCGCTCCATAGCCGCCGCACGAACTTGCGCGCGAAGAAAGGCTCCCAGGCGGCGTTCCACGGGCCGTCATAGTGGCTGGATAGCTGGTAGGTTTGCGAGTTGGCGATCTCGCGCATCAGCGACTTGACGTTGTAGCCGCCTTCGACGAAGTGCGTCGCCAGCGCGTTCAACAGCTTCGCGTTGGAAGGCTGCAACGTCCACGGGGCGGGCGGCGGATTGTTGGGATCCAGCCGCGCCGGGTCGAACGTGTCGGGCGGGTCCACCATGCCGCGCCCGAAGAACTGGGCCCACATGTAGTTCACGGCGGCGCGCGCGAACTGGAAATCGTTGGTTACGTTGCGCGCCAGCGCCGCCCGATAGCCCTCTCCCGCATTGGGCGAATTCCCGTTGAATATGTACTGCGGCGGCACGTACCAGCAGGGCTGGCCCACTTTGCACCCTCCCGGCGCCACGCGCGCCGGCCGGTTGCCGGTGGTGGTGTTGAGCGCGTAGTCGAGCGTGAATCCGCCGGTCCTGTCCTGGAGCGACCAGAAACTGAGCGCGTTGCCCGCATCGCGCGTCTGCTGGGCTTGCGTGTGCGAGATAAACGATGCGAGCTGCCACGCCTGGAAGCGCGTGGTGCGGCTGCCCCACAGGCTGAGCGCATCCAGATGGCCGCGCCCGTTGTGGCATAGCAGGCAGTTCACGTGCGCGATGCCGAGGAAGGTGTCGAACACGTTGGCGGTCATCTGGTCGGTGATGTCCTGCGCGGGGCCGCCTCCTACTACGCCGCCCACCAGCCAGTTGATGCGCCCGTCCTGAAAGCTGTTGGCGCCGGCCGTCGCGATCAGCTCCGCGGCCATCTGGTTATAGGGCTTGCCGGCGGCCATCGAATCGTGAATCCACTGGTAGAACGCGTTGCGCCCCAATGCTAGCCGGTTCACGTTAGTGCTCGGCTTGGTGACCGTGTTCTGAAGCAGGTCGCCGAAATACATGGTCCACTTATCCACCCACTCGGGCGCGGCCAGCAGCTCATCGACGAGGCGGGCGCGCTTGTCCGGGGCGGTATCGGCCACAAAGGCGAGCACGCGGTCCGGAGCGGGAATGCGCCCCGTGAGGTCCAGGGTCGCGCGCCGGATGAATTCCCAATCGGTGGTAATGGGCGCGGGCGTAATGCCGTTGGTCTTGAAGTCGGCAAAGATGTAGGAATCGATGGAGCCGGCCTGGTGCGTCTGGTCGAAGGTGTGCGTCGGGCCGCCCGGCGGTATATAAACCATCGCCCGCGTCACCTGCTCGGTCGTGTCGCTCAGCGCGCGCAGGCGCCGCGCTGCCGGTCCGCCGGCGGTTCTCATCGCCGGGGTGAAGCGCTCCCGCTCGGCGCCGAAGTAGCTGCACTCCGGATGGGAGACGGTCAGTTGTTCGCCATCCTGCGAAGCGGGATTATCGTCCGCGCGGCTGACCAGCAGGCCGGCGAACACCAGGAGACCAAGCCCACCCACAACCGGAACCCAGCGTGGTTTGTTCATGCACCCTCCGAACGCGTTAGCGCCATTATAAGGCAACAAACCCGCCCCCCCGTGCAGAGTTCCATTAAATTTCCACAATTGACAGTCTGGAGCGGGAGAAAAGCCGCGCGGCAGGGTTATCATCTCCGAATGGGACAACGGGCTGGGTGGGGTTATCTGGTGGTGGGCATCCTGGCGGCGGGAACCGCGGTCTCCGCGCAAACGTTGACCAATCAGGCGTTGAATGGCAAGTATTTCTTCCGGCATATTTCGCTCGGCACGGACGCATCGGGCGCGCTAACCGACCCGCGCAGCCTGATCGGCGCCATGACCTTCGATGGCAACGGCAATTACAGCTACACGGCGCAGCAGGTAGTAGGCAACGGCGCCCCCGCGCCGAAGATCGGTCCGGGGAGCTACTCAGTGGACCCGGCGGGCTTCGTGGCGCTCGCCAGCCCGATTCGCAACGGCGCCACGGTCAATGCCCGGCTGGGACCGGAGGCCCTCCTGGGATCGGGCACCGAATCGAGCGACAACACCTTCGACCTGTTCGTGGCGATTCCGGCGCCGTCCTCGAATGCCAGTACAACCCTGGCCGGGCCCTACTGGACCGTCAGCCTGGAATTCCCCGGCGCCTCGGCGGCGAATGCGCGCAATACCATCTTCAGCCTGAGTTCCACCGCGCCAGGCCAGTTCACAAGCTTCAACGTACAGGGGCATGCCGCGAATCTGTCGAACGGCGCGCCGGCCGCGCAGCCGGTCGCTGGCGCTACCTATACCATGGGTGCGGATGGTGTAGGCAGCGCCTCGTTCGGAGCGGCCTCCAACGCGGCCCTGCTGAGCGGAAGCAGGACGCTGTATCTCTCGGCGGACGGCAACATCCTCCTGGGCGGTTCCACGGCCGATGGCGGGCACGATATCGTCATTGGAATAAGAGCGGCCGCCAACGCCACCGCCGCCACCTGGAGCGGCAATTATTGGGGCGCCGGGCTGCGCCTCGATCCCAATGCCGTGACCGGCTATGCGGGCTCGGCCGTGGCGCGCGGGCTGGGGTTCGTGACGTGGAGCCGGCGTCTCAAGGCGCTAGGCTTCGGCGCGTCGGACTTCACTGCCACCGATGCCTACGCTCTCGAAAGCGATGGGTCGGGCACCGAGGAGTTGAGCGCGGTCGGGCTGGGCGCCGGTGGAAAAATGTTCGTCGGCTCCACCATCAGCGTGGACGATGCCGGCGCGTACGAAATCTTCTTCGGAGCGCCCATGGCCTCCCTCAGCGGTAGCGGCGTGTTTCTGGACCCGCGGGGGGTGGTGAACGGCGCCAGTTCCGCGCCGGCCGGCAATCCCATTTCGCCGGGCGAGTTTATTTCGCTGTATGGCTCGGGCCTGGCCGGGAGCAACGCCACCGCCGCGCCGCCTTACCCGCTTACGCTCAATGGCGTAACCGTGTTGGTGAACGGCAAGGCGGCGCCTCTGTTCGCGGTGAGCCCCGGACAAGTCAACGCCCTGGTGCCCTACGGCACCCAGGGACCGGCGGCCACCATCGTGGTGCAGAATGGGACGGCCAGTTCGAACACCGTCACGGTCGCGGTGGCGGCCACATCGCCCGGCATCTTCTCGCTCGACCAGAGTGGCACGGGAGCCGCGGCGGTGGTGCATGGCGACCCTAAACTGGGCGTGGTCACGGCGGCCAACCCCGCCACGGCGGGAGAGTTCGTGTCCATTTTTCTCACCGGCATGGGCACGGTGAACCCGGCCGTGCTCGATGGCACCGCCGGCGGTGTGAATCCTCCGAGCGCCACCACCCTTCCCGCCAGCGCCACCTGCGCGGCGGCGAGTTTTTGCGTCCTGGTGGCGGGCCAGCCGGCCAACGTGATTTTCAGCGGGCTCGCTCCGGGCTTCCCGGGGCTGTACCAGATCAACGTGCAGATCCCGCCGCTTTTTGGCGCCACCGGAGCGCTCCCCCTGGCCATCGCCACGCCCAATGCATTTCACGACCAGGTGTCCATCGCCATCCAGTGAACCCCGCGCCACCCGCGCCCTCCAGTGGGGTAGGCCTCCCGGCCTGCCCCGCGCCGAAGGCGCGCTAAC
>JADGNR010000627.1 GCA_017883415.1 Bryobacteraceae bacterium | reverse complement strand
GGAAGCGGTCTATCACAACCTGCTGGGCCGGGAACCGAATGCCGAGGAAGTGGATTCCCTGCGCTCGAAGCTGGACCAGGGCGGAGCGCGCGGCGAAGTACTGCAGGGCGTGCTCACCAGCCCCGAGTTCGATGCGCACATCGCCGCCCGGGTGAACGCCAATCTGGCCTTCCTGGCTTTCATGCGGCGGTCGGGCGATGCCAAAGGCGTAGAGAAATGGACCGCGGCCTTGCAGGGCGGCGTGCCGGTGAGCGACCTCGCGGCAGCCTTTATCTCCTCGCCGGAATACGCCGGCCGGTTCTAGTGTCAGACGGGCGCAACCGCCAGCGCGTCTACTCCATCAGATCGCGGCGATGAATGGTGGGGCGCCCCTCGGAATCGGTCTGCTCCCCGGACTTTCCCGAGCCTGGATTCACACGCAACCGCGGTCGTCCGTCCTCTCCCGCGCCCTTGGGCCGGTTTTCCAAATCCAGCAAGCGCTCGCGCATGTCGCGGTAATCCGAGCTGGTCACTACGTATTCCGGCTTGGAGGGGAGAATCCGCTCGATTTCCTGCTGCGTCCGATTGATGCGGTCGGCATCCATGGGGTGGGTGGAGAAAACCTTGGCGATGGCGCCCGGCTTCTTGCGCTCCAGCGATTCCATCTTCTCGAAAATGCTCACCGCGCCGTTGGGATCGTACCCGGCGGCGTACATGTACTGTACGCCCAGGTAATCCGCCTCGGTTTCGTCGTGGCGGCTGAAGCTCAAAAAGGTCATCGGTATGGCGAGGCCGGCGGCTTGCCGCGCGCCATATCCCGCCCAGCCGCCCAGCACCGCCCCCAGCGGCCGGGTCAGAATATCCGCCAGTTCGGCTTTGGTCGCCTGCCGGGTCATGTGGCGTGCGGCCACGTGCGCAATCTCGTGCGCCACCGCGCCGGCGAACTCGTCCTCCTCATCCGCCACTTTGATCAACCCCGAATACACGAATATGTAGCCGCCCGGAAGTGCGAACGCGTTCAGCGCATCGCCTTGGATCACCCGGAACGTGAACGGCACCTTGGCATCCGAGTTCCGCGCCAGGTTCTGGCCCAGGCGGTTGACGTACTCCGCGATCAGCGGATCGTCCACCATCTTGGCCTGCCGCTGTACTTCCTCGGCCAACTGCTTGCCCAAGGCCATCTCCCGTTCGAGAGAGTAGAAATTGACGCCCTTGCCCACGTCCCGGTTGCCGATCTGGCTGGGGTCGTCTTTCTTCTTGTCGCCCGCGTGCGCGGTGGTCGTAACCAGCGCCGCGCTCAGGATGGCGGCTGCCAGAAATCTCATGGGTGCCTCCCTTGGCCCTCTTAACGTATTGTAGAGGGAATGGGCTCTTTTGTGGATGCAAAATCTTCCGCCCCACCGTGCCTGTGGGAACAATATGCCGGACACTTCCCCGTCCGCGAGCGGCTGATCTATCTGAACCATGCCGCCGTGGCGCCGCTCACCCGCCCGGCCGCGGAGGCCATGAAACAACTCGCGGACGATTGCATGCGGAACGGCAGCTTGCACTACGACCAATGGCTGGCCGCGTATGAAGGATTGCGCGTCGCCGCCGCGAAATTGATCGGCGCGGACCGCAACGAAATCGCCCTCGTGAAGAACACCTCCGAGGGCATCGCCACCGTCGCCATGGGCCTCGATTGGAAGCCCGGAGACCGTATGGTGGCTTTCCGCGAGGAATTCCCGGCTAATCTTTACCCCTGGAAGCGGCTCGAACAAAAAGGCGTGGCCGTGACTTGGCTTTCCGTCACCGACCCCCTGGACCGCATCGACCAGGCCTGCCGCGGCGCGCGCCTGCTCTCCATCAGCTTTGTGCAATTCCTGAGCGGATATCGCGCTCCCGGTCAAGCGATTGGTGAAATTTGCCGCCGTAATCGCTGCATTTATATGCTGGATGCGATTCAAGGCCTGGGCGCGTTTCCGGTCGATGTGCGCGCCTGGGGAGTCGATGCCCTGGCCGCCGACGGGCACAAGTGGCTGCTCGGGCCCGAGGGATGCGGCATCCTCTACATAAGTCAGGAACTGCAAGAACGCGTCGAACCCGTCGAGTTCGGCTGGACCAATGTCGCCTCATACAACGATTACGCCTCCCGCGACATGACCCTTAGGCCGGATGCCGGCCGCTATGAGTGTGGGACGCTAAATACAATTGGTTGCTTTGGTTTACGAGCTGCGATTGAATTTTTACTTGAAGTCGGCCCCGGAGTTATAGCCCCGGTTGTCCAGAATCTGGGAGACCGCATCGCCGCCGGCGTCGAGGCCAAGGGCTACGAGATCATGTGCCCCCGTACCCCGGAAACCAGCGCTGGCATCGTCAGTTTCCGCAAGCCGGGCATCGACGCCGCCGAGACCGTCCGCCAACTGCGTGCCGCCGGCATTGCCACCGCCCCGCGCGCCGGCTGGATCCGCACCTCGCCCTATTTCTACATCAGCCCCGCCGATATCGACCGTCTGCTCGCCGAGTTGCCGTAACACAGCAGGAACGCCGGTTCTTCATTAGATCCCCGCTGCCGGCGGCGTCGGCC
>JADGNR010000343.1 GCA_017883415.1 Bryobacteraceae bacterium | reverse complement strand
TGTAGACCTGCCCCAGCCAGCCTTCGTACTTCCAGGAGCTGCCGCCAATGTAGATGTTCTCCGCCGCCAGCGCGCGCAGCCGCGCCGCCAGCCCCTCGCGGTCGAAACCTCCCGGCTCCTCGAACAGCGGTCCTACCATGCCTGCGCCGACCGGTAGTAATACGGGTCCGCGCCGGCTTCGATCATCCCGCCGGGATGCATGCGGACGAACACCGGCGCCGACCCGCTGTTAAAGCGCGTGCGCATCTCCACCACGTGGCGCCGCTTCTGCAACTCGGCCACTACGGCCGCGGGCGTGCGCTCGTCCAATAGCAGGCTCCCGGGATTCATGGCGTGATTGTCGAAGCTGGAAACCAGATGCTCGCTCTGGAACCGGGGCGCCTCCACGGCGGCCTGCGCGTTCAGGCCGAACTCCACCGCGTAGAACAGCACCTGGATCAGCGACTGCTCCTGCACGTCTCCGCCGGGCGTGGACAGCGCGATCGGGTTCTGGTCGGGCCCCACTACCAGCGTCGGACTCAGCGTCACACGCGGCCGTTTGCCGCCGGCCAGTTCATTGGGATGGCCTGGGACCAACAGGAAACTCTGGGCGCGTTCGGTGAGCGGAATGCCCGTGTCGCCGGCAACCACCGAAGGCATCCACGCCCCCGAGGGAGTGATCGAAATGGCCATGCCGTCCTTGTCGATGGCGTCCACGCAGGTGGTGTCTTTGGCCAGCAGGGCGGGGTCGATCTTGTAGCGATCGATCTCCGAATAGAAGGGATGTATGGGCGGGTGGTCGCCGATCTGGCCGGGACGAAAATCGAGCGAAGCGACGCCCGTGATGAGCTTGCGCCGCTCCGCCGCGTACGATTTCGAAAGCAGCGTCTCGGCCGGAATATGCACGAACTTGGGGTCGCCGTAGTAGGTGTCGCGGTCGGCGTAGGCCAGCTTGAGGGACTCCACCAGGGTGTGTATGTAATCCGCCGAGTTGGGCTTCATCTCGACCAAATCGAACCCCTCGAGAAGATTCAGGGCTTCGATCATGGTGGGACCCTGGGTCCAGAAGCCGGGTTTGTAAACGGTGTAGCCGTGGAACGTGGTCGAGACGGGCTCCTCCGGCTCCAGGCGGAACGCCGCCATGTCCTCGTAGCGCAGCAGGCCGCCATTCTGTTTCGAGAACTCGTCGATGCGGCGCGCGATTTCGCCGCGATAGAAATAATCGCGGACGGCGTTCATGGCTTTGGCGCGCGTGGCGCCCGCGGCCAGGGCCTTCTTCTCCACTTCCGCCATGGAGCGCAGCGTGCGCGCCAGGTCCGGCTGCCGGAAGATCTCGCCCAGTCTGGGCACGCGCCCGTTGGGCAGGAACACGCGCTTCGAGGAGGGCCACGTCTCCAGGTACGGCGCGCTGTTTTCGAGCGAATTGACGCGCATTTCATCGATGGGGAACCCGTCGGCCAGCTCGATGGCCGGCTGCAAGGCCTCCCCGAACGACTTGGTGCCGAATTCGCGCAGCGTGACCAGCGCCGCCTCCACCATGCCCGGAACCAGCGCGGAGAGGATGCCGGCCACCGGGATCCAGCTCTTCATTCCGTTGCTGCTGGGCGGGTCCACGATCTCGTCCGGCTTGAGCTTGTGCTCGCGAAAGAAATTCGCGGTGGCCAGTTTCGGCATGGTGCCGACGCCGGCGATGGCATACACTTTCCCCGTTTTGGCGCGCACCAGGATGGGCGCTTCCCCGCCCAGGCCGAAGTGCGAGAACTCCACCACCGAGGCCGCCAGCATGGTGGCGATCCCGGCATCCACCGCGTTGCCGCCGCTGAGGTACATGCGCATGCCCGCTTCCGTGGCATACTCCGAACCCCCGGCCACGGCCCCCCGCGTGCCCCGCGACGCCTGACGCACCAGACGCGGCGGGCGGTTCTGTCCCCCCACCAGCGCTACCGAAACCACCAATAGGATCGCCAGGCGAAGTTTCATAGAGGTTGCTTTTTATTGTAGGGGATCGGGGGCGGTATAATCTTTCCATCCGTGAGGGAACCTGAAACAGCGGCGCACCGGGAACCGCCGCCCGCAGATCGCCGCTCCGAAAACGAACCGATGCTGTATTGCCCCGTCTGCTCCACCCGCCTGGCGGAGCGCAAGTGTAAGCTGGTGTGCGAAACGTGCGGCTACTACATGAGCTGCGCGGACTATTACTGAGCCCAAATCTATGTCCGATCTATCCGCGTTATTGGAACGATACCGCCGCGGTCCGGAAGTGCTGGCCATGGTGCTCACCGGCGTCTTCGGCGAGGAGGAAGATTTCGTGACCGCTCCCGGAAAGTGGAGCATCCGGCAGATTGTCGCTCATCTCGCCGATGCCGAACTGGTGGGCGCCCACCGCTTCCGCCAACTCGTCGCCGAGGACGTCCCTACCCTCATCGCCTACGACCAGGACAAGTGGACCGACAACCTGGACTACGCGCGGCGCAAACCGAAACAGTCGCTCGATACCTTTCGCCGCCTCCGCGCGGAGAATTACGAGCTCCTCAAAGATCTGCCCGAAGCCGCGTTCGATCGCGCCGGCAACCACACCGAGAGGGGGCGCGTCACGCTCGGCGAATTGCTCGACGGCTACGCCGGGCACGCCGAGTCGCACGCGCGCCAGTTGCAGGCGCTGCGCGAAGAGTACAAGCGCACCAAAGGAAAAAAATAGCGCTCCCGGCGCTACACTGGTTCTTATGCCGCACCAGTATCCTCCTTTGCATGCGCCCCAGCGCCTGCTCTTCGGGCCGGGGCCCAGCATGGTCTCGCCGCGCGTGTATGCGGCCCTGTCGCAAAACGTGGTCGGGCACCTCGATCCGTTCTTCTTTGCGGTGGCCGAAGAGATCCGGCTGCTGATCGCTTACGCCTACTCCACTGCCAATGAGTTCAACCTGGCGATCTCCGGAACGGGCAGCTCCGGAATGGAAGCGGCGGTGGCCAATTTCGTCGAGCCGGGGCAGAAATTCGCCCTGCTCACCAACGGCTACTTCGCCGACCGCATCGGCGAAATGGCCCGCCGGCAGGGTGCCGACGTCGTGCCCTTCACCAAAGAATGGGGCCAGCCGTTCGACCCCCAGGAGGCCCGCGATTTCATCCGCCGCGAACGCCCGCGCGTGGTGGCCTTCGTACAGGCCGAAACCTCCACCGGCATGTTCAACCAGTCCCGCACCATCTGCGAGGCGGCCCATGAGGTGGACGCGCTCGTGATCGCCGATTGCGTCACTTCGCTCGGCGGCATGCCCGTGCTGGTGGACGAAAACGGCATCGACATCGCCTACAGTTGCACGCAAAAGGGACTCGGCTGCCCGCCCGGCCTCGCGCCCATGACGGTTTCGCCGCGCGCCCTCGATTGGCTCAAGAAACGCACCACCCCGGTCACCTCCTGGTATCTCGACCTCCGCCTGCTCGACACCTTCTATTCCGGCCACAAGTACCACCACACGGCTTCGGCGACCCTGTTCTACGCGCTGCGCGAAGGGCTCGCCATGGTGGCCGAGGAGGGTCTCGAACAGCGCTCGGAGCGCCATCGCCGCAACCACGTGGCCTTCGTGGCGGGCATCGAAGCCATGGGACTGCAGATGCTGGTCGACGACCATCACCGGCTGTGGACCCTCAACACGCCGCGCGTCCCCGAAGGCGTGGACGATGGCAAGGTGCGGCAATACCTGCTCGAGGAGCGCGGCATCGAAATCGCCGGCGGCTTCGGCCCGCTAGCGGGCAAAGTCTTCCGCATCGGCCTGATGGGCTACGGCTCGACCGCGGACAATGTCCTGCTGATCCTCGAAGCCCTGGAAGCCGCCCTCAAGCAGCAAGGCTACCGTCCCGTCGGCGACAGCCGCGCCGCCGCGGAGAAAGCACTGTCGGCGCCGGTGGCGTAGCTTTCAGCGGTTCGCGCGGGACTTTGTGGGGCAGGCGCTTTCGCCTGCCGACCGCTGTTCGATTGGAATCGGCAACCTTATTCCAATCGCGGCAGGTGTTCCGGTTGTACAAGCAGGTGAATGGAGCGGGCCTTCCCAGGGGTCCTCTCGATCAGTCCGTTGCGCTCCAGGGTCTTGATCATATCGTGAATCGCGGGCGGGGAGACCCGGAAGTAGCGCTCCAGGTCCAACTCCGCAGGAGCTTGCTGGTGGATCTTCGTGTAGTTGTAGATGAAGGCCAGATATTGACCTTGTTTTGCGGTGAATGCTGGTGCAACTGACGGATCGAGCTTCGGCGCCGGATTTATGCTCACCGCGAAAGCATCCTCGCCAAAACTCTCGGTTACGCCTACTTTGAGAATGTAAACCCGTCCGGCGACAACGGTGCGAACGGGCTTTTTGGCGGCGGCGTAGAGATTCCCGCGCAACTCTTTCGCATCGGCGCTGGAGCTTGGGTAGTTTGCGATTCTAATGCCTGTGCCGCCTTTGGCGAAGACCCACTCCCCGCCGTCTTTGCACTCCACCTCAATGGATTGAGCGCCGAGTGACAGTGCGTGACCGCATAACCCTTCGAGCAATGTTGCCGGTCTGCCCATGGTTCGCTAGCCGTGCACGGCGCCAGCGGCCTGGGCGGTGTCGGTGTATTGCTGGAAGGCCGTGATCTTTCGGTCGCGCAGGCGCCAGATGTGGGCGAATTGGGCGTCGAGAGGAGCGCCGGTCGCCTTGTAAGTGGCCTGGTAGCGGCCCAGCGCCACGACGGTGTCGCCGGCATCGAGGAACTCGGAGGGGAGCGCTTGGAAGCGATCCCATTCGGTGGCGAGGCGGAAGAAGATGCCCTCGGCAACAGCGGCATGCCCGATATAGGGATTGCGGTCGGCGTACGGAAAATTCTCCGCTTCGTTCCACACAATGCCGGCATCCATGGCGGCGAGGACAGCCGCGCCGTCGCCACGGGCGAAGGCGGCGTAGAGGTTTTGGATCAGATCGATGTTTGATTGGGACATGGTAAGGCTCCGATACCGCAACGTAGTATACACGAGCCCCTCAGCCGCGCGGGGCAGCTTCTTCATCTGCGACCGCCGGCCGTTCCGCCTGTCCTCCGAAGATCCGCTCCAGATTCTCCCCCAGAATCAAGCGCGCTTCCTCGCCGCTGATTCCCAGCGCGAGCAGCGCCTTCATCGGCGATGCCGCGAGTGGTGTCGGCACACGGTCATGCCGACCTCGGTGGTTCCCAGATCGTCGTCAGTCCCCCTCATTCGGTTCAATCATCGTACTCTCGTGAACGCGAATGCGACCTGCCTCGACGATCCAAAGCCGACCGGTGATCGGCGCCGCGTCCAGCATGCTCAAGAAATCGCTCACGAACTTCTCCAGCAGGCTCAATGACGCACCTTTCGGTAGACGCAAAACGGCGATTCCAGCGGTCTTGTGTGGTGGAAAACGGACTACGTCCGCGAAGTCGAGATCGAGCGACAGCAGGCATCGGTTCTCCCGAATACATGTTTCGAAAATAAGCTCGTCGCTCGCACCACGTAGACCTTCCTTGAAGACGGTTCCGACATCGTGGTCCGGCTCAGGGAAAAGGCGCGCCGATCGAGAACCGAGGTTCTCGTCAAGTTTGAATCTCATGCGGCGCTGCTGCCCGGCAAATCCACATATCGTTCACGACTCATCTCGGCCCCATAGGCAATTGCGGCCAGGACGTCCTCGCGCTTGAGTTGCGGGTAGTCTTCCAGGATTTCTTCAATGGTCGCGCCGGCGGCGAGGAAGTCCAGAAGCAACGAAACCCAAATCCGCGTCCCGCGAATGCATGGCTTGCCGAAGCAGATCTGAGGGTCCACTGCAATCCTGTTCAAGATCTCGTTCATTACCCGATAGCCTCTCGATCTTCAGGATATCAGCGTTAAAGTGCTGCAACTTGCTGCAAACCCTGCCCCCCGAAGATCCGCTCCAGATTCTCTCCCAGAATCAGGCGCGCTTCCTCGCCGCTGATTCCCAGCGCCAGCAGCGCCTGCATCTGCGCTTCGAACACTTCGTAGTTCCAGCCGCGCGGGAAGAAGGAAGAGTCGGTCCCGAACAGCAGGCGCTCGGGGCCCGCCGCCTCGATGACGCGGCGGAATACGGTCTTCAGCTCCAGTCCTTCGTAGCGCATCCAGGAATTGCTGCTGGAGGTGTCCAGGTAGACGTTGGGGCACAGGTCGGCCAGCATCAACGCTTCGCGCAGATAGCCCGCGCCGAAGTGCGGGATCAGGAACGGCGTCGCGGGATAGCGCAACGCCACCGCGTGCAGGTCGATGGGATTCGAATAGCGCATGTCGAAGGGGCAGGGAAGTCCCAGCTTCTGGCGGACCCCCACGGTCAGCACGCCGCAGTGCACGAATACCGCGCAGTGCGCTTCCGCGGCCTGCACCAGCAGCGGCTCCACGCGCGCATCGGCGATGGAGTATTGGTGCATGGCGGGGAACAGGCACACGGCATCGAGGCCCTTGGCGATGGCCGCGTTCCCGGCGAGCGGGTTGACCATGGCGAAAGCGTGGAAACGG
>JADGNR010000342.1 GCA_017883415.1 Bryobacteraceae bacterium | reverse complement strand
GGCCGCCCCGAGACCAGCGAAAGCTGCACCTTGGTCCAATCCTCCCCCGTGGTGTTGTCCACGATGGCCCATCCCTCCAGCACCGGCTGCCCGCCGGCGCCGAAGATCAGCCGGTAGCTCGACTTCCACACCGGCGAGGGAATCGTATAGCTGGCCACCACCTCGCGCTCTTTGGCGTCGGTGGAATCGATATACACGCTGCGCTTGTCTTTGGAGCGCGCCGCCGCCACCGCCGCCAGGTAGTCCTTGAACTGCTGCTGCAACTGCGCGTCGGGGAAGCGGATGCCCGCGGCCGCGTTCAGGTC
Source organism: Bryobacteraceae bacterium (assembly GCA_017883415.1). Lineage (GTDB taxonomy): Bacteria > Acidobacteriota > Terriglobia > Bryobacterales > Bryobacteraceae > JADGNR01. Next base: position 6,163 of record JADGNR010000342.1, on the reverse strand, counting down.
CACGTTGCGCATTTCGCCCGTGTCCAGCAGCAGGGTGAGCTGCTCGCGTTCGGCCGACTTGTCGCTGCCCGGAATCACGCGCCCGTTGACGATGGCGCCAGTCACCGTCTCGCTGCCGAACTTCAATTCCAGCCGCGCGCCCTTGAGCTGATCCAGCATGGCACTGAGCGCCTGCGCCTCTCCGATCTTGAAGGGAAACTCCGCCAGCTTGTGGCTCAGCGGATCCATGGAATCGTAGCGCAGGCCCGAGATCTTGCCCCCGCCCCGCTCCTCGATGGTCAGCGATTTCAAAACGTCGTTCATCTCCGACGCGTTGAAATCCAGGCGCGCCGCTTCCCCCGGGCCCAGCCGCCCCGCGCGCTCGAAGAACCCTATGCCGTGCTTGTACAGCACCACCTGCTTCACCGGCAGCTCCGCCGGTTGCGCCAGCGCGGCGCTCAGCAACAGAGAAAAGAAAACGCGTCTCATATTTTCCATCCACTCCTGAAATGCCGCCCGCGCCGATTCCCTTTCATCCTTACTCGCCCATCACCTTAATAATGACGCGCTTCGACCTCCGCCCGTCGAATTCCGCATAATAAACCTGCTGCCATGGGCCGAAATCCAGCTTCCCTTTGGTCACCGGCACGATCACTTCGTGGTGCACCAGCAGGCTTTTCAAATGCGAATCGCCGTTGCTTTCGCCGGTCCTGTGATGGCGGTAGTCCTGGCGGAACGGCGCCAGCTTTTCCAGCCACTCGTCGATATCGGCCAGCAGGCCGTCCTCCGCGTCGTTGACCCAGACCCCCGCCGTGATATGCATGGCCGAGACCAGAATCATACCGTCCTGGATGCCGCTCGTCCGCAGGGCCCCTTCCACTTGCGGCGTAATGTTGATATAGTCCCGGTGTTTTGCGGTCTTGAATGTGAGATAGTCCGTATAGAATCTCATAGGGCGATCATACAACTGTCAACCATGAGCCACGCCGCTGGACGCATCCTCATCGCCGACGATGAGCCTTCGCTGTTGAAGATGATGAGCGTCTACCTCGCCCGCCTGGGATTCGCCGTCACCACTTCCGACAGCACCGAAGAGGCGTGGCATGCGGTCGCCGCGGACCCCGCCGGCTTTGCCGTGGCAGTGTTGGACGCCACCATGCCCGGGCCCGGTGTGGAAGATCTCGCGTTGCGCATGCTCCGCGCCAACCCGGCGCTGTGCGTGCTGGCCGCGAGCGGGTATCCTGTGGATATGAGCGCCGTGGAAGCCACCGCTCCCGGACGGGTCGGCTTTCTGCACAAGCCGTTCACGCCCGAAAAACTGGCCGCGGCGATTCGGAGGATGATTGGCCCGCAAGAAGAAAACCTTTGACCTGGGCAAAGAGGTGAAGGCCATCGCGCGCGAGCGCGTGGGCCGCGTTCCCGCGGGCCGCCCCATCGAGCCGAAAGCGGCGCGCCGCAGGCCGAAGCACAAAAAGCCTGTCGGGGAAGAGCTCCCGTGAGCCGGCCGGCGACCTGCTCGCGGCGCGAGTTTCTGGCCTTCGCGTCGCTGTTCGGCTGGCTGCCGTTTTTTCGGCCCGGCCATGTCAGCCTGGCGGGCGTCCGCTTCCGCATCGTCCGCAGCGGCCGCTCGAAGCGCCGCTACCTGTGGATTCACGGCAACGAGGAGACCGCGCGCGGATTGCTCCTGCGCCACATGCAGGCGCACGACGGCACCGCCTTCTTCATCGAATCCCCTACCCGCAACGTGCCCTTCGAGGGCGGGCAGATCGATCCCAACCGCATGTTCTCCCGCGCCGGCGCGGAAATCAACCTGAAATCGCTGAACCCCGATTGGCCGCCCGAGCGGATCGCCCATGCGCTCGACCTGCTCGATCGCGGGCGCCCCAAGCTGATCGCCGCCCTGTTCCCGCCCGCCGGCGGCCTGCTCGTCGCCCTGCACAACAATTCCGAGGACTATTCGGTGGCCCACGAAGAGCCCCTCAGCGACGCCGGGTCGCTGCGCGACCGTGAGCATCCGCACGCTTTTTTCCTGTGCACCGATCCGGCCGATTTCAAGATCCTGTCGGAGTCGCCGTATAACGTGGTGCTCCAGCAGCATGCCCCCCAACCCGACGATGGCTCGCTTTCCCGCCTGGCCGCCGCGCGCGGCGTGCGCTACGTCAACCTGGAGTCGCGTTTGGGAAACCGCGACCGCCAGGAGGACATGCTGGCCTGGCTGGAATGGCATCTGCCGTAGTGGGGTAGGCCTCCTGGCCTGCCCCCAAGTGGGCCTGCGGCCCCGTTCGCACCGAGTGTAGCGCGCCCTCGGCGCGGAGGCAGGCCGGGAGGCCTACCCCACTCACCAACTCGCCCCATCCGCGTCTATATTCAAAGTCTCAATCCACTCTGGGGGAAAAGGAATGCTTACACGTCCGTCGAAACTCACTCTCTCGGCCGCTCTCGCCATTCTGCCGGCCGCGGCCCAGTCGTTCATCACCTCCACGCCGCGCGCCAGCCAGCGCGCCGTGGCGATCGAGCGCGTGGCGCTCACCGATATCACCGTCACCTACCACCGGCCGCTCGTGGGCGGGCGCAAAATCTGGGATGCCATCGTGCCCTACGGCAAGGTCTGGCGCGCCGGCGCCAACGAGAACACCACCATCGAATTCTCCGACCCCGTGACCGTGGAAGACCACGCGCTGGCCAAGGGCGTTTACGGCCTGCACATGATTCCCACCGCGGATTCGTGGACCGTCGTCTTCTCGAAGAACTCCACCTCCTGGGGCAGCTTCACCTATAAGCAGGATGAAGACGCGCTGCGCGTCACCGTGCAGCCGCGCCCCAGCGAATTCCACGAGGCGCTGGCCTACGATTTCGACGACGTGAAGCCGGACTCGGCCGTCGTCACTCTGCGCTGGGAAAAGGTCGCCGTGCCGTTCCGCGTAGCGGTCGCCAAGGAGGTCACCGTCCAGAACCTGCGCAATCAGCTCCGCAACCTGGCCCAATACAACTGGCAGGGCTGGCAGGAGGCGGCGGAGTACTGTCTCCAGGCGAAGGTCAACCTGGAGGAGGCGCTGCAGTGGTCCGACAGCTCCATCAAGCTGGAGGAGCGCTTCGACAACCTGATCGTCAAGGCGGGAATTCTCAAGGCCCTGAATCGCGCCGGCGATGCCGACACGGCCACCAGCCGGGCCCTGGAGTTGGGCAACGCGTTTCAGGTCTATTTCTATGGCCGCCAGCTTCAGACCGAAAAGCACAAGGCGGAGGCGGTGGCCATTTACCGCACCGTCGCGAAGCGCTTCCCGGAGCACTGGCTGGGACACATCGCGCAGGCGCGCGTGTACGCCGCCGATGGCGATTTCTCCAAGGCCATCCAGGAGGTCAAGGCCGCGCAGGCGGCGGGCGTCCCCGACCAGCAGAAGCCCAATATCGAGACCATTATCAAGCGCCTCGAGAACAAAGAGGACATCAACGGCTGAGCGCGGAACATAGGTAAACCGCCGAGACGCGGAGGCGCCGAGAAATCAGGGGATCAGAGCACCAGAAGGCGCGGAGAACGCCGGGTAATTGCCATCCAATTCTCGGCGCCTCGGCGTCTCGGCGGTCAGATTGCACTGAGTCGAGCGCCCGCCGGCCTACATGAAGTAGTCTTTCACCTTTTCGAACAGGCCCTTTTCGGCGGGCGCGTTGTCCACCGGAAGGGTCTCGCGCAACTGCTCGAGCAGCTTCCGCTGCTCGCGCGTGAGCCGCGCTGGAATCTTCACTTCGGCGTGGATGTACAGATCGCCGCGGCCGCCCCCGTTGAGGACTGGGACGCCCTTGTTGCGCAGGCGGAATTGGGCGCCGTTCTGCGTGCCTTCCGGAATCTTGAGCTGGTGCGGCTCCTCCAGGGTCGGCACTTCGATTTCGGCGCCCAACGCCGCTTGTGCGATATTCAGCGGGATGGTGCAGTGCAGATCGTGCTCGCGCCGCTCGAAAAAGGCGTGTTCCTTCACCTTCAGGAACACGTACAAATCGCCCGCCGGGCCGCCGTTGGCGCCGGGCTGTCCCTCGTTGGCCAGCCGCAGGCGGTTGCCGTCGTCCACCCCGGCCGGAATGTTGACCTTGAGCTTGCGCTGCGCCTGCCGGTAGCCATTGCCGCGGCACTGGCTGCAAGGGTTGCGGATGACCTTCCCCGATCCGCCGCAAGTGCCGCACGTGCGCCGGATGGAAAGGAAGCCCTGCTGGTACAGAATCTCGCCTTTGCCGTGGCAGGTGGGGCACGCGCTCGGCCCGCTGCCCGGCTCGCTCCCCGAACCGTGGCACCGGTCGCACGCCTCCAGCCGCGGCGCCTGGATCTCCACGTTCATGCCGAATACGGCGTCTTCGAAACTGAGCTCCAGATCGTAGCGGATGTCTTCGCCCCGCGCCGCCCGGTTGCGCCGCCGCCCGCCGCCGCCGAACAGGTCGCCGAAGCCGAACGCTCCCAGGATGTCGCTGAAATCGGCGAAGGTGTCCGGGTTGAAGCCGCCCCCTCCCCCGGCTCCCTGCAATCCGGCATGGCCGTAGCGGTCGTAGGCGGCGCGCTTCTGCGGATCGCTCAGTACGCTGTAGGCTTCGGAGGCTTCCTTGAACTTGTCCTCCGCCGACGGGTCGTCGGGGTGGTGATCGGGGTGGTGTTGCCGCGCCAGCTTCCGGTAGGCGCCTTTGATGTCCTGCTCGCCGGCCTCCCGGCCCACACCAAGAACTTCGTAATAATCTCTTTTCGACACGGGATTTTTGCGCCGTTACGGCTTCACCGCAACCCTCACCATGGCGGGCCGCAGCAGCTTGCCTTTGAAATTATAGCCCTTCTGAAACTCGCCCAGAATCGTCTGGTCCTCCGCTTCTTCCGCCGGTACCCGTTCCACCGCCTGGTGCAGATTGGGATCGAACTGCTTTCCTTCCGCCTCCATCGGTTCCAGCCCCATCTTGCGGAGCGTGTCGGAGAGGCGCTGGTAGATCAACTCCACGCCTTTGGCGTAGTCGCGATCGGCCGTCTCCACCTTCAGCGCGCGCTCGAAATCGTCCAGCACCGGCAGCAGCTCGCGCAGCAGTTCCATGGCGGAGAACTGCAGGAATTCCGAACGTTCGCGCTCGTTGCGCCGCCGCGCGTTGTCGAATTCGGCGCGCGCCCGCAGCAGGCGGTCGTGCAAATCCGCCTTGTCCGCCGCGAGCTGGTCGCGCTCGGTGGTAAGGGCCGCTAGCTTGCCCTCCGGCGTCTCCACAGGGACGTTTTCGTCGGAAGACACACCGGAGGGAGTTGGATCGGGCTTCTCGGTATCCACGATTCCTAGCTTACCAGACTGCTCTAAAATCGCGCTCTGCCCAGCGCCTGGCTGGTCTGCAGCACCGCCGCCATCACGCGCTCGTAATGCATGCGCATGGGGCCCAGCACCGCCACCTTGGCCGGCAGCCCGCTGCCCATCTGCACGTTCATTCCGATCAGCGCCAGGTCCTTCATGGCGGGATGGACCTCCTCCAGCCCTACATGCACTTCCAGTTCGCCCGGAGGCAGTTCCAGGAACCGGTCCAGCAACTGGATGAGCCGCTTCTTTTCCTCGAGCGCGCACAGCAGCTCCCGCATCTTTTCGCGCGTGAGGTGGAGGTCCAGGCCCAGCAGGTTGGACGCGCCCTCCATGTGTACCGCGGGCGAGGTGTCCACATCCAGCAGCCCCTTCTGATACAGCACCTGCAGCTTGCGCATCACCGCGTCATAAAGCGCCCGCTCCTCCAGCATGCGCCGCAGCAGCTCGCGGCGCGCTTCCAGCAACTGCCATCCGCTGAAATTGCGGTTGACGTAGTTGCGGATGGACATCAGCTCGTCGGGCGAAGCCGGTTCGTCGAGCGCCACCACGCGGTTGCGCACCATGTGGTCGCGCGTGGCCAGAATCATCAGCACGCGGTTATCGGCCAGCGGGACCAGCTCGATCTGGTCCAGCTCCTGCGTGAGTGCGGGAATGGCCGCCGCGATTCCCACGTTCCGCGTCAGCTCCATCAGGATGTAGCTCGAGCGCTCCACCCGCGCGCCCACCGTATCGAGCCCGCTCAACTCGTGGCTCAGCCGCTCCGACTCCCCCGCCGCCATCCGGCTGGCCGTCAGCGAGCGCACGTAGAAGCGGAAGGCCTTCTCGGTGGGAATCCGCCCCGCCGAAGTGTGCGGCTGCGAGAGATACCCTTCCTCCGC
>JADGNR010000626.1 GCA_017883415.1 Bryobacteraceae bacterium | reverse complement strand
CAACACCGCGATTGGCCGAGCCACGATCCATGTCCTCGCGATCAACGATCCAGATTTTGTGGCCGTGAGAGAAGCCCTTATCCGCGAGCAGGCATTTCAACTCGAATAGGCCCCGTCTCACCCCACTCGCCACTCGGCCAATGTGGCCAGCGCCCGGCCTGCTCCGCGATCCGGATCGATGGTCAATTCAAGAATGGAGACTGCCTGGAGATCGACAACGTAGTCTTCCGACTCGCTGGTCGACCCATCGGGGCTGAAGTTCCACTGCTGCCGCACGATCTCCTTGAAGGACTCGTCCGGGCCGCCGGACCATCGCACCGCGAATTCCTGGGTGCGCGCGACTTCGGGTTCATGGAACTGGAGGCGCATGCGTCGGATCGCCTGCGGCCGATCGAAGACCAGCCGGATGCGTTGTGAGCCCGGCCGGGCCGCGCGCCAGCCGGGCCCCGCTCCGAAGTTGAAAACAGATTCCACCGGGTAGCCGTCCGCTTCCGAAGTGACCTCCACTTCGGCCAGTTCCTGCAGCTTGAGCCACTCGCGACCCTCTGCTGTGCCGCTCGGAAGGGATGCCGCACCGAGAACGCGTTTCCGCATGCCTTCATTGTCGCGCAGTGCCGATGCCCGGGGCGGCCGGGGCGGAACGCTCGCGCCCGCTCCCGCATGTCAGAATGTATGGTTCATGAACAAGCGGTTCCTTCCCGCCATGGCCACCTATGCCGTTCTGGCATTGCTGGCCGCCGTCACCCTGGATGGCCTGCTGCGAACCGCGGTGTGGATCCTTCTCGCCGGACTCGCCGTCAAGACCTGGATCGCCTACAAAGCCGGCTGGTAGCCGCCGGTTTCCATTCTGAAACAAGCGTGCGTTTCAATCCGAAACACGTTCCATTCCGGAACGCGCGCTCCGTAGTCCATTAACTGAAAATAAGGTATTTATACCCTAATTTACCGTGGCACTACGGGTGCACCCCTACTGCTGCCGGACGATGGAGTCCGGCTCCAGAAGAAATCGTAAAAAAGGACAAAAACGATGCGGGTGCAAAGTGTGTCGATACGCCGGCGGGCCAGAATTTCCCTGGAAGCTCGCGACCAGATTGTGCTCGATCACCTTCCGCTGGTGAAAGCGATCGCGATCCGGGTGCATGAGAACCTTCCGGTTCATGTGGATCTCGACGATCTCATCCATGCCGGCGTGCTGGGGATTTTCGATGCCGTGACCAAGTACGATGACACCAAGAACGTCGCCTTCCACGCCTACGCCAAGCACCGCATCAAGGGCGCCATCCTCGACAGCCTGCGCCAACTCGACTGGGCTTCGCGCGATCTGCGCCGGCGGCAGAAGCAGGTGGACGCGGTGACCCATCGTCTTTCCGTGAAACTCGGCCGCACGCCGGAGGACACCGAGGTAGCGCAGGAAATGGGGATCGGCATGGAACACTGGCGACGCATGCAGATGGAATTGCGGACCGTGTGCCTGGTCTCCGCCACGCCGCGTACGGACCAGGAGAGCGACCGTGTACAGGAGTTCGCCGCCACCCCGGAGTTGCAGCCCGATCGCATCTGCCAGCGGAGACAACTCAAGAGCACGCTCGAGCGCGCCATCGGCACCCTGCCAGAGCGCTACCGGAAGGTGATGCTTCTTTACTACACCAACGACATGACCATGAAGGAGATCGGCGATAAGTTGGGGGTCAACGAAAGCCGCATTTCCCAGATCCACAAGACCGCGCTGCATAAAATGGCCGAGGCGCTGGAATCCGCGGGGATCCACTCCGCCCGGGCGTTCTAATGTGTCGCCCCGGCGGCCCACAAGGCCGCTCGCCGGGAGCGGCGCCCCGGCTGCTGTGGCGCCTCGCATGCCGCTTGGGTTTATGGGAAAAGAATTTACACGGTTTCGGTGGACAAGTGCTTGCTTCCGCAGCGATTGCCGGTTTCAATTGAGTCAAGAAGCTGCGAAGAGATCGCCGATCGCAGGCGGCACTGCCTGCCAAGCCCGTTGACGGGCGACTTCACGTTCTCGGGTCTCGCTGGAGACGAAGTGGACCATCGGGTTAGAGTGCGGGCGGGAGCGGGAGTTCTGTTCCTGGCGATTCCCGGTTGCCTGATCGGAGGCTCCGGTCTGGCGGGCGCGCCGGGGGAGAGTTCCTGTGCGGCCTGTCATGGCGCGAGTACCACGCCGCTGGCCAGCCAGGCTGGCGGAATGGGTGTGTTTCTCACCTTTTCCGGCGGCGGCACCTACACACCAGGAGTCACCCAGTCCATCACCGTCACTATCACGGACCTCGCCTTTCCGGCATTTGGATACCAGGCTTCCCCGCGGATCAAGGGCCAGGAGACGACGCAAAGCGGCGGAACGCTGATACCGGTGGATGCGAATGCCCAGTTCTACCCGGCCTCGATCTACAGCCAGCTGAACTGGATCGCCGCGGGAGAGAGCCTCACTGGCGAGCCCACCAACACGTTCCACTTCAAGTGGACGCCTCCGGCCAACGGCACCGTGGTCTTCTACGTGGTGGGGATGGGCGCCAACGGCATGGGCGATCCCACGCCGAC